>DASXJP010000469.1:0-3340 GCA_036497345.1 Thermoanaerobaculia bacterium
CTCCGCAAAGACAACTCCACCCTCCCCGGCACCATCACAAGCCGATGTTGCCCCGGGTCCACATTTTTTTTCTTGCACGTCTGACTTTTGCCTTGGAAGGTTCAAATGAGGGAATCGATTCACTCCTTGCCACAGGAGTCCCTAACGAGTCACGTCCATATCGTTAGCGGAACCCGTAATATCCTGCCTTATCAACAACTTCTGCAAGATCTCGCCCATACCTTCGGACAGTCGGGCGCCATGCACGGGGTAGGACACTTCCTCTATGGCGCGGGCCGCGGCATGACGCCCTACCTGCTCTTCGTTCTTGCCGATTCGCACGCCGCCATGCCTCTGGCCCCCGATAACATCCTCGGCGCCGCCTTGCTGCATGAGTTTCAGATCCTCGGCCTACGCTCCGGCGTCTTCGTCACCGAGGGCAAGGACGGCATGCGCTCCATCATCGCGCCCGCAGAATCGCGCTCCTTCATCGCTGCCGCCGTCTCCACCGCCCTGCTCGAGCAGCAGGCCCAGCTCATCGTGGCCTCCTACGTCGAAAGCGGAGCGTCGGTCCCGGTGACCCCACAGCCGCTCTCCCGTAGAGCCTTCCACTGGGCCACCGCCACCCGTCCCATCCCCGGCTTCCTCCCGCTGGCCAAGACCCTCGACGAGACCCTGCAAACATTGAACAAGAAGACCCGCTTCAACTTCCGCTACTATCGCCGCCTGCTTGAGGCCGAGACCCCGCTCGAGTTCGTTCCCGACGTCGCCGCCGTCCTCTCCCTGCCCGACATGCTGGCACTCAACCGCCGCGCCCTCGGTCCGGTCTCCGACGACGTTATGATCCAGCGCCACAACACCTTCGCCCGCCAACCCGGAGCCTATCTCTGCGGCCTGCGCACCCAGGCCGGCGAGTGGCTCGCCCTCATCGGAGGCTGGCGCCAGGAAGACACCACCGTGCTCCAGTGGCAGCTCAACCTCAGCGGATACGAGAAGTTCTCCATCGTCACCGTCGCCCGTTCCTTCTGGATGGAGCACGAGATCGCCGTCGGCAGCAAAACACTCCGCATCGACGGTGGAACCACCCACGCCATGAACCACTCCTTTGTCCCGGAGAATGCCGTCGACCTCATGCTGCGCCGTAAATCGCTGCGTGCTTTCGCCATGGTCAAGCTCGCGGCACCGCTCGTCGCCAACCGGAAGATCACCCTGGCCCGCAACAACTTCCTGGCCAAGACGCTCACCAACCCCAGCCTCAACTGGCGCCAGCAGTCGCCCGCGGCCGCCCACCAGTTACCCTCCGAGCCGCAGTACGCGCGCGGACCTCGCAGCGTCTAGCGCGACGCGGAATTTCGGGGCGGGGCAGAACAGCTGCCGCCCCGAAACTACCCCTCATTCACGCCCTTTGCCGGGAAAATCGCATCGCCAAGCAACCAATCCTTCGGTAACCCCTTTTGCGCCGTCTTCTGCCGGCAGCCTGCATCCTTTCCCTCTCCTGGGCGCGTCTGCATCCATGTGGCTGTTCTCCTACGCACTGGTTTCCCTTGGGCCTGCGCGCTCCTGATCGCCTCTCTCCTCCCTGCCTCGGCGAGAGAGTCCAAAACCGCGCCCAACTCCGCAGCCGGCCCCGCCAACCGCGTCGCGCCCGCCGCCCCCGTGCACCAGCGTCTCGTCGGCTACTTCCCCCAGTGGGGCCTCTATAACCAGCCGCAGTACGTTGTGAAGAATCTCGTCGCCACCGGCGGTGCCGCCATGCTCGATCAGCTTAACTACGCTCAGGGCTTCGTCACCAATGGCCACTGCTCCATCGCCGACCCCAACGCCGACCTCAATTACACCTTCCCCGCCGCCCAAAGCGTCAACGGCAAAGCCGACCGTCCCACCCAGCGCTTTCGCGGCAACCTCCACCAACTCGTCGAGCTCAAGCGCCGCTATCCCCACCTGAAGATCCTCATCTCGCTCGAGGGCAAGGGCGCCGACTTCGCCCAGGACGCGCAGCCCCAGAACCGCCAGGCCTTCATCGACTCCTGCGTCAATCTCTTCCTCAAAGGAAACCTCGCCCCCGGCATCTCCGCGCCCCACCTCTTCGACGGCATCGACGTCGACTGGGAGTACCCCCACGCCGCCGATGCCGCCAACTTCCTCGCCCTGCTCACCGGCCTCCGCCGCCAGATGGATGCCCTGCGCCCCGGCCTCCTCCTCAGCGTCGCCGTCGGTCCCAGCCCCCACATGTACGAGGGCACCGACATGGCCGCCGTCGCCAACATCGTCGATCAGGTCGGCCTCATGACCTACGACTTCAACGGCCCCTGGAACTCCACCACCGGCTTCATCGCCCCCCTCGCCAGCGACATCCCCAACCACGCCGGCTCGGTCGAACACACCGTCTCCTCCTATGTAGAAGCCGGCGTCCCCGCGGCCAAGCTGCTCATCGGCATCCCCTTCTACGGCTACGGCTGGCATCAGGTCCCCGAGATCGCCAACGGCCTCAACCAGGAGGGCACCGCCATCCACGGCGACCGCCCCTACAGCTACATCCAGACCCTCGTCGCCGACTCCACCATCTACCGCGACCCCATCTCCAAAGCCGCCTGGCTCTTCGACGGCGACACCTTCTGGACCTTCGACGACCCCGCCTCCATCCGCGCCAAGGCCAGCTTCGCCCGCGACCAGCACGTCGCCGGCCTCATGCTCTGGGAGCTCAGCGAGGACACCACCCAGGCCACGCTCCTCTCCGCCGCCCACAAGGCCCTCAGCTCCCAGAGCACCGAACCCCCATCCGAACCCACCACCACCGAGTCTCCTGCCTCCCACTCCGACTCCAGCCCCGACCCCACCCGCGCCACACCCTCGCCATAAGCCATCAAAACCTCGCGTGACCGTCAAAAGGTAGAATCAGAACGGCATGATCCTTCCTTTTGTTCGCGAACTCCTCGCGGACCTCGAGCACTCTGAGCCCTTCGAGCGTGTCCGTCGCCATCTCAGCGCCGGCACCGGGCGTCGTCGCGTCTCCGGCCTCACCGCCACCGCCCGCGCTCTCTATCTACCCTCCTTCGTCCACGCTGCCAACGCCCCGTGCGTCATCATCGTCGCCGACAACAAGGCTGCCGAAGCCCTCCACGCCGCCGTCCTCAGCGCCTGCGAGCTCACCGGCGCGCTCTCGCCTGACGCCGTCCTGCGCCTGCCCGCGCACGATGTCCTGCCCTTCGAGAATCTCTCGCCCCCCGCCGCGATTCAGGAGCGCCGCGCCGCCACCCACCGCAAGATCGCCCCCGCCGCCACAGGCGGCGCCCCCCTCGTCATCGCGCCCCTCGAAGCCGCCTGCAAGAAGCTCTTCGCGCGCGCCTACTACCGCGCCCTC
>DASXJP010000470.1:0-8189 GCA_036497345.1 Thermoanaerobaculia bacterium
GAACGTCCCATGGTGATGGGTGAGGCACTGCTGCGTACAGGCGTCGCGTTGCGCCTGGGTACAGAAATTCGATCCGCAGCTGCTCGCCGCCTTGCTGCCCGGCGGGGTGCCGGGATTCTTGAGCGAGGAGAGGAAGGCGTCGAGTGTGGGGACGGCCGCCGTGGCCTGGCTCACCCCGGCGGGGGGCTGGGGAGTCAGGCTCGCGGCGGACGCGAGAGCCGGAACCGCGAGAAGAAGGGCGGCGATGACGAGGATGCGGTGGGTTTTCATGGTATCTCCTTTCGCAACCGAGACTTTTCGTTTCGCCCCCCCATCCGACCTTCAGGCTACTCCTCGACAGAGGCTCATGCAAGAGCGCGAATGTGACAATTTTCTAGGGACTGCCCAGCAGCCGGGCGAGCTGCCGCAGCCGGCCCTCCGAAGCATCCGAGACCGCCCACCAGGTCATCCCTCCCTGCGTCCAGTGGAGGACGTGGAATCCCTGACGCGCGGTGGCTGACAGGCCCGCGCCGTCGATCCCATAGCTGGTGGGCCAGGTGAAGACGTTGATGACGTGGCGGTCGGCGCGATAGATCAGGGCCGCGACGGCGTGGTGGCCCAGGTAGTCGAGGCGGCCGCCGGTGAGGGGGAAGCCGCGGTCCGCGAGATCGATCACGGTGGGGGAGTAGTCGAGCTTGCCGGCGAACCAGGGCTTCACCGTGTGTTGATCGGTCGAGGCCACGTCGGCCGGATGGCCGGCGAGCAGCGAGCGGATGTGGCTCGCCACGACCTCGTCCGCGAGGTCCGGCGCCGGCCGTGGCGGCCAGACGCGCCCCAGGCCCCAGGAGGCGAGGGCCACCAGCAGCAGGGCGGCGACCGTCTGGAGCCCCCGCCAGGAGGCCCAGCGGGGCGTTGCCGGCTCGGCGGCGGCGCGGCGCAGGCGGCGCGCCAGGTCCGGCGCGGGACGGAAGCGCAGGTCCGCGGACTCGATCGCCTCGCGCAGGGCCCGTTGCGCGGCGAGGGCGCGGGCGCAATCCGGACACTCTTCCAGGTGGCGCTCGAAGGCCAGGGCGCTCGTCAGGTCGAGCTCGCCGTCGAGATAGGCCGTGACCTCCTGCTCGGTGTGCGGACAGCTCATGGCCGCCCCTCCTTGACTCCGTGAGCGATCAGAAAATCCTGCAATTGGCGACGGGCGCGCGACAGGCGCGACATCACGGTGCCGATGGGCACCGCGGCCACGGCGGCGATCTCCTTGTAGGAGAGCCCTTCGAGCTCGCGCAGCACCATCACCTCGCGCAACGGCAGCGGCAGCGCCTCGAATCCTTTCCGGAGCAGCCGGCCGTCCGCCCGGCGCAGCATCTCCACCTCGGGATCGCCGCCGCCGCTCTCCGGCGCGTGCACGGTCTCGTCGAACGGATCGGCGATCTCGTGGCCGCGGTGGCGTTGCTCCAGCCAGGTGTAGAAGGCGTTGCGGACGATGGCGAGCAGCCAGGCGCGGGCGTTGGCGCCGTGAAAGCCGTCGAAGAACCGCAGGGCCCGCAAGGCCGCGGTCTGGGCCACGTCCTCGGCGTCGGCGTCGTTGCCGGTGAGCCAGCGGGCCAGGTCCCAGGCCGCGTCGAGATGCGGCAGAACGGTCCGCTCGAAGCGGCTCCGCCGGTCGTCCTGCCGGAAGAAGCGGTCTCGGATCTTGCTCAGCATCGCGGGGGAATCCGCCTCCGCGATGGTAACCCCGAACGCGGCCGTCTGGGCGTGCGTGGCCATCGGCGCTCCACGCGGGCCTTACTTGACCTCCACCTGGATCGACTTCTGGGGCCCGGTGGGGACGTGGCCCTTGTCGACCAGCTTGAGGGTGATGACGTGCACGCCCGGGGTCATCTTGGGCAGCATGTAGGTGCCCTTCAGATCGTGGATTCCCGGGCTGCGGTCGCTGTCCACCCAGACGTGGAAATGGTCGTCGCCGGGGCCGAGGGTGATCTGGTATTCGAGGGGGTACGACTCGCCGGCGTCGAGTTGCGCCTGGTCGGCCGGCTTGAGGATCTGAATGCTCGCCTTGCCCGGGGAGTCGGCGGCGAGGGCGCTCAGAGCGAGCGCAGGGATGAGGAGGAACAGGAGGACGAGGACAGGACGGCGGATCTTCATGAGATCTCCTTGCCGCTGCGGCGGCGAAAGGGGGGCGGGCAAGCCCCCGTTCGCCTGTCCTAGACCGCGCCTTCGCGGTTTTATTCCGCGTCCGGTCCTACGGCGACGCCATGTAGCGCTGGAAGCTGATGGTGTTGCCGTTGGGGCCCTCGTCGAGGTAGTTCGTCCAGCCGTAGACGAAGGTCCGGGTCCAGCCGAAGGTCACCCGGCCGGTCCCGTGATAGAAGGCGTTGCTGCCCAACGGGGGTTGCGAGATCACCGGCCCGGCCGGCGTGCCGTCGGCGCGGAACAGGCGGAACCACGCATCCGACGTCCCCTGGTCGTCCCAGGCCACCACGAAGTCCCCCTGGGGAGACATGGCGACCTGGGGACGGCTGTCCGGGATGTACTCCTCGTCGATCAGCAGCTGCGCTCCCAGCCGGTCTCCGGCGTTGTTGTAGCGCTGCGCCAGGATGTCGATCCCCTTCGTGCCGACACCGCGCCAGACCACCACGAAGCGGCCGTTGGACGTCCGCGACACCTGGGGAGCGAAGGGCGTGATCAAATCCGGGCGCTGGCTCACGGGCGGCACGAAAATGGCGAATTCGTCCCCCTGCCGGCCGGTGGTGAACCCGAAACGCTGGCCGTAGACGCCCAGCCCGCTGCCGTCCTCCGTGGCCGCCCGCACCTCCCAGACCACCACGAATTCGCCGGTCTTGGGATTCATGGCGACGCTCGGCGAGATGTGGTTCCCGGTATTCGACGTGGCGGCGTTGAATTCCGGCCCCCGGGTCGTGCCGTCGGCGTTGTAGCGCTGGCCGAAGACCCGCGAGCCGCTGGGGGTGGAGGCGACCCAGACGACGATGAAGTTGCCGTTGCGGTCCACCGCCACGTCCGCCGCCCCCTTGAGCGGCAGGGTCAGGGTCGGCAGCACCGGGCTCGTCCGGCGGAGGAAGTGCTCCGCGGGACCGGAGGCCGAGGACCGGGTCCAGGTGATCAGCAGGTCGCCGCGCTGGTTGGCCACCACCGCGTCGCCGTGCGCGTCGTAGCTGGATTCATCCAGCTTCGTCGCCGGGCCCAGGGGTGTGTCGGCGGCCGAGAAGCTCCGGGTATTGACCGAGACGGAGCTGCCGATGCTCGTCCAGACGAAGGTCAGGTTCCCTGAGCCGTCCATGGCCACGCCTTCGAGGAACTGGCTGGGGAGGTTGGGCTTGATGACGAACTGCGCCGGCCGGACCGGCGTCTGGGCCGCGGCTCCCTGCGCGAGCAGAGCGGCGGCGAGCAGGAGGGCGGAGGTGATATGCCGGGTTGCCATAACTTAAATATAACTCAAGAAGGCGGTATTGGCGCAAAAAAGATGCATCCGACCGATCCGACGGATCCGACCGATCAGACTGATAACGCCTACTATAAGCACCACCGCCTCAACCGCGTTCCCCTCTCCCGGACGGCGGCAGGGCGATGGGCATGGTGAGGCTCCAGGCGCGACCGGGGAGGAGGGAGCTCCGGGGCTGGACACGCCAGCCCGTACAACGCAAGATGTACCCCCAGCGCACGCGCAAGGAGGGCCACGCCGTGAAGCACCCCGCATCCGCCGTCCGGGCTTCGCTGTCCATCGCGTTGCTCCTCCTGTCCGGCTGTGTCTCCGGTACGGTTCTCAGCGCCGAGAAGGCCGAGCCGGCCGGCAGCGTCACCCTGCGCAGCCAGGCGCTCGGCGACCGCACCCTCAAGCCCACGGCCTGCCAGTCCGGCGAGCATCAGCTCTTCCTCGGCGCGGACTTCCTCGATTATCAGGGGGATAATCAGGGGATCGCCACGCGGCTGATCGTCGAGCCCACCGGCGCCGTGAGCCTGCGCTTCTTCGACGTGGCCCACCCGCTCGATCCGGGCGTCCTGTTCCACCGTCAGGACTGCGGCCGCTTCGCGCTGTCCCTGGACCGCAACGGCTGGCGGATCAACGACTTCTACGATCTCCGCGTCAGTCTCGACTTCGATTGCCGCGCCGCCTCCGGCGACACCGCGGCGGGGCATCTCGCGACGGACCACTGCCATTGAGCCCGCGAAACCGGCCTTTCGGCCTCACCGCGCTGAGCGGCTTCTTCGTCTTCGGCGCGGCGATGAGCGGCCTGACCTGCGTCCTGCTGCTGTTCCCCGGCAGCGCGCTCGAGGCCGTCTGGCGCCTGAATCCGCAGGCTCGAGAAGGGCTCCGGCGGATGGGGCCTTGGGCGATCATCCTGATGGCGGCCGTCTGCGCGGCCTGCGCGCTGGCGGCCCGGGGGCTCTGGATGCGGGCCCCGTGGGGGCGCTGGCTGGCGCTGGGCATCCTCACGGTCAATCTGATCGGAGACCTGGGGAGCGCCGTGGTCCGGGGGGATCCGCGGACCCTGATCGGCCTGCCGATCGGCGGCGCCCTGATCGTCTATCTGCTGAGGCGATATGATGCGCCGACGATCAAGAGAGGAGCGAGCCCATGATGACGATCGGAAATACGCCGCTGGTGCGTTTGAGCGTCCTCCCCGAGCCCGGGAGCGCGGAGGTCTTCGTGAAGTGGGAAGGGGCCAACCCCACGGGCAGCATGAAGGACCGCATGGCCTTATCCATGGTCGAGGGGGCCGAGGCCCGCGGCGCGCTGCGTTCCGGAGGGCGCGTCGTCGACTACACCGGCGGCAGCACGGGCAGCTCGCTCTCCATGGTGTGCGCGGCCAAGGGCTACCGGGCCCACTTCGTCTCCTCGGACGCGTTCGCCGAGGAGAAGCTGCAGACCATGCGGGCCTTCGGCGCCGTGGTGGAGATCATCCCGAGCGTCAACCGGAAGGTGACGCCGGAGCTGATCCAGGCCGGCCTGCGAAGGGTGCGGGAGCTGGTCCAGGAGCCCGACACCTTCTGGACCGATCAGTTCAACAACCCGGACAACCGGGCGGGCTACGCGCCCATGGCCCGCGAGGTCCTCGAGGAGCTCGACGGCAGGCTCGACGAATTCGTCATGGGAGTCGGCACGGGCGGCTGCTTCTCCGGCAACGCCGAGGTCTACAAGCGGGAGGTCCCCGGGGTGCGCTGCGTGGCTATCGAGCCGGCGAATTCCCGCGCCCTCTCCGGCCAGGGGCCCTACGGCGGGCACCGGCTCGAAGGCATGGGCGCCGGCTTCGTGCCGTCCATCTGCCGGCTGGACCTCGCGGACGAGATCATCGCCGTGACCGACGAGGACGCCCTGGCCACCGGGCGCCGGCTGGCCCGCGAGGAGGGCGTCTTCGGCGGCATCACCTCCGGAGCCAACGTCTGGGTGGCCCTGCAACGGGCGAAGAAGCTGGGCCCCGGCCACCGCGTGGTCACCGTGATCTGCGACAGCGGGCTGAAGTACCTGCAAGGGGAGCTGTACCGATAGGGAGCTCGGGAAATGGGCAAGGGGCGTCTCGAGGCGTTCAGCGACGGCGTGATCGCCATCATCATCACCATCATGGTGCTGGAGCTCAAGGTGCCGGAGGGGGCGGACCTGGCGGCGCTCCGGCCCATGATCCCAGTGTTCCTGGGCTATCTGCTCAGCTTCGTCTTCGTCGGCATCTATTGGAACAATCACCATCACCTGCTGCACGCCGTCCAGAGGATCAACGGCAACGTGCTGTGGGCCAATCTGTTCCTGCTCTTCTGCCTGTCCCTGGTGCCGTTCGTCACGGCGTGGATGGATGAAAACCATTTCGCCGCGATCCCGGTGGCCCTCTATGGCGTGGACATGCTGCTGTGCGCCATCGCGTTCACCCTCCTGGCCCGCGTCCTGGTCGCGCACCATGGCAAGGATTCGACGCTGGCGATCGCCATCGGGAACGATCACAAGGGGAAGACCTCGCTCCTCCTCTACGTCCTGGCGATCCCGCTGGCCTTCGTGGATCCGCGGATCGCGCTCGCGCTCTACGTGACCGTGGCGGTCATCTGGCTCGCGCCCGACCGGCGGATCGAGAAATTGATCGCGAAGGAGTGAGCCGCCTCACTGCTCCGGCCGGGCCATGCGGGTGGCGCTGCGGAGGCCTTCGGCGATCTCGGGGAGGATCCCCTTTTCCACGTAGATCGGCCGCACCCGCTCGCGCAGCTTGGGCAGCAGGCTCCAGAACCAGAGGGCGGCGAGGATGCAGCCGATGCCGCCGAAGAGGAGCGTGTCCGGCGCGCCGATGCGGTGGGCCAGAACGCCGGCCAGCAGGCTGCCGAACGGCGTGACGCCCATGATCGCCATGGTGTAGAAGCTCATCACGCGGCCGCGCTTGTCGTCCTCCACCAGGGTCTGGAGGAGGGTGTTGCTCGCCGCCATCTGCACCATGAAACCGATGCCGGTGAACAGCAGGAGGACGAGCGAGAGCGCGAGGACGCGCGAGAGCGAAAAACCGATCAATCCGGCGCCGAAGAGGGCGGACATCATCGGAATGATCTTCCCCAGGCCCAGCACCGTGCGGCGGTTGGCGAGGAAGATCGCTCCCGAGAGCGCGCCCACGCCCACCGCCGCCATCATGAACCCGAGAGTGTGCGGACCGCCATGCAGGACGGTGGAGGCGAAGACCGGCATCAGCACCGTGTACGGCATGCCGACCAGGCTCACCAGGGCGAGGAGCAGCAGGATGCTGCGGATGGGGGCCGAGCCGGCCACGTAGCGCCACCCCTCGCGGAGCTCGTGCAGCACCTTCGTCTCCTTCCGGGGAGCCCGGCGCGTTTCGGGCCGCAGGCGCATCAGCAGGAGCGAGGCGATCACCGCCAGATAGCTCACGGCGTCCAGGGCGAAGCACCAGCCCTCGCCCACGGCCGCGATGATGACGCCGCCGATCGACGGTCCCACCAGGCGGGCGGCGTTGACCATCGAGGAGTTGAGCGCGATGGCGTTCGGCAGGTCCTCCCGCCGCTCGACCATCTCCACTACGAAGGACTGTCGTCCCGGCATGTCGAACGCGTTGATCACCCCCTGGAAGAGGCTCAGGGCCAGGACGTGCCAGATGTTGATGATCCCGGCGAGGGTGAGGACCGCCAGCCCCGCCGACTGGAGCATGGCCAGGACCTGGGTGATCACCAGCAGCCGGTGGCGGTTCCAGCGGTCGACCAGCACGCCCGCGAACGGCGCGAGCAGGAACGAGGGGATCTGCCCCGCGAAGCCGACCAGCCCGAGGAGGAGCGCCGAGCGGGTCAGCCGGTAGACCAGCCAGCTCGCGGCGATCCGCGTCATCCAGGTGCCGATCAGCGAGATGCTCTGGCCGCTGAAGAACAGCCGGTAGTTGCGGTGCTCCAGGGCGCGCAGCATGAAGCCGAGCCCGCCCCGGGTCGGGGTGGCGGCGGACGCGGACGGCACGGCGGGCGCTCCCTCGCTCATGGCGCGAAGCGTACTGCAAAGGGTGGGCCTCTGCCCCAGGGGATCCTTCTATAATCTCCAGCATGTCCTCCACCCCCCCGCGCCTCTTCCGCCTGCTCATCCCTGTCCCCGATGGGGAGAAATCCGCCGGCTTCTACTCCCGCCTGCTCGCCCTGGAGGGGCGGAGCGTGGGCGGCGGACGGCACTATTTCGACTGCGGCCCCGTCATCCTGGCGCTGCTCGAGACCCAGAAGCCGGCCCATCCGGAGAACCTCTTTTTCGCCGTCGCCGATCTCGAGGAGGTCCACGCGCGGGCGCGGGAGATGGGCTGTCTCTCGCCGGAGCTGGTGCATGGCGCCAGCGCGGCGGAGATCCTCACCCGGCCCTGGGGGGAGCGCTCCTTCTACGCCTTGGACCCCTCCGGCCACCGGCTCTGCTTTGTGGACGAGACGACCCTGTTCACCGGCCGGTAGGAAGCCACCAATGCGGAGGCGCCTCCTCGCGGCTCTCCTGCTCTTCTTTTCAGCTCTGACGGGCGGTGAGGCACAGCCGCTCTCACAGCGGGGCGTCGCCAACCTGACCGCCTTCGCCCGCCTGCTGGCGCTCGTCCGCTTCTTCCACCCCAGCGACGCGGTGGCCGCGGCGGACTGGAACCGCGTCGCCGTGGCCGGCGTCGGCGCGGTGGAGGGGGCGGAGGACCCGGCGGCGCTGGCGCGGGCCCTGGAGGGGTTCTTCCGGCCGCTGGCGCCCACCCTGCGGGTCTATACGCAGG
>DASXJP010000471.1:0-3041 GCA_036497345.1 Thermoanaerobaculia bacterium
TCGGAGCTCCGGATGGCGAAAACGTAGACCAGATCGGGGTTACGCTCGCCAAAGCTGGCTCAGCGAGACGTTGAACTGTGCGAAATATCCGGTTTGCAAAGGCTTCGCAGTGGCCGTCTTCACCTGAATTCGCCACAGCTCACCGGTCTCGTCCTTGACGACCAACATGTCCTCACCAACATCGACCTCGGGAAGAGCTACGTTCCAACCCCGCAGCAGAAACTCGGCCATGACCGCCACCTGACCCGCGTGGCCTACATAGAGGTTCTGTTTTTGGGACATGAAGGGCGGTCAGGCAGCGCGGAGCGCGAAGAACACCTCATGACTGACGGGGTTGACGAAGGTGACCCCCCCGAGCTCCTGGATCTGCTCCTCGGTCAACCTCGTCAGCAGCATGACGATCTGGATCCACATCGGGTCTTGCATACTCTCGAAGTCCCAGAGTCGGTCATGCGCGATGAACACGCTACTGGGAGCCGGAGACCAGCCTGGGATCTTTGACTGCAGCATGATCTCCGCCTTGGGGGTGAGCCCAAAGACAGCGCCATTCGACTGCTTTCCCACCGCGACCTCGATCATGACCGCACCTCCAGCGACAATCCTACCACGATCCGGGCCGCGTTCCGGCACGCCTACCCGCGATTTACACCTCGATCCTGGCGCCCGCCGTCTCGGGGAGCGTCCACACCCACAGCCCCGCCAGGGCGGCGAAGCCGGCGGCGAGGGCCACCCCTCCCGCCAAGCCTCCCCAGCGGGCGGCGGCTCCGGCGATGACCAGGGGCGCCACGAACTGCACCCCGCGGCTGACGTTCATAAGGATCGACATCGCCGATCCTCGCACGCGCGTGGGAAAGAGCTCCGAGAAGTAGGGGCCGTAGCAGGACCAGGTGCCCGTGCCTACCCCGGCGACGAGCATGCAGGCGAGCCCCACGGCCGGCCGCGTTGCGACCAGCCCCCAGAGCAGGGTCACCATCACCAGCCCCAGAGCCGTGACCGTGGAGTAGAGCGCGAAGGCGAGGCGGCGGCCGATCGTGTCCGAGACCCGCCCGAAGGAGAGATACCCGAGGAGCGAGCCGGCGACGAAGGTCAGCGTCCACCACCCCGAGCCGAAGATGGACAGCCCCCGCTCTTTCTGGAGATAGCGCGGCAGCCAGGAGACGGCGAACCAGTAGGCCGACATGTTGAGGAGGGTCAGGAGGAACGCCTTCGTGAAAATCCCCGCCAGGTCCGCGCCCACGAGCTGCGCCAGGATCGGCGTCCGGGCGTGGGGGACCTCGCCCGCGCCCAGCCGCCGCCGGTGCTCCAGCCAGAGGTCCGACTCCTGGAGGCGACTCCAGGCGAGCAGCATCAGGAGGGGCGCCGCGGAGAGGAGGAAGACCGTCCGCCATCCCAGGACGGGCGCCACGAAGGAGCCGACGATGGTGGCGAGCCCCAGCCCGGCCGGAGCGCCGGTCTGGGCGATCGCGCCGTACTGGCCGCGCAGGGCCGGCGGGATGGTCTCCCCCAGCATCGCCTGCCCCGCCCCCCAGGAGCCGCCGACGCCCAGGCCCACCAGCGCCCGGGCGGCGAGGAGCCAGCCGAAGCCAGGCGCGAAGGCGCAGGCCGCGTTGCCCAGCGAGAAGGCGGCGATCGACACCGCCATCGCGAGCCGCCGCCCCAGCCGGTCGCTCATCCAGCCGAAGAGGAGCCCCCCGACGCCGGTCATCCCCACCCCCACGGCGGTGAGCGTCGCGAGGTCCCCTTCGGACGCCCCGAAGGCTTTCTGGATGGGGGGCAGCAGGAAGGAGAGGAGGGTCAGGGAGTAGAATCCCGTGCACCAGATCGCCCAGGCGGCGGCGAGGATCCACCGGTGCGCCGCGACGGGGCGGTGGTGGTCGCTGAGGCGCAGAGGCGCGGTTTGTGATACGTCGAGCAAAGCCCGGACATCCTAACCGAAGTGAAATGAGATCCCTCCCATTCTTCCTGCTCCTATCCCTGGCTTTCGCGCTCTATTCCGGGGCCGCGGGCGATCCCCGGCTGGAGATCCTCCGCCTCCTCAACGCCGAGCGGCAGCGGGTGGGGGCGCCGCCGCTGCGCCTCTCTCCGGAGCTCACCCGCGCCGCCCAGGCGCACGCGGCCGAGATCGCCGCGCGGGGGTCGCTGAGGCTGCGGGCCGGTTCCACGGAGGAGATGCGCGAACGGCTGAAGCGGGCCGGCTACCAGGCCCACGCCTGGACGGAGAGCCTGACCAGCGGCTCCGGCGATCCCCAGGCCGTGCTGCGCGAGGTCCGGCAAGGAGACCCCGAGTCCTGGCGCCGGCTCCTGGCGCCGGAGTCCAGGGATCTGGGCGTGGGGATCGACCGGGTGGGTGGGGCGCCCTTCTACGCGCTCCTGGTGGCCGAGCCGTCGGCGGACTGGTTCGCCCGCGGCACCGCGGGGCTCCGCGACCTCGGCCGGGTGCGCGCCGCGATCCTCGCCGCGGTCAACGCCGAGCGGAAGAAGGCCGGCGTGCCCCCCCTGCGCCCGAACGACCGCCTCGACCAGGCGGCCCAACGCCACGCCCAGGACATGCTGGCCCGCCACTACTTCGCCCACGAGAGCCCCGAAGGGGAGACCGTGCGCGAGCGGGCCCGCGCCGCCGGCTACGACTGGCGGGCGATCGGCGAGAACATCGCCGAGGGGCAGCTCTCCGTGGACGAGGTGATGAGCACCTGGATGCACAGCCCGCCCCACCGCAAGAACATCCTCGATTCCAACTACAGGGAGCTCGGCGTCGGCCTCGCCCTGGGCCGAAGCGGCAATGGATGGCAGGTGGAGTGGGTGCAGACGTTCGGAACGCGGCGCTAATGCACCTGCCGCTTGCATGCGTCCCGGATCAACCCCTCGATCGCCGCGTGGTCGGGCGCCTCGGGCTCCAGGGCAAGGTAGCACGTCAGGTCCTCGATCCCCCGCTCCGGGTCCCCCCAGCGCAGGGACAGCAGCCCGCGGTCGCGCCGGGCTCCCACGTCTTCCGGATCGAGCAGCAGCACGCGGTCGAGCGCGCCGATCGAGCGCAGCGTCTC
>DASXJP010000472.1:0-31639 GCA_036497345.1 Thermoanaerobaculia bacterium
GGGCGCGCCCGGCACGCTGTACTCGTAGGGGCCGCGGTAGGCCGCGGGCGCCGTGGTGAAGTTGCCGTGCGGCGGCGGCGAGGGCGCCGCCCACTCCAGGGTCGTCGCCTCCCAGGGGTTATCGCCGACCTTCTCCCCGCGCTTGATGCTCAGGAAGAAGTTGATGAAGAAGGGGATCTGGGCGAGCGCCAGGCCCCACGCCGAGAACGACATGAACACGTTCCAGTGGAGGACGGGCTTGGCGAAGTCGTAGGAGGCGCCGCCGTCGTAGAGGCGGCGGGAGACTCCCGCCAGGCCGAGGATGAACATCGGCATGAAGACGCCGTTGATGAAGATCAGCGAGGGCCAGAAGTGGAGCTTGCCCAGGCGCTCGCTCATCTTCCGTCCGGTGGCCTTGGGGAACCAGTGATAGACGCCCGCGAAGAGCGCGAAGATGGTGCCTGGCGCCACCACGTAGTGGAAGTGCCCGATCACGTAGTAGGTGTCATGGAGCGGGATGTCCGCGGCCGAGAGCCCCAGCGGCAGGCCGGTCAGGCCGCCGATGCCGAACATCGGCAGGAAGGCGAGCGCGAAGAGCATCGGCGTGTTGAAGCGGATCGAGCCGCCCCACAGCGAGAGGAACAGCGCGGAGAGGATCACCACTGAAGGGATCGAGATGATCATCGTGGTGGTCTGGAAGAAGGTCGCCATCGTGGTGCCCATGCCGGTGAAGAACATGTGGTGCGCCCAAACGATGAACGACATGAAGCCCAGGAACCACAGCGAGTACACCATGATCTTGTAGCCCCAGAGCGGCTTCCTGGTGTTGTTGGCGATCACTTCCGCCACGATCCCGAAGGCCGGCAGGATCAGCACGTAGACCTCGGGGTGGGCGAGGAACCAGAACAGGTGCTGCCAGAGGAGCGGGTTGCCGCCGCCGGTGTAGGCCGCCACCTGGCCGCTCACCACGAGCCCGCTCGGCATGAAGAAGCTGGAGCCGGCGAGCCGGTCCATGAGCTGCATGACGCCCGCGGCCTCGAGCGGCGGAAAGGCGAGGAGCAGCAGGAACGAGGTGACGAGCTGGGCCCAGACGAAGAACGGCAGGCGGAAGAACGAGAGGCCGTTCGCCCGCAGTTGGATCGTGGTGACGATGAAGTTGATCGAGCCCAGCAGGGAGGAGGTGATGAGGAAGATCATGCCGAAGAGCCACATCGTCTGGCCCTGGCCGGCGATGACCGACAGCGGCGCATAGGAGGTCCAGCCCGACTGGGCCGCGCCGCCCGGCACGAAGAAGCTGGCGAGCATGGTCATGCCGCCCAGGAAGTACGACCAGTAGCTCGCCATGTTGATCTTCGGGAACGCCATGTCGGGGGCGCCGATCTGCAGCGGCAGCACGAAGTTGCCGAAGCCGCCCACCGCGAGCGGCACCACGCCCATGAACACCATGATGGTGCCGTGCATGGCGCCGAGCTGGTTGTAGAACTCCGGCAGCATGGAGCCTCCCGGCATGCGGTCCTCGCCGAACAGCTTGCCGATCAACGGCAAGGCGCGGCCGGGATAGGCGAGCTGCCAGCGCATCAGCATCATCAGGCAGAAGCCGAAGAAGAGGAACAGCAGGCCGGTCACCGCATACTGGATGCCGATGACCTTGTGGTCGGTCGAGAACACGTACTGGCGCCAGAAGCCCAGATGCTCATGCCCGGCGTGCTCGTGCTCGGCTTCGTGAGCGGGCGCGGTTTCGAGTGTAGCCATGGCTCTCCCTGAATCGCTGCGCGTTATACCGTCATCGGTGCGGTTACTTGGCCGGCGGCGCGAACGAGAAGTTGGCGGCGCCCGGCTTGTCGGCGGCGACGGTCACCTTCGCGGTCTGGGTGCCGAGCTTCTCGTGCCAGGCCTCGATCTCGTAGGTGCCCGGCGGCAGGCCCGAGATCTTGTACTTGCCGTCCGTGCCTGAGACGGCGAAGTACGGGTTGGTGAAGACGCCGACGTACGCGTTCATCCACGGATGGACGTCGCACTTGACCAGGAACATGCCCTCTTCCTTGCCGAACTTGGTGTCCGCCGTGAGGCGGTTGGCCGGCATCGCCATGTTGAACGGCGAGTTGACCTTGGGCAGGGCGTGCACGTTGTGGAGCAGGCCGTCGGAGTTGCGGAGCTGCAGGGTCTGGCCGACCCGGAGCCCGAGCACGTGCGGATGGTACTGGCAGCCCTTCTGGTCGATCACCGCCGGCTGGGCCGGGACGGGGGGGACGGCGCCCGCGACCGGGCCCTTGACCCGCACCATGACGTTGGCCATGGTGTTGCCGGATCCGAGCACCAGCGCCTCGCTCGGCGCCGGCGTGGAGTGCTTGGACTTGCAGACCGGGTCCGCATCCATGGCGATGGGCTTCAGGTTGGGGACCTTCCCGGTGTAGGTGATCGTGCCGGTGACGTCGCCTGCGAGGGCGGGGCCGGCCGCGAAGACGAGCGAGGCAGCCAGCCCGGCGAGGGCCGTGAGCTTCTTGGACATAGGTGTCAGCTCCTCTGAGACATTCTCATCAGACATTTTCGAAGGTGAGCGACTCCGGCAGGCGCGGGTCGCGCAACGGGACCAGCGCCTGCCGCTTGAGCACGCTGCCGAAAGCCGCCAGAAATACGCCGCAACAGCCGATCAGGGCCGTTGCGTCGAGCAGGCTGGGTACTAGTCCTACCGGGTGAAGCTTGGGCATCACCAGCCAGTATAGATCAAGCAGGTGCATGGCCAGCAACCAGACCGAGAGCGCCGCGAGGGCCTTGGCGTTCCGCTTGGCGAAGCGCGACAGGAGAAGGAAGAACGGCACGAGGAAATGGCCGAAGAGGAGGACCGCGCCGGCGGTGAGCCATGACCCGGTGTAGCGCTGGGCGAAGAAGCTGGTCTCCTCCGGCAGGTTGGCGTACCAGATGAGCAGGAACTGGGAGAACGCCATGTAGGCCCAGAAGGCGACGAAGGTGAGCAGCAGCTTGCCGATGTCGTGCTGGTGCTCGGTGGTCACGACTCCGGCCAGGAGGCCGGCGCGCCTCCCGGCGATCACCGTCAGCGCGAAGAAGGCGAAGAAGGCCATCGCCGAGCCGGCGAAGAAGTAGACGCCGAAGATCGTCGAGTACCAGCCATCGTTGAGCGACATCAGCCAATCGAAGGCGAAGAAGGTCACGGTGAGGGCGAACAGCAGCAACCCCGGGAGGCTCGTCTTCCGCATCCGCCGGGTGAGCTCGTGGTCGCCGGTCGTGTCCTGGAGCCGCGACAGCCATCCGAACCAGATCGCCAGGGCGGACCAGATGGCGAAGTAGACGACGGTTCGGATCACGAAGAACTTCGTATTGAGGTACTCCTTGGCGTGGCTCCAGTGGAAGAGGTCGCCCATGCCGAAGGCGAGCAGCGGCACGAAGAGCAGCGCCAGGAAGGGCAGCGTGGCCATGATGTCCTCGGCGATCCGCCGCACCACCACGCTCCAGCCCGCCTGTGTGGAGTGATGAACGAGCACGAAGAAGAGCGCGCCCAGGGCGATGCTCAGGACGAAGAGCGATCCGACCAGCCAGGAGTGCCAGAGCTGGCTCCGGGCGGCCGCGCTCATGAAGCCGAGCGCCAGGCTGGCGCCGAGCCCCACCACCGCCAATCCGAGGCCGAGCATCGGCAGCCGGCGCCAGGGATGCTCGGCCGGCAGCCACAGCGAGGCCGCGCGCAGCACGGCCCGTTGGGGAGAGGGCCCGGAGTGAGGTCTGGGGTCGCTCATTCCTTGCCTTCTGCCGGGTCACTCGCCACCAGCTCGACCTCTTTGGCACCCAGCCGGCGCAGCAGGTCCATGGTCCGGTCGCGGTCGAACTGGGGGTCCCAGGATTCGACCGAGATGAAGAAACCGTCGTCGCTCGCCCGTTCGAACCTGGCGGACGCGAAGAGCGGGTGATGGAGCGTCGGTAGCTGGTTGAAGGCGAGCATCCCGAGCACGGCGCCGAAGGCGCCGCCCAGCACGCCCAGCTCGAAGGTGATCGGGATGAAGGCCGGCCAACTGAAGAAGGGCTTGCCGCTGATCACCAGCGGGTAGGCGATGGTGCTCACCCAGCCCTGGAGACCCATGCCGCTGACGGCGCCGAGGACCGCTGTCACGAGGACCACCCACGGCAGGCGCGAGGCCCTGAGGCCCATGGCGCGCTCGAGCCCGTGGATGGGGAATGGCGTGTGCGCGTCCCAGCGGGTGTAGCCGGCGTCGCGCACGCCTTCGCAGGCGTGGTACAGCTCGGCCGGGGTGGCGAACTCGGCGAGCGCGCCGAAGAGCTCGCCCGGAGGCAGACTGGCGCGGAGCAAGGCCATCAAGCAGCTCCTTCGCGGGCGAGGCCCACCGCCCCACTGGCGTCGTGCTCGATCGCCGGCGCCTCCTGGGAGTGGGCGATCGCCTGCGGCAGCACGGTCTTCACCTCGGCCGTGGCGACGATGGGCAGGAAGCGCACGAAGAGGCAGAACAGGGTGAAGAACAGGCCGAAGCTGCCGATCAGCGTCGAGACGTCGAAGAAGGTGGGAACGAAGTAGAACCAGCTCGACGGCAGGAAGTCGCGGTGGAGCGAGGTGACGATGATGACGAAACGCTCGAACCACATGCCGATGTTGACGAAGATCGACAGCACGAACAACGCGGCCAGAGACGAGCGGACCTTCTTGAGCCAGAAGAGCTGCGGCAGGATCACGTTGCAGCTCACCATGGTCCAGTAGGCCCAGGCATAGGTCCCGAACGCGCGGTTCTTGAAGGTGAACAGCTCGTAGGCGCTGCCCGAGAACCAGGCGATGAAGAACTCCAGGGCGTAGGCGTAGCCCACCATCGAGCCGGTGAGCAGCATGATCTTGGCCATGTAGTCCAGGTGCTTCATGGTGATGATCTGCTCGAGGCCGAAGGCCTTGCGCATGATCACCATGAGGGTCATCACCATCGCGAAGCCCGAGAAGATGGCCCCGGCGACGAAGTAGGGCGGGAAGATCGTGGTGTGCCAGCCGGGGAGCTGGGCGGTCGCGAAGTCCATCGACACGATCGAGTGGACGGACAGCACCAGCGGCGTCGCGAGGCCCGCCAGGACCAGGTACGCCGTCTCGTAGTGCTTCCAATGGCGCATCGAGCCGCGCCAGCCGAGAGCGAGCACCCCGAAGGTCTTCTGCCGCAAGCCGGCCGAGCGGTCGCGCATGGTGGCCACGTCCGGGATCAGGCCGACGTACCAGAAGAGCAGGGAGACGGTGCCGTAGATCGAGACCGCGAAGACGTCCCACATGAGGGGGCTGCGGAACTGCGGCCACATCCCCATCTGGTTCGGGACCGGGAACATCCAGTACGCCACCCAGGGGCGGCCGATGTGGATGCCGGGAAAGATCAGCGCGCACGCCACCGCGAAGAGGGTCATCGCCTCCGCCGAGCGGTTGATCGAGGTGCGCCACTTCTGGCGGAAGAGGAAGAGGATCGCCGAGATCAGGGTGCCGGCGTGGCCGATGCCGACCCAGAAGACGAAGTTGGTGATGTCGAAGGCCCAGCCGACAGGATTGTTGAGGCCCCAGACGCCGATCCCTTCCCAGAACAGCCAGGCGATGCTGACGCCGAGCAGGCCGAGCATCGAGAGGGAGATCAGGAAGCAGATCCACCAGCCGCGGGTGGCCGGGCGCTCCATCGGCCGTGCCACCGCCTCGGTGATGGCATGGAACGTCTGGGCACCGAGGATCAACGGGGCACGATGGTCGACCGGATCGGATTCGGAAAGGGCCAGCCCCGTCGAAGGCTCGACGGTCTGGCCGGGACGGCCTGCGATCGGGTTGCTCTCGCTCTGCGTTCCGCTCATCCCTTGCTCTCGCCGTATAGGGCGTCTACCCATGCCCGGCGATTCCGACCTTCCGGTTCGCCCGGGCCAGATTGTGGACCGACTCTTGAGGGCGACATGATGCCATAAGCCAAGTTCCGGTGCTAGTGTGTCCTGAATACGATCCCCACCCGCCCGCCGTCCGCGGGCAGCGGCGCGTCCTTCCTGACGCGGAAGCGGGTGGTCCCCTGCACCCAGTCGCGCACGGTGTAGCGGGCGTTGCCCACTTTGCTGCCGGGGCAGGAGTAGAGGCAGACGATGCAGCCCGACTTCCACCGCGGGATGTTCGCCCGGTGGCCGCCGAAGCGCATGTCGAAGCCGCGGCCGCCGGGATCCTCCAGGATCTGCTCGAGCGGCACCAGCGCCGGCCGCCCCGGCACCCGCACCAGCACCTCGACTGGCGGCCCCGCGATGACCTGGTCGGGCGCCTTCGACGACGGGTCCTTGCGCTCCTCCCACGTCCCCATGGGGAGCGCGTCGCCGGGCCTGGCGCCGAGCCGCTCCACGGCGTCGAGCACCTGGGTGTCGCTGACCTCGGCGCGGAACAGGGCGGCCCCCGCGGCGCCGCCGTCCTTCCAGACGATCAGGTGGTAGCCGGGCATCCCCTTGCCCAGGAGCTCGCGCTCGAACGCCGCGCGCGACACCGTGGCGGGGAATTCGATCTCCCGCGGCCCCACGCGGATGGCGCCGGCGTCTTCCGCGGCGGACGGCGCCGGCTGGGATCGCGAGACGATCGCCCACGCGGCCACGCCCGCGCCGAGCAGGGCCAGGCCGGTGAGGAGGAGGGGGTGGAAGAGACGGCGGATTTCCATGGGTCAGCTGATCGCGGCGGGCGGCGCCGCCTGGAGGATCATCGGGCCCGTGGGGGCCGGCGCGTTGGGATCGCGCTCCAGGGTGATCATGGCCCCCCTGGTGCCGGCGGGCATCTGCTGGGAGCTCAGATTGATGGGCTCGCCGGGCCGGGCGGTGAAGGAGCCGGAGCCCACCGGCCGCTCGGCCATGAACCAGAGCTTGTAGACCTGGCCCGCGGGAGCGGGCTGGAGCCCCTGGAGGGACAGGTACCAGTGCTGGTGATCGGCGGCCACGAAGAGCATGCCGTGCGCGTCCGGCTGGAGCGGCGGCTGGCCCGGCGGCGCCACGGGACGCAGCGCGCTGACCAGCACGGGCAGGTTGAGGCTCTGGCGCAGGTCGAAGCCCTCGTTCTCGAGCTGGCGCACCTTGGCGACCGCCCCTTCCGACCGCGCGCGCTCGGAGGAGAGCTGGCGCCGGAGGCTCGCGATGCTGGAGCGCTGGGCGCCGACCTGGGAGTAGAGCCAGGCGGAGAGGCCGAGCAGCGCCAGGGCGAGCGTCGCGGCGAGCGCCAGCGGCCAGCGGCGGGCGCGGGAGGGACGGACGGCGGTCGCCGGAGGGGTGGGCCGGGGAGCGGGCCGTGGCTCCTGGATCGGGACCGGCGGCGGCATCCGCGGTATGACCGGCTCGGCGGGCTCGGCGGCCGGGAGGGTCTCCTCGCCGCGGACGGCCGCCATCAGGCGGTCCTTGGCGCCGGGCGAAGGGGGCACCGGAGCGAGCTCGTACGGGATCAGCCCCAGCACCTCGATGTAGAGGCGCGAGAGCATCTCGGTCGTCTCGTCCTGGCGCGGCGCGCCCGGGGGGGCGTCGAGCCACCCCTCGAGGGCCGCCAGGATCGTGAGGTCTTCCATCGTTGGAGCTTCGCCGTTCACAGGAGCTCCCGGATCTGGTCGCGCAGCGCGCTCCGCAGTTTCTTCATCGCCAGCAGGGTCCTCGTCTTGACGGTACCCAGGGGGAGACCGGCCCTGGCCGCGATCTCGCTCTGGCTCAATCCTTCGTAGAACGCCATTTCGAGGACCTGCCTCTGCTCTTCGGGGAGCTTCGCCATCTCCCCGCGCACCCGCTCCCGTCTCTCCTGAAGGAATACGGTTTCCACCCCGTCGGGGGATGCATGCTCGGCCGGATTTCCCTGCGCCGACGTCTCGTGGGTCCGCTCGACAACCTTGCGGGTGCGCAGGCGGTCGATCGCCCGGCTGCGGGCGATCAGGATCAGCCAGGTGGAGACCGACGAGCGTCCCGCGTCGTAGCGCCCGGCGTGGTTCCAGACGTGGAGGAAGACCTCCTGGAGGACCTCCTCGGCGTCGGCCGGGCTCCCCAGGATCCGCCTGGCCACGGCGAGGAGCGCCGGCGCGTAGCGGTCGTAGAGCCTTGAGAGCGCCTCCGGCCGGCGGTCCACCACCTGGCGCAGCAGCGTTGCGTCGGCCAGCGGTTCGGTAGGGCTCAATGGGGCGTTGACGGGGTTCATTCCTGAGCCGGTCGCGAGCCTCGAAGGCACCTAGGATACCATGGCCCCTCCGGCGCCCCGGGCGGGGGCCGACAAAAAGGACCGCGAGCGCATGAGCGAACCGTCAGGCCGTACCGCAGGACCGCGCCAGCCGGCCATCCGGGTGGTGCTGATGCCCAAGGACACCAACGCCCTGGGCACCATCTTCGGCGGCATCATCCTCTCCTACATCGACCAGGCGGGCGCGGTGGAGGCCCATCACCACGTCCCCCTCCCCGGCCGGCTGGTGACGGTCGCCATGCGCGAGGTGGTCTTCCACTCCCCGGTCTTCGTGGGCGATCTGGTGAGCTTCTTCACCGAGACCCTGCGCGTCGGCCGGACCTCGGTGACGATCAAGGTGACGGTGGAGGCCGAGCGCTCCACCGGCAGCGGCCGCGTCAAGGTCACCGAGGCCGAGGTGATCTACGTCCACGTCGACCGCAACAACCAGCCGGTGCCGATTCCGCAGGGGAAGGAAGCGGTGGGGGCCTACGGCGCGAACGGCTCGTAGCAGCGCCGGCAGCGGGCCTCGTAGGATTCGGCGTCCCCCAACTGGAGCTGCTCGCCGCCGCCGGCGATGCGCTGGCTGTAGTGGGCCGGCGCGCCGCAGCGCATGCAGACGGCGTGGACCTTGTCCACGTACTCGGCGATGGCGAGGATGCGCGGCATCGGGCCGAAGGGGCGGCGCAGGTAGTCGAGGTCGAGCCCGGCGACGATCACCCGTACCCCGGAGTCGGCCAGCTCGCCGACCAGGTCGACCAGCCCGTCGTCGAAGAACTGGGCCTCGTCGATCCCCACCACCTCGACGCCGGGCTGCAGCTTCTGCCGCAGCTCACAGCTGCAGGCGACGCTCACCGCCTCGAGCTCGCGCTTGTCGCGGGTGACCAGCCGTTGCGGGCCGTGCCGGGTGTCCGCCGCCGGCGTGAACACCTGGACGCTCTGGCGGGCGAGGGTGGCGCGGCGCAGGCGCCGGACCAGCTCCTCGCTCTTGCCGGAGAACATGCCGCCGCTGATCGCCTCGATGCGCCCTTCGCGCGGGCGCTCGCTGATGTCGTCCAGAGAGCTCACTGGAGCGAAATGGTATCATTGCAAGTCTAATGTCGAAAAAGCAGCTTGGCCGGAGGATTTTCACGTACGACGAGGCGCTCTCCACCTTCCCCCTGGTGCGCGACCTCACCGCGGCCGCGGTGCGCCAGATCGAGGCGCTGACCAGCGGCCTCGGCAGCCGCGAGGAGCTCGACGCCCGCCGCGAGGACCTGGAGGAGGCCCAGGAGAGGATCGTCAGCGCCTGGGCCCGCGAGGTGACCGCCATCGGCTGCGAGGTCAAGGGGATCTGGCTGGTCGACTGGGACAGCGGCGACGGCTACTACTGCTGGCGTTTCCCCGAGCCCGCGATCTCCCACTTCCATACCTACGACGAAGGGTTCGCGGGGCGGATTCCGCTCAACTGAGGTTTCACCGGCGGCTGGCCTCGGCGTAGAGCCGCTCCAGGCGCTCGGAGGTCAGCTCGCGCAGGTCCTCGACCACGGCGTCCGCGCCGCGCAGCCGGTCCCGGGAGCAGGCGCGGGCCAGGCCGAGCGTCGGCAGGCCCGCCTCGGCGGCGGCGGCGAGGCCCACCGGGCTGTCCTCGACGGCGAGCACCTCGTGGGGGTGGAGCAGCCGCTCCGGCAGCGTCGGCAGGGAGTTGAAGGCCTCCAGGGCCCGCTCGTACCCCTCGGGGTCGGGCTTCCCCTCGCGCACGTCCTCGGCGGTGATCAGCACCTTGAAGCGGTCGAGCAGCCCCTCCTGCCGCAGGGCGCCCTCGACCTCCTCGCGCTGGGCGCCGGTGACCACGCCCAACATCCAGCCGCGGGCCGCCAGGTCGCGCACCAGCCCGGCCGCCCCGGCGGAGAAGGGGTACCCCTCCCGGCGGACGCGCTCCTGGTAGTAGCTGGCCTTGCGCGCGATCAGCCGCATCAGGCGGGGGACGGTCGCCTCCTCTCCCGTTGCCGCGAGCGCCGCCGCGAAGCAGGAGCGGTCGTCGAGGCCGAGGTAGCGCTCGTAGTAGCCGACGGCCGCGGGCGGCGCGATTCCCTCCTCGCCGAGCACCTTCTGGAATAGGTCCAGATGGAGCGGCTCGTCGTCGACGAGGACGCCGTTGAAGTCGAAGAGGACGGCCCGCAGCACCCGCGGATGATATCCCGCGCGGGCCACGCGGAATTGACAACCCCAGGATCTCTGTTATTTTAGAAGGCCGGGCATTCTCCCTGAGCCAAGGAGCGTTCCATGGAAAATATCGAGCAAGCCAAGAGCCAGACCGCCCCATCCGCGCCGCCGCAGGAGGACGTGCCCGTCACGCTCACCCCGAAGGCGGTCCAGATGGTCAAGATCACCCGCGACCAGGAGGGGATCGATCCCGCCCACGGCCTGCGCGTGGCCGTGCGGGGCGGTGGCTGTAGCGGCTTCGAATACGCCCTCGACTTCGAGAACGAGGCCCGGGAGAGCGACTGGGTCTACGAGCAGGGCGATCTCAAGGTCTACATCGACGCCGTGAGCGCGCGCTATCTGCAGGGCACCAACATCGACTACGTCCTCGGCAACACCGGAGCGGGGTTCAAGTTCAACAACCCCAACGCCGCCGGCACCTGCGGCTGCGGCTCCTCGTTCGCGGTCTAGGTCGATCTCTTAAATACTGGGAGCCCCCGCCAGGGGTTGGGAATGAATGGAAGGGTCGGAGGGGCACCCCCTCCGGCCTTTCGCTTTCAGTCCCCCCGCACCTCAGCCACCCCTCCGCCTTGCATCTCCAGCCGGGTGCCCGGCGCGGCGGCGCGGCGGTGGAGGATGCCGAGGCCGAGGGCGCGGCCGAGGGCGGGCGATTCCACCACCGTGGTCGCCGCGCCGGCCGCGCGGCCGGCGTGGAGGAGCGGCGTGCCGGGCGCCGGGGCGGGGCCGTCGAAGACCAGGCTGCGCAGGGTCTTCTGCACGCCGCCGCGATAATGGATGCGGGCCACCACCTCCTGGCCGAGGTAGCACCCCTTGGTGTAGCTGACCGCCTCCTCGGCGCCGGTCTCCTGGGGGAAATTCTCCGGGCCGAAGTCCTGTCCGAAGCGGGGGATGCCGGCCTCGGCGCGCAGCACCTCCAGCGCCTCGACGCCCACCCGCCGCACCGCCGGATTTTCCAGCAGCCCCTCGACCAGTGAGCGGGCGACCGACGCCGAGGCCCACAGAGTGTAGGCCTCGGCCCCGAGCCGGCCCGAGCGCTGGAGCTCCACCTCGGTCCCGTGCACCCGGGAACGGACGTGGCGCCAGTCCCCCGGCGGCGGCGGCTCGGCGTCGCCCAGGGCCTCGGCGGCGCGGGGGCCGATCAGGGTGATGGGCATCATGTCCGCCAGCGGCAGCACCTCCACCCGGTCGGCGAGGATGTACTTCTGGAGGTGCTTCGCCACCGCCTCGTCCTGGCCCGGGGGCAGCAGCAGCCAGAGGCGGTCCTCCAGGGCCGTCACCACCAGATCGGAGAGGATGCGCCCCTGGTGGCTGGTGAGGAAGCCGTAGGCCCCCTCTCCCGGGGCGACACCCTTGACGTCACAGGTGACGTAGGCGTTGAGGAAGCGGTGGCGGTCGGCGCCGCGGATCTCCAGCCGCCCCATCCAGGAACGGTCGGCGAGGCCGCACCCCTCGCGCAGGGCGCGGTATTCCTCCGCCGTCGTCGAGGTCGTTGCGATAGTGGTGCTCATGGCTCCAGTCTACTCCGAGGCGTCCTGCCCTCCGAAGCCTCACCCCCTGGCCCCCTCTCCACTTCGTGGAGAGGGGGAACGTATCTGAGCGGCCTTGCCGAAGTCGAAGAGCGCTGATCTTTGGGCCCTCCCTCTCCACGAAGTGGAGAGGGACCGAGGGTGAGGCCTCGGAGGGCAGGACGCTCAGAGTAGACTGGCGCCCATGAGCGAGACGGTCCCCTTCACTCTGCAAGGCCCCATCGCCCTCCTCCACGGTCTCGTCGACCTGCCGGACGAGCCTGGGGAGCGGCCGGCGGTGGTGATCTGCCACGGCTTCAAGGGGTTCATGGAGTGGGCGTTCTTCCCGGCGCTGGCGGCCCTGCTGGCGGAGCGGGGGTACGTCGCCGTCCGCTTCAATCTCTCGGGCACCGGCATGCGGCCGGGCGACGAGCTGGTCACCGACCCGGACGCCTTCCGCGCCAACACCTACAGCCGGGAGCTGGCGGAGCTGCTGGCCGTGCTCGACGCCACGGGCGAGCCCATCGCTCCCGGCCGGGTGGACCGCGAGCGCATCGGCCTCCTCGGCCACAGCCGCGGCGGCGGGGACGCCCTCCTCGCCGCGGCGAGCCCGGCCTGGCGGAACCGGCTGCGGGCCCTGGTGACCTGGGCGGCGATCGCGGACGTCGACCGCTTCACCCCCGCGCAGAAGGCGGAGTGGCGCCGGTCGGGCGAGCTGCCGGTGACCAACGCCCGCACGGGCCAGCGGCTCGCCCTCGGGGTTGGGCTGCTCGCCGACGTCGAGGAGCGGAGCCTTGAGCTCGACCTCCGGGCCGCCGCGGCGGCCCGCCGCGCCCCCTGGCTCATCGTTCACGGCGCCGAGGACGAGACCGTCCCGGTGGCCGAGGCGCGCCGTCTGGCGGAGCAGGCCACGGGCCGGGCGGAGCTCCTCGTCGTCCCGGGCGCCAGCCACACCTTCGGCAGCCGCCACCCCTTCGCCGGCCCCACTCCGCAGCTCATCCAGGCCCTGAACGCCACACAACGCTGGCTCCGCGAGCATCTCTAAAGGGCATTCCCCAGGGGGAGCCGGGCGGAGGTGCTCCCGGAAAAGAAGTTCTAGCTTTTCCTTGTCCCAAAATTCCACCCTCCGGCAACGATAATTGATGAAGGCCTACTGTGGTGGCCTTTTTGGGAGGAATGACATGGCGGACGTTTGCTTCTCGCGGGAGACTCTCGAGTGTTTCTTCCGGTCCGAGCTGTCCAAGGTGGAGTCCCGTGACGTCGTGCGGCATCTCTTGCGCCAGTGCTCCCAGTGCTCGCGTCTGGTCCGCGAGGTCGCCCGGCGGGAGAGCTTCCAGTTGCTGCTCCGCGGGCTCGAAGAGGCGGCCCTGCGCTCCGAGCCGGTGCCGGATCAGCGGCCCCTCGCCAAGGTGTCGCCGTTTTCCAGCCGCGAGGCCCGGACGGCTCCGCACGGCGAGCTGAGGCGGCGAGACCGGATCGGGAGAGGCTGAGTCAGCCGAGCCAGGGGACGGCGCCTGCCGCCTGCCGCAGGTCGCCGATCACCCAGTCGGCGCCGGCGGCCTGGAGGGCCTCCTCCGGCGTGCGGCCGGTCCCCACCGCCAGGCAGGGGATGCCGTGCGCGTGGGCGCAGGAGATGTCGTGCAGGCTGTCGCCCACGATCAGCACGTCCTCCGGGCGGAAACGGCGGCCGGTCGCCCGCTCGGCCCGGTCCAGGGCCACCGGCGGCAGCTCCGAGCGGTCGACGCCGTCGCAGCCGAAGGCGCCGAAGGCGAAATATCGGCCGAGATCGAAGCGGGAGAGCTTGGCCTTCGCCCCCGGCTCCCAGTTCCCCGTCAGCAGCGCCGTCACCACGTCCTCGCGAGGCTCGAGCCGGTCCAGGATCTCCGCCACACCGGGCAGCAGGATCATCTCCCGGCGGTCGAGCTGGCGCTCCAGCCGGTCGGTATAGAGCGAGCGCATCCGCGGCAGCCGCTCGCGCACCAGGGCCTCCGGCAGGCCGGCCCCGGTGATCAGGTCGAGCACGATCCCGGGATCGGTCCGCCCGGTGAAGTCGAAGGCGTCGACCTCCCCCGCCGTGCCGAACACCTCGACCAGCGCCGAGGCGAAGAGCGGGCGCACCTGCGGGCCGCAGGTGAGCAGGGTGCCGTCGATGTCGAAGAGGACGAGCTTCATCATCTCCAATATTTCATCGCCAGCGGGGCGGCTTCTTGGTTTCCAGGAAGGTGGCGATGCCGCGCTTGCAGTCGTCCGTCGCGCGGGCGGCGGCGTTCACCTCGGCGGCCTGGGTGAGGGCGTCGCCCAGCGGCCGGCCGAGCACGTCGAGCAGCAGGCGCTTGGTGCGGGCGATCGACTCCGAGCTGCCGGTCGCCAGGATCTGCGCCGCGAGCGCCTCGCCCACCCCGTGGAGGTCCTCGTGCGGGACCATCCGGTTGACCAGGCCGATCTCCAGGGCGCGGCGGGCATCGACGAATTGGGGATTGAGCAGCAGCTCGCGGATGTCCGAGCCGCGCAGCCGCAGCGGCAGGTAGGTGGCGACCAGGGCGGCCACGAAGCCGATCCGCACCTCGCTGTAGAGGAAGCGCGCGTCCTCGGCGGCCACCACGAAGTCGTGGGCCGTGGCGAGGCCGCAGCCGCCCGCCACGCAGGCGCCGTGGACCAGGGCGATGGTCAGCGCGTCCTGCCGCAGCACCGATTCGAAGAGGTCCTTGAGCCGCAGCGAGTCGCGCAGGTTCTCCTCGTGCCCGGCGTCGCGCAGCGAGCGCAGGTGCTCCAGGTCGGCCCCGGCGGAGAAATTCTTGCCGGCGCCGGAGAGCAGGAGGCAGCGCACCCCCTCGGCGCGCCAGGGGCGGCGGTAGAGCTCGATCAATTCGCCGATCAGCGCGGGGGACAGGGCGTTGGCGCGCTCGGGGTCGTTGAGCGTGACCCAGAGGAGGTCCCCGTCCCGCCGCGTCTCCAGCAGGCTCACGTCTGTCCTCCGGCAAAGCCCTCCGGCACGTCGATCTCCATCTGCAGCAGCCCCTGGGCGTGGGTCTTCCCCTGGGCGTCGTTCTTCAGGCTCTCGGTGCCGCCGCCGCCCAGCGAGTCGTGGAGGATGAAGTTCAGGGCCAGGATGTTCGGCAGCTCGTAGCGCTGCACCGGACCCCGGCAGACCTCCCGGAAATGCTCCTTCACCCGCTCGGCCGTCACCTGCGCGCGCAGCACCTCGTACAGCGCCGGCGTCTGCGCGATCAGGCCGACGTTCGAGGCGTCCCCCTTGTCGCCCGAGCGGGCGTGGGCGATCTTTTCGAGCTTGACTCTCATCGGTGCCTCCTCCAACTCAGGGGAAGGAAAACGATCCCTGCCAGCGCGAAGATCCCGGCCAGCACCGCCGCGGTTCGCGGCGCGGTCGCCAGCGGATGGTAGACGGTGGGAAACACGGCACGGAATCCCAGGTCCAGGATCTCGTGGTGCTCCCATTCCAGCCCGGCGAAGACCGCCAGGCCCGCCGCGAGCACCAGGGCCAGCGCGGCGAGGAGACGGAACCGCCCCCAGCCCGCGGCCAATCCCTGGCGCAGGGCCACGGCCCAGCAGGCTCCGGCGGCCACCGCCCAGAGGGCGAAGACGGTGCGGTCCGCGATGGCGCTGTAGAGGAAGCCCAGGAGCAGGATGGGGAGCAGGCCGCCGAAGATGCCGCCGTACCAGGACCTCACACCTCCTCCACGGTCACCTCGACGCGGCTCTCGACCTCCTCGCGGGCGAGGAGCGCCGGCCAGTAGGCGACGATCTCCTGCGGCTTCGGCCGGCCGCCCGCGAAGCCGGTCACCCCCGGCGGCCCGGCGGTCACCAGCGGCGCGATCTCCTTGCCGAAGCGCTCCACCTTGGCCGCTTCGCGGTCCCGCACGCCCAGCCTCAGCACCACCTCCGGCAGGTCGTCCGGCACCGGCAGGATGCCCGGCAGGCAGGCGCCCGTGCCCATCAGCTCGGTCTCGCGGTCCTCCGGCGCGAAGGTGACCCCGGCGCGCTCCAGCCGTTTCCAGACGATCTCCGCGGCGAGCTTCGCCTTCTCGATCGCCCTGGGGCCCGAGAGGGTGATCTGCCCCGAGGCCTTGTAGCCGGCCAGATAGGAGGCCGAGATCTTGAGGAACGGCGTGTTGGGCCGCCCCTGGATCCCCGAGACCTCCACCCGGTCCTTGCCGTCCTCGCGCAGGCGGATCGAGGTGAAGTCGGCCGTCACGTCCGGCGTGATGTAGCCGGTGGGGTCGCTCATCTCATAGACGAGCTGCTCGGCCACCGTGTCGACCGTCACCATGCCGCCCGTCCCCTCGTGCTTGGTGACCGTGAAGCGGCCGTCCGCGCGCGCCTCGACCACCGGATAGCCGGCGTTCCAGAGGTCCGGCACCTCCCAGAAGCGGCTGAAGTTGCCGCCCGTGCACTGGGCGCCGCACTCGATGATGTGGCCGGCGATGGTGCCGGCGGCGAGCAGGTCCCAGTCCGACGGGCCCCAGCCGAATTCGTGGATCATGGGCGCCAGCGCCAGCGCCGTGTCGGTCACCCGGCCGCAGAGCACGATCTGCGCCCCTGCCCCGAGCGCCTCGACGATCGGCCGCGCGCCGAGATAGGCGTTGGCGCTCATCACCTGGTCGAGGATGGGCGCCAGCGGCTCGCCGGTGTCCATGTTCTCGAGCGCGTGCCCGGCGGCGATCAGGTCCTTCAGGCGCGGCAGCAGGTCGTCCCCCTCGACGACGCCCACCCGCAGGCCGGTCACCCCCAGCTCGCGCGCCACCTCGAAGATGCGCTGGCGGCAGGCCGTGGGGCTTAAGCCCCCGGCGTTGGTGAGGACGCGGACGTTCCGCTCTTTCAGCTCGGGCAGCACGCGGCGGATGAAGCCGATGAAGTCGGTGGCATAGCCGAGCTTCGGGTTCTTCAGCTTCTGCCGCATCATGATCGACAGCGTCACCTCGGCCAGATAGTCCATGCCGATGTAGTCGATGGGGCCGCCGCGCAGCAGCTCCACGGGCGCGTCGACGTTGTCCCCCCAGAACCCCTGGCCGTTGCCGATCCGGATCATCTTCATAGAGCCCGCAACGATAGCATGGGCGGCCCGCGGCCCCCCTTACGTCTGCAGCACCCCCGTCCTGAACTCCGGCACCTCCGGGTTCATCTCCGCGCACGCCAGCGACCGGCCGATGACCTTGCGGGTCTCGGCGGGGTCGATGATCGCGTCCACCCAGAGGCGGGCGGCGGCGTAGCGGGGGTCCATGGCGGCGGCGTAGCGCGCCTTGATCTCGCCCAGGAGCCGCGCCTTCTCCTCCTCGGTCACGTCCTTGCCTCGGTTCTTGAGCTGGATCGAGAGCAGCGTCTGGCTCGCCTGGTCGCCGCCCATCACCGAGATCGAAGCCGAGGGCCAGGCGTAGAGGAAGCGCGCGCCGTAGGCCTTGCCGCACATGGCGTAGTTGCCGGCGCCGTAGGAGTTGCCCACGAAGAGGGTGATCTTGGGCACCGTCGAGTTGGCCACCGCGTTCACCATCTTGGCGCCGTCCTTGATGATCCCCCCGCGCTCGGCCCGGCTGCCCACCATGAAGCCAGTCACGTCCTGGATGAACAGCAGGGGGATCTTCTTCTGATTGCACAGCTCGATGAAGCGCGCCCCCTTGTCCGCCGAGTCCGAGTAGATGACGCCGCCGATCTGGAGCTCGCGGTCCGAGGGGCCGGTGCCCGTCTTCTTCGGCACCACCGAGCGCTGGTTCGTCACGATCCCCACCGCGTGCCCCGCGATCCAGCCGGTGCCGCAGACGAGCGTCTGGCCGTAGGTGGCCTTGTATTCGTCGAGCTCGCTGCCGTCGAGCAGCCGCGCCAGCAGCTCGTGGGTGTCGTACGGCCGGGAGCGGTCGACCGGCATGATGCCGTAGAGCTCCTCGGCCGGATAGAGCGGCTCGACGGGATCGCGGCGGGCGAACGGCGCCCGGGGCTGCTCGGCGAGCTGGGAGAATTGGCTGCGGATCTTCTCCAGGCACGAGAGGTCGTCCGGATGGCGGTGGTCCACCACCCCCGAGATGTCGCTCTGGACGAGGGCGCCCCCCAGCTCCTCGTTGTCGATCCGCTCGCCGATGGCCGCCTGCACCAGGTGGGAGCCGGCGAGGAAGATGGAGCCGGTCCTCTCCACGATGTGCGACTCGTCGCTCATGATCGGCAGGTAGGCGCCGCCGGCCACGCACGAGCCCATGATGGCGGCCATCTGGAAGATCCCCAAGGCGGAGAGGCGGGCGTTGTTGTAGAAGGCGCGGCCGAAGTGCTCCTTGTCCGGAAAGATCTCGTCCTGGAGCGGCAGGAAGACTCCGGCGGAGTCGACCAGGTAGACGATGGGCAGGCGATTTTCGAGGGCGATCTCCTGGGCGCGCAGCACCTTCTTGCAGGTGAGGGGGAACCAGGCGCCGGCCTTCACCGTGGCGTCGTTGGAGACCACCACCACGTCCCGGCCGTGGATCTTGCCGATGCCGACCACCACGCCGGCCGCCGGGGCGCCGCCGTACTCCTGGTAGAACCCCTCGGCCACCCAGAGGCCCAGCTCCAGGAAGTCCGATCCCGGATCGCACAGCGCCTCGACGCGCTCGCGGGCGGTCATCTTCCCCTGGGCGCGCTGCTTGTCCTGCGCCTTGAGGCCGCCGCCGAGCCGGATGCGGTCCTCCTGCTCGCGGATCTCCTCGACCCGCCGCCGCCAGTGCTCCGCCTGCCGCTCGAACGCCTCACCCCGATTGACCTTGCTCTCCAGAATCGCCACGAGCCCTCCTAGGAAGTCCAAAGGCGGGGGGATTATAGTGCTGGTGGCATCGAGGTCTCTGCCGAGGAGGGTACTTTGAGCCCCGAGGAGCACGAAGATGAAATCAAGCGCGCTTGGAAACAGCACTTCGGAAGCTGAGGTGACCCACATCTCCCGTCATGGCTTCTGGCTCCTGCTGGGAGATCGCGAGCTCTTCTTACCGTTTCAGGACTTTCCCTGGTTCAAGGAGGCCCCCATCTCCGCGATCCTGAATGTAGAGTGGCCGCAGCCTCATCACCTGTACTGGCCGGACCTCGACGTCGACCTTGCCGTCGAATCCATCGACCATCCGGACCGCTACCCTCTGGTTTCCCAGGCATGAAGATCCGCCTCCTCGCTTTCGCCACCGCCGCGGACGCCCTTGGGACGGGCGAGACCGATCTGGAGATGCCGGACGGCAGCCGGATCTCCGATCTACGCGCCAAGCTCGACCGCGATCACCCCGGGATGGCCCCCCTCTGGCCGCGCCTGGCGGTGGCCCTGGACGGCCGGATCGTCCCGCCGGACACGCCCCTGGAGGACGGCGCCGAGGTGGCGCTGCTGCCGCCGGTCTCCGGAGGCACGGACGAGTCGCTCGCGGAGCTGACGGACGGCCCCATCGACACCGGCCGCGCCGTGGCCGCCGTCTCGAGCCCCAGCCGGGGGGCGGTGGTGATCTTCCTCGGCACGGTGCGCGACCACCACGCCGGGCGTCCCGTCGAGAAGCTCACCTACAGCGCCTACCGCACCATGGCTTTGGAGGGGCTCCGCCGTATCGTGACCGACCTCGAAGCCGGCCACGAGAACCTGCGAGCGGCGATCGTCCACCGTCTGGGAGAGGTCCCGGTGGGAGAGCCGAGCGTGGTGATCGCCGTCGCCTCCCCCCACCGCGCCGGCGCCTACGACGCCAGCCGCACTGCCCTGGAGCGGCTCAAGGCGGAGGTCCCCATCTGGAAGCGCGAGCACTACGCGGACGGCGGGGCGGAGTGGCGGGAGGTGGAGCCGCTGAAAGCGATCGAGTCTTAAGCCCTGATTGACAGTCTATGTTCGGAATGCTAACATCCTTCCTTGGAGAAGGATGTCATGTCACCGACCTCAGAAGATCTCGCCCGCCGTCTCCGGGAAGCCCGCGAAGCCGCCGGGCTCCGGCAGGAGGACGTGGCGCGCCATCTCGGTCTCTCTCGGCCGTCCGTCGCGCAGATCGAGCTCGGAAATCGAACCGTCACCGGCTTGGAGCTGGCCGAGCTCGCGCGGCTGTACGGCCGGGACGTCCGGGACTTCCTCGCGGCGGAATTCGATCCCAGCCAGACCGTGCTCGCCCTCTTCCGGACCGCCTCGAAGGAGATCGGCGACGAGGCTCTCGAGGCCTTCCGGGACTGCCTGTACCTCGCCCGCGAGCTTGCCTCCCTGGAGTCTCTGCTGGGTGTGGACCGCTCCCAGATCGGGGCTCCGGCCTATGACGTCGATCCGCCTCGCACCCGCTGGCAGGCGATCGAGAAGGGCGTCCACGTGGCCGAAGAGGAGCGCCGCCGTCTGGGTCTCGGCGGCCGGCCGCTCTGGGGTGCCGCGGAATTCCTGGAGGAGCAGGGGATCCGCACCGCGATGCTGGACCTGCCGGACGAGGTCTCCGGGCTGGCTCTGATGGAGCGGGGCCTGAGCCCCTCGATCGTCGTCAACCAGAAGCACCACCAGCTCCGGCGGCGCTTCTCCTGGGTCCATGAGTACGCTCACGTCCTGCTGGACCGCAGCCAGCGCGGCACCATCAGCCTGACCTCGCGCCGGGACGATCTGGCGGAGGTCCGCGCCAACAGCTTCGCGGCGAGCTTCCTGATGCCGGAGGAGGGTGTCCGGTCTCATCTGGCGGACCTCGGCCGGGGGCCGGTTTCACGCGAGCGCTTCGAGATCTTCGACGAGAGCGAGACCGTCTCGGCCGAGGTGCGCCCCGAGCCGGGAGCGCGGGGAGTCGGGCTCTATGAGATCGTGCTGCTGGCTCATCACTTCCAGGTGAGCCGGACCGCCGCCATCTATCGCCTCTTCAATCTGCGGATCCTTTCGCAGGCGGAACGCGATGAGCTCCTCGTCAAGGAGAAGTCCGGGCAGGGAAAACAGATCGAAGATCTGCTCGATCTCCCCCGGCCGGATCACCACGTCGCGCGGGAGGGATTCCGGCTGCGCTTCCTGGGGCTCGCGATGGAGGCCTACCGGCGGGAGAAGATTACCCGCGCGAAGCTGTTCGAGCTGGGTGAGCTCGTCGACTACGGCCGGGAGACCCTCGAAGCGGTTCTGGCGAGCGCCGGGCTGGATGAGGAGGACGGCGAGCCGCTCCTTCCTGAGGGTCTCGCCGATTTGACGCCCACGCGCAGCCAGTAATCACTTGCAAGTAGTGGCGCTGAATGGCCGATACGGGCACGGGATCTGGCAGGAGCCGTAGCAGGTGGCCGACGCGGCGGCGTAGACCTCCGAGAGGTCCACGGCCTCGAGGTGACGAAGGGTTTCCCGGCTCAGCGTGATTTTCTTGACGGATTTCTTCATGGGGCGCCTCCTTAGAAATTAAGGTGCTTCTGGCCTCGCGCCATGATCCCATGAATCGGCCCCGGCGTTATCCCTCACCCCCGCTCCACCCGCGCGATATAACACCCCGCCTGAGTGTTCCGCACATGGATGTACCCCACCTCCTCCCGCGCTAGGAGGCGCTCGATGGCGGTGTCCACGTCGCCGTCCGCGACCCGCTCCCGGGCCACGATCCAGCGGTCGGGTCCGTAGGCTTCGAGGGTCAGCTTCAGGTCGCGGAGCTCCGGAGGGAAGCCTTCGGCCTTATAACTGGGGCAGGCGTCCTTGTGGATGAAGACAGGGCCAGGAGACGGATAGCGGTCCAGGCCCGTAAATGGGTCGTAGGTGAAGAGGATGCGGTCCTCCTCGCCTTCGCGGAACTTCTGGAGGCAGAGGCGGCAGGGGCCGTAGCCGGCCGCGAGCTCGACGTGGGCCGGATGGCCGTAGCGAGGGGCTTTCAGGGTCTCCCGCACTTCCTGGGCGAGAGTCTCGGGGATGGCGATGACGTGGTAGGCGCTCATGGTTCTCCTTTGGCGGCTCCCGGATACTTCAGCCGTGCAAAGAGAACCTTATCCGGTCCTTCGGTGGGCTTCTAACGGTTTTCTGCGCCGGAATTTTTTGTTGCGACGACCCGTCGGAAGCTCTGATACGCCGTCAGAGACTTCCGACAGAGATTCAGACCCCGTCCGGCTGCCAGAGGCCGATGGCGCGGAGGATCTCCGGCGCCTCCACCTCGGTGACCTCGTCGAGCGGCTTGCCCACGAGCGACTCCAGGGTCTCCTCCGGCATCCCGTGCTCGGCGACGGCGTCCAGGATCTCCAGGATGTGGAGCGGCGGCAGGAGGGCGAACATCTCCTCCTCGGAGAGATCGATCCTCTCGGGCTCCATTGGCGGCGGCTCCACCCGCGGCATCTCCGCGGCGGCGAAGGCGTCCAGACGGAAGCGGGGCGGGACCTGCGGCTCCTCGGTCCGCTGGGGCTCCGCCTCCGCCGGCCGGTCGACCACGATCTCGCCGAGGTCGTCCAGCGCCGCGTGCCGCCCCAACTCGTAGAGATCGGCCAGGGCCGCCGCCTTCTGCACGGGGAGCGGCAGGAATTTGGCGATCCTCCGGAGGGCGGTCTTCTTCCCCATCTCGGCGTAGCCGTTCACCCAGGCGGGCTCCTCGGCTGGGCCGGACCGGCGGACCGCGTCCACCTCGGCGCGCGACATCACGTCGAAGCAATGGCCGCCGTCCTTGAATCTGGCGTAGGCATAGAAGTGGGTGATCTCGCCACGGTCGCCGCTGCCCGGGACGTGCTCCAGCCGCTCGTTCAGGCCGTAGGCGTAGTCGAAATGATCGTTCCGGTGTACCGCCTGGGCATTGATCGAAAGGATCTGGCCGCTGTTGCTGGCGAGGGTGAGGAGCCCGCGGTAACCCGGCACGAGCTGCACTTTCCCTTTCGACGGCACGAGCCAGGCCTGGCCCAGCATACCGTCCGGCTCGAGGCCGAGCTGGGCGCAGGTCATCACCGCGCGGTAGAGGCTCGCGCGGTCGCAGTCGAGCAGCGCCGGCGTGCTCTGGAGCCCGTTGAGCACCACGCGCAGGAGGCGGTCCGCCGTGAGATGAGCGGGCAGGGCGGCGGCGAGCTGGGGCTTCATCAGCTCCAGGGCGTGGCGCACCGACTCGATGAGCGTCGCCTTCGGCGCGGTCTTCTTGCGCCGCCTCGTCTTGGAAGGGGTCCGCTCCGCAGCCGGGCGGGTGATCAGCTCGGTCATGACGCGCCGTCCTCCTCCTTCGCACCGCGGGCGAAGACCCGGAAGTCGCGATAGGGCTCGCGGTTGTAGGATACCTCGCCGCCCAGCCGCTCCGGCGCGAGAATCTTGAACCCCTCGCAGAAGACGGTCTCGGTGTCCTGGATGATCGCGAGGATCGCCCCCTTGGCGGCCCGCTTCCGGCGCTCGGCCGCGGACTCGTCCCGGCGGGCGCGCTCGTACTCGGCGCAGAGCTCCTCCAGCTGTTCGTGTCCCCGGAGGTCGCGCACGCTCCCCGGCATGGTGCTGCGGTAGAGAGCCTCCAGGGCGGGGAGGTCGCGGTCGAAGTCCGGCTCCGGCGGCCGGCTCTCGGCGATCGAGCGCCAGAAATCCTCCACGGCGCGCTCGATTTTGGCGATGGCGCCGGGATGGCGCTCGTATTCGAAGATCTTCAGCGAGTTGCCGCCGACCAGCACGCCGAGCGCGCCCCAAGTCCGGCTCGGCAGGCAGGCGAGCTGATGCTGCACCTGCAGCTCGAAGCGGAGCGGCGGCAGGCCGTCCGGCCAGTTGCGCGCCACCAGGCTGTCGACGTTCTTGATCCCCAGCCCGCCGGGGCCGCGCGGATGGCCGTAGATCTCGTAGTCGAGGCTGGCGCCCATCCCCTGGATCGTGGGGTGCTCGACGTAGCGCCGGACCTTGCGGATCTTCCAACCGGAGCGCTCGGCGATCCCCTGGCCGATGGCCGGCTCCAGCACGGTCCCCCAGAAGACGCGCTCGTCGTCCTCGAGGTCCGGCTCCGGGAGATGGCCGGCCTTCTGATGCCACAGCTCGAAGAGCGTGCGGCGCTCGTCCAGGCCGAAGAGCGCGGCCACCTCGGAGCTGCCGATGTGCCGGCGCCGGAGGTCGAGCCATTCAGATTTCAGGAGGGCCATGGGGTCTTTTCCTTGCCGACGAGCCAGGAGTTGAAAACCAGGCGTAAGTACAACATGGGAAGGGGAGGATAAATTTCCTTCCCGCGGAAAGGAGCCGGGAGGAAATCCCCCGCTTGCACCCGCCCCCCGGCTTGTTTCACACTCGCCAGCTCAATGAACGGCATCGGAGACAGCCCGCCGCGTCCGGACGGCTTCGCCAAGGTGTCGGGAGCGGCACGCTACGTGGACGACATCTCCCTGCCGGGGATGTGGCACGGGGCCACGGTGCGCAGCCCCCATCCGCACGCCCGTATCCGGTCGATCCGCTTCGATCCCGCATCAGCTCCTGAGGGGACCGTCTGCGTCACCGCCGCGGACCTGCCCGGCCCGAACGGCATCCAGCTCCTGGACGACAGCTGGCCGATCCTCGCCGACGGTTTCGTGCTGCACGTGGCCGAGCCTGTGGCGTTGGTGGCGGCGCCCACCCGCCTCGCGGCCCGTCAGGCGCTCGCCGCCGTCCAGGTGGAGTACGAGCCGCTCACGCCCGTCCTGACCCTCGAAGAGGCCGCTTCGCTGCCGCCCATTTACGAGCTCCGCCTGGAGAGCGGGGACGTGGACGCGGCCCTGGCCGATGCGGATCATGTGATCTCGGGCACCTGGCGCACCGGCCATCAGGAGCACATCTACATCGAGTGCCAGGGGATGATCGCCACCTGCGAGGACGGCGGGCTCACCGTCGTCGGCTCGATGCAATGCCCCTACTACGTGCACAAGGCGCTGGTCCACGCCTTCGATCTGCCGGAGGACAAGGTGCGGGTGCGAGCCTCGGTGGTGGGCGGCGGTTTTGGCGGCAAGGAGGACTTCCCGAGCGCCATCGCCGTCCACGCCGCCCTGCTCGCCCGCGCCTGCGGCCGGCCGGTGAAGATGGTCTACGACCGCCACGAGGACATCATCGGCACCTCCAAGCGCCATCCGGCGGTGATCCGCCTTCGTACTGGGGTGAGGGGCGATGGCCGGCTGCTGGCGCTCGACGCCGAGATCCTGATGGATGGCGGGGCCTACAAGACCCTCTCGCCGGTGGTGTTCTCGCGGGCCCTGCTCCACGCCTTCGGCCCCTACCGCTGGCCGAGCGCGCGCCTCCAGGGGAAGGTGCTGCGCACCCACACGGCGCCGAACAGCGCCTTCCGCGGCTTCGGCGCGCCGCAGACCCAGTTCGCCGTCGAGCGCCAGATGGACCGCGTCGGCCGGGCCCTGGGGCTCGATCCGTTCGAGATCCGCGCCCGCAACGTGGTCGAGCCGGGCGACCGGCTGCCCACCGGCCAGGTGCTCGACGAGACCACCTCCGCCCGCCTCTGTCTGGAGGAGGCGGAGCGGCGCACCGGCTTCCGCGCGAAATGGCGGGAGCTCGAAGAAGCCCGCGAGCGGGATTCCGGCCGGGATGACAGGCGAAGGCGGGGGATCGGCCTCTCCCTCTACTTCCACGGCGCCGGATTCACCGGCAACGGCGAACGCAGGATGAAGTCCCCGGTCACCGCCCGCCTGCGCGCGGACGGCCGGATCGAGGTGCTCACGGCCATGACCGACATGGGCCAGGGGTGCGCCGCCGTCTTCCCGCAGATCGCCCGGGCCGCGGGCGGCCTCGGGGAGGACGACGTGATCTTCGCCGAGCCGGACACCGGCGACGTGCCCGACTCCGGCCCCACGGTCGCCTCGCGCACCACCATGATCGTAGGGAATCTGATCGCCCGCACCGTGGCCGAGCTTCGGGACCAGATCGCTGGCGAAGGCCTCTCCGTGAGCGACGGGTGGATCGTGGGCTCGGCAGGTCCCGTCGAGCCCTTTCGCGACGCGGCGCGGCGCCATTTCGAGACCGCGGGGCCCCTGGAGATCACCCACCGCCACGAGCCTCCGGCGTGGCAGACCTTCGACGAGTCGACCTATCAAGGCGCGGCCTATCCGACCTATGCCTGGGGCGCGGACGTCGTCGAGGTGGAGGTCGATCCCGACACCCTGGCCGCGCAGGCCGTGGCGGCGACCGCCGTCTGCGAGGTGGGGCGGGCGATCCATCCGACCCTGTGCAAGGGGCAGATCGAGGGCGGCACCCTCCAGGCGCTCGGCTGGGCGCTGCTGGAGGAGGTCAAGCTCCAGGACGGCCGCTATCTGAACGACCGCCTCGCCACCTACATCATCCCCACGATCAAGGACAGCCCGCGGATCGACGTTCACCTGCTGGAGCGGCCCTGGGAGGGCGGTCCCTTCGGGGCCAAGGGAGTCGGCGAGCTGCCCATGGACGGCGGCGCTCCGGCGACGGCACAGGCGGTGGAGAACGCGACGGGGATTCCGGTGGAGGAGATTCCGGCGACGCCGGAGCGGCTGTTGCGGGCCCGAACCCTCACCCCTGGCCCCTCTCCCGTTCCCTCCCGCCCTCCCTCACCGGGAGAGGGGAAATTGGAAAGCGAGATCCTGCGGTGAAAATCGATCTATATGTCAACGGACAAACCTCCGAGGTCGAGGGGCACCCCATGGAGCGCCTTCTCGACGTGCTGCGGGAAGGGCTCGGGCTGACCGGCACCAAGGAGGGGTGTGGCGAGGGGGAGTGCGGCGCCTGCACGGTATTGATCGACGGCGAGCCCACGCTCTCCTGCCTGGTCCCCCTCTTCCAATGCGAGGGGCGGCGGATCGAGACGGTCGAAGGGATCGCCGTGGGGCCGGCGCGCGATTTCCTGGAGCGTTTCGTGGCCACCGGCGGCGTCCAGTGCGGCGCGTGCACGCCGGGGATCGTGGTCACCGCCTGGGCGCTCCTCCAGCGCAATCCCGCGCCGAGCCGTGAGGAGGCGCGGGAGGCGCTGGCGGGCAATCTCTGCCGGTGCACGGGGTACGAAGGAATTCTGCGCGCCGTTTGTCCGGAAAAAGGCCGCGGAGATTCGGAACGGTGATCGCCGCCGTCCGTCCCCGCTCCCTGGACGAGGCCGTCCGGTATCTGGGAGAAGACCCGGCTTTGATTCCCACGGCCGGCTGCACCGATCTCATGGTGTGCGGCCCCGAGGCCCTCCATCGGATGGACCGGGTGATCGATCTCCTGAGCGTGCCCGAGCTGCGCGGCATCCGCGAGGTCGAGGGGGGGATCGAGATCGGCGCCACCACCTCTTTCAGCGAGATCCGGCGCTCGGCCGCCGTGCGCGCCGCGTTTCCCATCCTGGCCGAGGCCGCCGCCGTGGTGGGCGGCTGGCAGATCCAGAACCGGGCCACCCTGGGGGGCAACATGGCGAACGCCAGCCCGGCCGGCGATTCCCTGCCCGTGCTCCTCGCCCTGGACACCGTCGTCGTGACGGCCGGAGCGCAAGGCCTCCGCGAGATCCCCTATTCCGAGTTTCACACCGGCTACCGCCGGACGGCCCTGCGTCCGGGAGAGATCGTCGCCCGGGTCCGCCTTCCCTACCCGCCGGCGGGCGCGGTCCAGGCCTTCCGCAAGGTGGGGACGCGCGAGGCGCAGGCGATCAGCAAGGTGGTGGTGGCCCTGGCCGGCCGGATTGAGGAGGGGAGGATCGCCGAGCTTCGTCTCGCCGCCGGCAGCGTGGCGGCGGTGCCGGTCCGCCTGCGTGCCGCCGAGGAGGCCGTCCGCGGACAGGCCCCGGGACCCGAGACCGCCGATCTGGCCGGCCGCGAGGCCGCGCGCGAGGTCACCCCGATCGACGACGTTCGCTCCACCGCGGATTACCGCCGCTTCGCCCTGGAACGGGTGGTGCGGCGGATGGTGATGGAGATCGCGGGATGACCCTGCCTGACGACGCCGTCCGCGCCGTCTTCGAGCGACTGCGTGGCGCGAACCTCGAATTTTCCCGGACCCAGCCGGGCGATTCCGGACGCCGCCAGCCGGTCCATACGGTCTATGGCGGCGCGCACCTGTTCAAGGCCGACATCGCCTCGCGGTTGGGATCGCTGGCGCTGCGGGCTTTCGAAGAGTACGCCTCCACTCCCACGGACCTCGCGGCAGTGATCGGGCTGCGGGAGGATCTCAGCGCCACGATCCACGCCCGCGTCGTCGAGAGGCTCCACCGCGAGCCGGTCGAGGATTTCCGGGCCGATTTCGAGGACGGCTATGGCAACCGTCCGGACGCGGAGGAGGACGGCCACGCCGCGGCCGCCGGCCGCGAGATGGCCGCCGGGCTCGCGGCCGGCAGCCTGCCGGCGTTCACCGGCATCCGGATCAAACCGTTCACCGAGGAGCTGAAGGCGCGGTCCCTCCGTACGCTCGACCTCTTCCTGACCGCGCTGGTCCGCGAGACCGGAGGGCGCCTGCCGGAAGACTTCGTGATCACGCTCCCCAAGGTGACGATCCCCGAGCAGGTCGCCGCGCTGGCCGATCTCTTCGACCTGCTGGAGCCGGCGCTCGGGCTGCCGCAGGGCACGCTCCGGCTGGAGATCATGATCGAGACTCCGCAGTCGATCCTGAGACTGCCTTCCCTGCCTGTCGCGGGACGCGGGCGCTGCGTGGCCGCCCACTTCGGCACCTACGACTACACCGCCGCCTGCAACATCACGGCGGAGCACCAGTCGATGACCCATCCGGTCTGCGATTTCGCCAAGCACAGCATGCAGGTCGCCTACGCCGGAACGGGCCTCTGGCTGTCGGACGGGGCCACGAACGTCCTCCCCGTGCCGCCACACCGCGGGTCCGATCTCACCGCGGCCCAGAGCGAGGAGAACCGCGCCGTGGTGCACCGGGCCTGGAGGCTCCATGCGGAGCACGTGCGGCACTCGCTCGTGGGCGGTTTCTATCAGGGCTGGGATCTCCATCCGGCCCAGCTCGTCACCCGCTACGCCGCCCTCTACGCCTTCTTCCTGGAGGGCCTAGACGCCGCCTCCGACCGCCTGCGCAATTTCGTCCAGAAAGCGGCCCAGGCCACGCTCGTCGGCGAGGTCTTCGACGACGCCGCCACCGGCCAGGGCCTCCTCAACTACTTCCTGCGCGCCATCAACTGCGGGGCGATCACGGAAGAGGAGGCGTTGGAGAGATCGGGGCTGACCCTGGAGGAGCTCCGGGGGCGGTCGTTCGTGCGGATTCTGGAGCGGCGGCGGGGATAGATTCTCCGGCTTTCATCTGAGGTTTTGATGAGCAATCTAGAAGAAGAATCTTCATTCGGACAAGTTCCTGACATTTTTACAATTATCACGTATTCGCGCCAGAGTCGAGACTTTATCCTACCGCTAATGGAGCGACTCAGCCAACCTTTCCGAGGTCGGCTTCTTCTAGATTGGCTGGTCTGTGACGTCGGCGGCGTGATCCCTCGTGAACAATTCAGCATTGCGCCGGAAGTCTGCGCTGTCGTACTTGTGCTTGAGCCTGCCGGACTAATCTCGCCAGTCTATCAGACGTGGATTAGGAATTGCATCGAGATGGTAGGTCTACGAGATGATTTACACCTTTTCATCTGCCTTTACGGAATGCAGGAAGAATCTTTCTGGGAAGAAACTTTTGATGAGTACCCTATTCTTAGGGAGCTTTTGGATACAATTCATGTAAACGACCAGCTACGACCAGAACAGCTCAAGGAGAGATTGGCGAGCTACTTGCGTCAAGTTCAGGACATCAGAATCCTGGCAACATGGCGCGACTGGATGGCGAGTATCACTGTTAACCTCGGTCGGCTTGCGGCTCTCTTTCAGCTGGCCAGCGGTCTTATGCTTTCTATGACTGCAGTCCCTGCTATGACCCAAGCCTTTCCTGGGTTTCAAGTGTATGGTGATCAGGTGTCAGCAATGTTGGGAGGAATCACGAGCGTTCCACTAGTGGCATTCCTCATTGTGCTAGGTCGGAGAGCCCGCTGGAAGTCAGACCATCGGATTTGGCTTTGGGGGACTCCTCTGCTCTTGATTGGCCTACTAACGGTATGGAGGTTGGTGAGTATTGACATGCCATGGGCTTGGCTGATGTTGGGTATCACATCTGGCACCCTGCTTGATTCTCTGCGGCGCGCGGGGTACCAAGCGCGCCGAACGCAACTTTCGTTAAACATTACGGATGTCTCGCAGAAGGCCAGCGAGCTGAATCTCAGCGTGAAGATGGCTGTGACCGGTGTCCCGCCGCCGCCGCTAACTTATCCATTGCTCCCCCGGCGGGTGGCGCGAGTCTTTCTCAGTTATGCAAGGAATTCAGCATGGGGGAAGGAGACTGCTATCCGCTTGCGGAGTGAGCTCAAGCGAAACAGATTGCATCCGTTCATGGACGAGAGCGATATGCAAGAGGGACTTAGTTGGCGTCGGCGTCTTGGCCGTGAGATCGCGGAGGCGGCAGTTATGATTTGCTTGGCTGATCGGACAAGTGTAAGACGGCTTTGGGTAGCAGCCGAAGTGGAGACGGCCCTGCGAGGGCGCAGATTAACTGGAAGTCCTGAGGTGTTCATTCTGCTCGATCCCCAAATGCGCTTCGATCCTGAGCTGCCTTGTTTGCCTGTGTTTGAAGCGATCTTGGCAGGTGATGATTCGTATTGGTGGGCGAGGCAGCCGCGTGTTATTCCTTTTGGGAATGAGACGTTATCAGTTTTAGTTAATGAACTAGGCGGATATCGGACTAATACTGCATCTGTGCTACCACCGGTTCTAGGGAAGCTTTTCGCGGGAATCGCCCTTCCAGTAGACTTCCTTAGCTCCCTCGGAACTTTCGCCGGATATGGGGCGGCACTTCTCTGGATGGAGGAAAAGTGGACTGACCTCCGCCTGACAGGTACTCTCGTGGCCTATGGATGGCTCACGCCATGTTTGATATTAGGTGCATTTTGGTTTGGATCTGTAGCCCGCTTTGCGTTGGCATCGCAGTATGAAGTCCGGAGAGACCGGCCAGGTTCCCATTTCGCTGTTCACTTCATAGCAGCACTGGGCCTTACTGGTATCGCTGCGCTCTGGCTTCCGCATGTCTCTGGTCTAGTTGTAGGCTGGACGTTAATCGCGGTCTGCTTTGGCTGGCTGCGAGGTTCAGCTTGGCTCAGCATCGTGGGCCAGGCGCGACCTGGCTTTCTCCGTTCTCAAGACAAGGACTGACTCTCTGCCAGGCTACGGAGTTCGTCCTTCCGTATCAGATAAGGTGCGCTGCGTACGGTGAGGAACGACACAACAACACCGAGGACACAACCCCACAGAGGATTAATCCTCCAGAGAAGCCCCTGGATGGCTCCGGCCACGGTACCAGTTAAAAGAGTAACCGTCATCTCCAATCGAATGACAGAAAAACGAGACCGAAGCATAATGTAGTAGGAATCGATTGTTAGAACCTCTAATCCTAAGAGGCAGCCGATCAACGCTCCGGCAAGAAAGAGGAGCACGCCAAACAACTCTATGCCAACCGACCGGACTAAGGCCTCAGCGCTATCCCGGCCACGAATTAGGGTAAGAAGCAAATATGATTGTATGCTCCAAGTAATGCCGTTGAGCACCCCGAAGTGCCAGAGAGTGTCTATCACTCTGCGTGACCGAGGTGAGAACAAACGGCGGCCCCCAACGCCTTGACCGATCACGGCTCCTAGCACGCCGGCCCCGGCTGAGGCTACGAAGAGAACGATTCCTTTGCCGCTCAGCTTACCAATTGCCTCAACGGACGCATCGATCCCTAGCCACTGCCGGAGGATCCAGAAAGTCCCGATACTTGCCAAGGAGAAACCCAAGGTTCCACAGAAGCGGGAGAAGCCGAAGCTCACGAAACGCGGCAAAGCAGCTAGCTCTGAATCCAGTCTCTTAGGACCTATTGTTCTGGCGGGTCGGGGGTGCCGCTCAGTGTTGAGAGGGGCTGCCGACCGGAAGGTCCAAGACGCCA
>DASXJP010000473.1:0-10864 GCA_036497345.1 Thermoanaerobaculia bacterium
CGCGGCGCGGGAGCAGTCGGCGATGGCGGTCACCTGGGGGACGCCGGCGCCGGTGACGATCCGGGTGGTGCAGATGCTCCCCGGTCCGATGCCCACCTTGACGGCGTCGGCGCCGCGCTCGATGAGGGCCCGCGTCCCCTCCTCGGTGGCCACGTTGCCCACCACCAGCTTGACCTCGGGGAAGCGCTCGCGCAGCACCGCTGTGGCCTCGAGCACGCCGCGGCTGTGGGCGTGCGAGGAGTCGAGCACCAGGAGGTCGACCTTGGCCTTGACCAGTGCCGCGGCGCGCTCCAGATAGTCGCCGGAGGAGCCGACCGCCGCGCCCACGCGCAGCCGCCCGAGCTCGTCCTTGCAGGCGGTGGGGTACTGGATCGCCTTCTGGATGTCCTTGACCGTGATCAGCCCCTTGAGGTTGCCGTCCTGATCCACCACCAGCACCTTCTCGATGCGGTGCTGGTGGAGCTTGGCCTTGGCCTGCTCCAGCGTGGTCCCCTCCGGCACGGTGACCAGGTTCTCCTTGGTCATCAGCTCGGAGATCGTCTTGTCCACGTTCTTCTCGAACCGGAGGTCGCGGTTGGTGAGGATGCCGACCAGGTGCCCCTCGGCGCTGGTCACCGGCACGCCCGAGATCTTGTAGCGGGACATCACGTCGAGCGCCTCGCGGATGCTCTGGTCCGGGCGCATGGTGACGGGATCGACGATCATCCCCGACTCGCTGCGCTTCACCCGGTCCACCTCCTCGGCCTGGGCCTCGATGGACAGGTTCTTGTGGACGATGCCGATGCCCCCCTCCTGGGCCAGGGCGATGGCCAGGCGCGACTCGGTCACCGTGTCCATGGCCGCGGAGAGGATGGGGATGTTCATCTCGATGCCGCGGCAGACCTGGGTGCGCAGCTCCACCTGGTTCGGATGGACCTCGGACAGGCCGGGGACCAGCGAGATGTCGTCGAACGTCAGAGCGAGGCGAGGCTCGAAGTCGGTCATAGGCTCCTTCAAGATGTTATGAAATCAATTCCTATGAAAAGGGCGGCCGTGGCCGCCCTCGATGTTTGTTGCTCCGGCGGCGCTCCTCACCCCACCGTCACCGCCGCGCCGTGGCACTTCTTGTACTTCTTCCCCGAGCCGCAGGGGCAGGGGTCGTTGCGTCCCACCTTGGCCTCGCGGTTGACCGTGGGCTGCGGGCGCTGCCCCTCGACCTTGGGCGGCGCGGAGAGCTCGATCCTGGGCGCCGCCCGCTGCTGGCGGGCGCGCTGCTCGAGCATCTGCTCCTCGGTGATCGGCTCGTAGCGGAAAAGCTTCTGGATGATGTCGTTCTCCACCCGCTCGCGCATCATCTCGAACAGGTCAAAGCTCTCCTTCTTGTACTCCTGGAGCGGATCGCGCTGGCCGTAGCCGCGCAGGCTGATCCCCTCCTTCAGGTGGTCGAGGGCGAGGAGGTGGTCCTTCCAGGCCAAGTCCACTGAATTGAGCATGATGGCGCGCTCGAAGCCGCGGATGACCTCCTCGGGGTGGCGGCTCTCCTTCTCGACGTAGCGCTCCTCGACCGCCTTCCAGAGAGTCTCGCGCAGCTCGTCGATGCCGAGCTCCTCCAGCCCCAGATCGCCGGCGTTGATGTTGAAGTAGGCGAGCATCTCGGTGCGCAGGCCGGTGAGGTCCCAGTCCTGCGGATCGGTCTTCTCGGGGCAGTGGAGGTCCAGCAGGCCGTCGATGATGTCCTCGACGATGCCCATCACGTACTCGCGCCCCTCGCGCCCTTCGAGGACGTCGCGGCGAAGCTTGTAGATCGCCTCGCGCTGCTTGTTCATCACGTCGTCGTATTCGAGGAGGTGCTTGCGCATCTCGAAATTCTTCCCCTCGACCTGGGTCTGGGCGCGCTCGATCGCCTTGCTGACCATGCGGTGCTCGATCGCCTCCCCCTCTTCCATGCCGAGGCGGCCCATGATCCCCTGGATACGGTCGGAGCCGAAGATCCGCATGAGATCGTCCTCGAGCGAGAGGTAGAAGCGGGAGGAGCCGGGGTCCCCCTGGCGGCCGGAGCGGCCGCGGAGCTGGTTGTCGATGCGCCGCGACTCGTGCCGCTCGGTGCCCAGGATGTGCAGGCCTCCGAGGTTGAGCACCTCCTCGCGCTCGCGGGCGCAGGTCTCCTCGTAGCGCGCCAGCGCCTCCTGATACGCCTCGGGCTCGGTCTCCGGATCGGCCTCGGAGCGGGCCAGCCCCTCGGGGTTGCCGCCGAGCACGATGTCGGTGCCGCGGCCGGCCATGTTGGTGGCGATGGTGATCGCCCCCTTGCGGCCGGCCTGGGCCACGATCGACGCCTCGCGCTCGTGGTATTTGGCGTTGAGCACCACGTGCGGCACCCTCGGCGGCCGGTTGAGGAGCTTCGACAGCATCTCGCTCTTCTCGATCGACACCGTGCCCACCAGCACCGGTTGCCCCCGCTGCTGCGCCTCGCGGATCTCCTCGACCACCGAGTTCCACTTCTCCTGGGCGGTGCGGTAGACGAGGTCAGCGCGGTCGTCGCGGATCATGTCCCGGTTGGTGGGGATGACGTTGACGTCGAGCTTGTAGATCTGGTTGAACTCGGCCGCCTCGGTGTCGGCGGTGCCGGTCATGCCGGCGAGCTTCTTGTACATCCGGAAGTAGTTCTGGAAGGTGATCGTGGCGAGGGTCTGGTTCTCGCGCTCGATCTTGACCCCCTCCTTGGCCTCGACCGCCTGGTGCAGGCCGTCCGACCAGCGGCGGCCGGGCATCATGCGGCCGGTGAACTCGTCGACGATCACCACCTGGCCGTCCTTGATCATGTAGTCGACGTCGCGCTGGTAGAGCGCGTGGGCGCGCAGCGCCTGGTTGACCCCATGGATGATCTCCATGTTCTCGGGGTCGTAGAGATTGCGCACGCCGAGGAGCTGCTCGACCTTCTCGACCCCCTCCTCGGTGAGCGCGGCCTGGTGCGCCTTCTCGTCCACCACGTAATCGCCGGTGGTGCTCTTCCTGCCTTCTCCCTCGTCGATCTCCTCCCCCTTGACCAGGCGGGGGATGATGCGGTCGATCCGGTAGTACTTGTCGACCGACTCCTCGGAGGGGCCGGAGATGATGAGCGGCGTCCGCGCCTCGTCGACCAGGATGGAGTCCACCTCGTCGACGATCCCGTAGTGGTGCCCGCGCTGGACCATCGACTCGAGGTCGAACTTCATGTTGTCGCGCAGGTAGTCGAAGCCGAACTCGTTGTTGGTGCCGTAGGTGACGTCGGAGCCGTAGGCGCGCTTGCGGTCGGCGTCCGGCATGTCGTGCTGGATGACGCCCACCGAGAGGCCCAGGAAGCGGTAGATCCGGCCCATCCAGTCGGAGTCGCGCTTGGCCAGGTAGTCGTTCACGGTGACGAGGTGGACCCCTTTGCCCTCCAGCGCGTTGAGGTAGACGGGGAGGGTGGCCACCAGGGTCTTGCCCTCGCCGGTCTTCATCTCGGCGATGCGCCCCTTGTGGAGCACCATGCCGCCCATGAGCTGGACGTCGAACGGCCGCATGTGCACCGAGCGCCAGGCGGCCTCCCGGGCCACCGCGAAGGCGGGGATCAGGATGTCGTCGAGCGTGGCGCCGTTGTCGAGCTGGGTCTTGAGCTCGGCGGTCTTGGCGCGCAGCTCGGCGTCGGAGAGCGACTTGATCTGCGCCTCCATCTCGTTGATGGCGGCGACGACCGGCAGCAGCTTCTTGACTTCTCGTTCGTGCTGGCTGCCGAAAATCTTAGTCAGAATCGTGTTGATCATCGAAGTCTCGCTTGGGTTCAGGGAAGATCGGTCGAGCGCGAGCGGCAAGCGCTACAACCCGCAGTCTACCAGAAAGATTTCCAGGCGCCGCGTTGGGGGAGACTGTAGGAGCGCCCCTGTGTGGGCGCCCTGTTTCAGGCGGCGATTCCCCGAGCTACGAGCCGCCCGCGGTCGTGTCGTCGAGGATGTAGGCGAGGGGGTTGACGGGGTCGCCGTCGACGCGCACCTCGTAGTGCAGGTGATAGCCGGTCGAGCGGCCGGTGTTGCCCACCCGTCCGACGACGTCCCCCCGCTTGACCCGCTGGCCCGGCCGCACCTCGACGCGCGACATGTGGCCGTAGCGGGTGGTGACCCCGAAGCCATGGGCGATGAACACCGCCTGGCCGAGGCCGCCGACGTCGCCGGCCCGGATCACCACGCCATCCGCGCTCGCCCGCACCGGCTGGCCCGGCGTGGCGGCGATGTCCACCCCCTGGTGGTCGCCGCGGCCGTGCGTCAGGGGGTCGGCCCTGACACCGAAACCGCTGGTGAAGATCCCCTTGACCGGCGCGATGGCCGGCGTGGAGGAGATCCAGCTCATCCGCTCGTTCAGCTTGGAGGCCACCGTGTCGAGGGCGCCGGCGAGATGGCTCGCCCGGCTCTCCAGCGCCGGCAGGCCGCCGGCGCCCGCCTCGTCGAGCGGCGTGCCGCCGCCCACGCCCGCCTCGGCGCCGCTCTCCACCCCCTCGACCCCGGCGACGATGGCGAGCTGCCGGGTGCGCTCCTCGTACTGGCCGATCTGGTCCTGGAGCTTCTTGACGCTCGACTCGAAGGTGAGGTTGGTCCGGCGGAGCTGCTCGTTCTCGCTCTTCAGGCGGGCGATCTCAATCGGATTGAGGTTCTTGCTGAAGTGGAGCCAGAGGAAGAGGGAGGCGGCGGACGTGAGGAGGAGGAGGGCAACGGCGGCGATCCCGACCTGGAGGCTGGTCACCTGCCACTTGCGCAGCTTGGCGTGCGCATGGGGGATCAGGATGATCGTGTGGTGCCGTTTTGCCATAGATCGCTTTACAAGAAGCCAGCTGAAGCTGGACACCCGTTGGGAACTCAACCGAGCCGCGAAGAACAGAGGCCGTATTGTAGACCGTGGAACCGAGATGTCAAGAGGTCGGTAAAATATGGCGAATCAGCATGAGGAGGCGTGTCGAAATTGCACAGGGAAGGGTGCGAAGGGGGCGGGGAGCCCCGGTTACTCCCCGCCCTCGGCCGCGGGTTTGGACGGCTTGCGCGCCTTTCTCGCGGCCTTCTTGCCCTTTCCCGGAATCTTGTCCCGCCAACGGGTGACGGCCCGCTTGTCCGAGATGTGGATGTGGACGGCGCCGTCGAGCGCCATCGCCAGCTTCACCATGGTCAGCAGCGTGAAATTGGCGTTGCCGCCCAGCATCTTCGTGATGTACGCCCGGGAGGTCCCCAGGCGCCGGGCGAGCTCGGCCCGGGTGACCCGCTGCTCCTCCATCAGCCGGGCGAGATCCTCGACAAACTCGGTGATCGGGCCGTCGATCCAGTAGTCGGCGTGCGACTCGGCCTCCTGGAACATCTTTCGGTAACGCTCGATATCAGCCATCGCGAGCCTCCTCCACGATCTCCAGCTTTCGGCGGAACTTGGCCTTCAGATATCGCTGCCTCGTGGCTTTCGCCAACTCGACCTCGTTCCGCGGTGTCCTCTCCGCTTTCGCGAAGGCGTTCGTACAGACGATCCGGCGGCTATCGTCATAAAAGAAGAGGACCCTCAGCTTCTTCCCCTTCGGCTGCCGCCGGAGCTCGAAAATCCCATCTCCCAGAGACTTGCAGAGTTGGGTCTTACAGGCCGGAGGGCCGTTCTGCGGGAGCTCGATCCGCAGCACCCGCAGCAGAGCCCGCTTCGCCGCCTCGTAGTTGGCACCCAGGGCGGCGATGAAATCGAGCACCTGGCACTCCCCCCGGTCGTCCAGGACCGCCAGCACGTCCCAACACCCGCGGGCGATCCGGACGAGCTTCACGTTAACCTCCCTGTTAACGAATGTCAAGACCTTTCCCGCCTTCGGATTCGTCTCACCGCTCATCGGCTCACCCTCCGGTCGAGGCTGCGGTACTGGATCGCCTCGGCGATATGGGACGAGCGCACGGCGTCGCTCCCATCGAGGTCGGCGATGGTGCGGGCCACCTTGAGCACGCGGTCGAGCGCCCGCGCCGAGAGGCCCAGACGCTCGAAGGCGTTGTCGAGCATCCCCCGGCCGCCCGCATCCACGGCGCAGAAGCGGCGGAGCTGCTCGGGGCCCATGGCGGCGTTGGTCGGCGTGGGGGTGTGCGGGCCGAAGCGGTCGAGCTGTACGGCGCGCGCGGCGGCCACCCGCGCCGCCACCGTCCGTGTGCTCTCGCCCGCCGAGGAACGGAGCTCGGCCAGACTCACCGCCGGCACTTCCACATGCAGGTCGATGCGGTCGAGCAGCGGCCCGGAGACCCGCCCCCGGTACCGCTCGATCAGCAGCGGCGGACAGCGACAGGCGTGCCGGGGGTCCCCCAGATGGCCGCAGGGGCAAGGATTCATTGCGGCGAGCAATGAGAAACGTGCTGGAAAGGCGAGCCTTGCGCGGGCGCGGACCACGCTGACGGTCCCCTCTTCGAGCGGCTGGCGGAGCGCCTCCAGGGTGTCCCGGCGGAACTCCGGCAGCTCGTCGAGGAAGAGGACGCCGTTATGGGCCAGGCTCGCCTCGCCCGGCCGGGGATTGCTGCCGCCGCCGATCATCCCCGCCGTGCTGGTGCCGGTGTGCGGGCTGCGGAACGGCCTCTGCCGCAGAAGGCCCGCCGGCGGCTCCTCGGCCACCAGGGAGTGGACCTTGGTGACCGCGATCGATTCCGCCAAGCTCAGCGGCGGCAGGATCCCGGGCAGCCGGCGGGCGAGCATGGTCTTGCCCGACCCCGGCGGACCCAGGAAGAGGAGGTTGTGGCCGCCGGCCGCGGCCACCTCCAGGGCCCGCTTCGCCGTCTCCTGCCCGCGCACCTCGGAGAGGTCCGGCGCCCCCACCTCCAGATCGATGGAGAAGGGGGGCGCGGGCGAGGGGAGGAGCGCCACCTCCCCCCGCAGGTGCTGGACGGCCTCGGCGAGGCCCCGCAGGCCCAGCACGGGCACCGCCTCCAGGGCCGCCGCCTCCGGCGCGTTGGCCGCCGGCAGCAGCACCTCCCGGCACCCCAGGCGGCGCCCGAGGTCGGCGATGGCGAGCCCGCCCCGCACGGAGCGAATGGCTCCGTCGAGCCCCAGCTCGCCGCAGATCAGCCGGCCGGCGAGGGCCTCCTGCGGGATCTGCTCGTAGGCGGCGAGCATCGCCAGGGCGATGGCGAGGTCCAGATGATTCCCCTCCTTGCGGAGGTCGGCCGGCGCGAGATTGATGATGATGGACGTGGGATCCAGGTCGAAGCCGCAGTTCTTGATCGCGGTGCGCACCCGCTCGCGGCTCTCGCGGACCGCGGCATCGGCAAGACCTACGATCTGGATCTGCGGGAGCCCGGTGTGGACGTCGACCTCGACCTGGACGGGGCGTGCTTCAATACCCCATGGCGTGGCTGCGGTGGCTCGGGCTAGCATCACCCTCAGAAGACGTAAAATGACCCCCGAAACTTATTCGTCCTAGAACCATAAGGGTTTGCTGCCCCCCCCTCCCGACCCAATTTCAAAATTTCATGAAATCCATGAACATCCTCGTCGTCGCCACCAAAGCCCCCTGGCCGGCGGTCGACGGCGGGCGCTTCCTGCTCCTCAACACCCTCCAGGCGCTGGCCGCCGCCGGCTGCCGCCTGACCCTGGTGGCGCCGGTCGATCCCGCGCGCTTCGATCTCGCCGAGGTCGCCCACCAGCTCTCCGGCTTCTGCACGCCCGCGCTGGTCCCGGCGGCTCCCCTGTCGCCGCTCGCCGCCTGGCTGCGCTCGGGCGGCGCGCCGCTCTCGATCGCCCGCCACACCCTCCCCGCCGTCCGCCGGGAGGTGGAGCGCCGGCTGGCCGCGGAGCGCTTCGACGTCGTCCACGCCGAGCAGCTCCAGGCCTTCCCGCAGGCCGAGCCCGCCTTCCAGCGGGGTATTCCGGTGGTCCTGCGGGCGCAGAACGTGGAGAGCGATCTCTGGGCGGAGACGGCGCGGCGGGGGAGGGGATGGCAGGGATTCCTGCTCCGCCGCGAGGCGAGGAAGCTCGCCGCCTGGGAAGGGGAGGCGGTCCGCCGCGCCGCCACCACCCTGGCGCTGACGCAGGAGGATGCTTCCCGCTTACGCGAGCTCGCCGGAGGAGGGAGGGTGGAGGTGGTCCGGGCGGCGTTCCCGGAGCTGCCGCCGGGCTCGGGACGGCTGGCGGGGGAGCCGGCGGTGGCGGTCTTCGGCAGCCGGGGGTGGCTCCCCAACGAGGAGTCGACCGTCTGGTTCGCCGCCGAGGTCTGGCCCGCCGTGCGCGCCGCGCTGCCGGGGGCCGTCCTCCACCTCTTCGGAGCGCCGCCCGGCCTGGAGGCGCCCGGCGTCGTGATCCATCCCTCACCGGAGGACAGCGCCGAGGTCTACGCGCCGGGCTCGATCCTGGCGGTCCCGCTCCGCATCGCCTCGGGAGTGCGCATCAAGATTCTGGAAGCCTGGGCCCGCGGCGTGCCGGTGGTGGCCACCCCGGCCGCCCTCGCCGGCTTGGAGGCGGAGGATGGCCGCGAGGCGCTGGTGGCCTGCAATGCCCAGGAATTTGCTCAGGCGATCACCAGGCTGCACCGGGAGCCGGGGCTTTCCGAGGCGCTGGTTGAAGCCGGCCGCAGGGCGCGGCGGGAGCGGCATGAGCCGGGGGTGGTGGCGGAGGGGTTGGTGGCGGCTTATGAGCGGGCTATCCGCGCCAATTCTCTATCTGCAACCCCTTGACTCTTTGGAATTCCCGGAGATTGTTGGTGATAAGGACGAGACCTTGCGAAAGTGCTTTGGCCGCGATCAGCAGGTCGTTCGGCCCGATCGTCTTACCTATGACTTCGAGATCCGCTCGGATCCGACCGTATGCGGCGGCCCCGCCGAGATCAAAGTCCAGACACTGAATATCCTGCACAAGCTGATCAATGCGTGCGTGGTTCTCTCGCAGGCGAGCGCTCTTGTCCGCCCCGTAGCGAAGCTCAGCGACCGCTACGGAGCTGAGACGGAGATCACCAGGATCGGATCTCTGAATACGGGCTACGACGCTTGGCCAGCGCCCGTTCAGGTAATCGACGCAGGTGTTCGTGTCGAGAAGGTATCTCAATCCAGGTCAGGACCCGGTTTAACCGGAGGGGGCTCATCGGGATAGGGGAAATCGGGAGCGCTACCGGCCAGCTCCAGAAACTTCTTGCTCCAAGTGCGCTTGACCGGTTCCAGGATGATGCGGTTTCCCTGGCGGCGAATATCGACCTCCTCCTGGTCTTCGTCGAACTGGTACTTCCTGGGCAATTGTACCGTCTGGCTGTCGCCGCTCTTGAGAAGCTTGGCTCGATCCCCCACGATTTCACCTCCAGAGGAAGTATATACGGATCGTAGCTGTAGGGCTAGAATTCCCCCACCATCCCGATCTCCACCTCCAGCCTGTACCCCGTCCGCCCCTCCACCGCCTCCTGGCAGCGCCGGATCAACGCCCGCACGTCCGCCGCGGTGGCGCCGCCGGTGTTGATGAAGATGTTCGCGTGGCGGTGGGTCACCATGACGCCGCCGACGCGGGTGCCCTTCAGGCCGCATTCGTCGATCAGACGGCCGGCGCCGATCCCCTCGATCTTCTTGAAGATGGAGCCGGCGCTCGGCTCGGTGTCCAGCGGCGGATGGCGCTCGCGACGCCATTCGAGATTCTCCTCGACGATCCGCCGCATCCTTGCGGGATCGCCCGGCGCCAGTTGGAAGGTGGCGGCGAGCACCACGTCCGGCCGGTGATGGAGGACCGAGTCGTCGTAGCCGAATTCGAAGTAGTCGACGTCCACCTCGCGGCGCTCCCCCTCGACGGTGAGGATCTCCGCCCCCTTCGTCACCTCGGCGATGAACATCGTCCGCTCGCGGGCCGGGGCCGGCGCCAGGAAGTGGAGGTTCTGCCAGAGCGCGCCGCCCACGGTCGAGGGAATGCCCACGTAGTGCTCCAACCCCGAGAGGCCGTGCGCGATCGCCGCCTCGATCAGGTCCGGCCAGACCACCGCGCCGCTCTCGGCCCGCACCGTCCCCGCCTCAGAATCGAAGTCGAGATGCCGCGCCACGTTGCGGATCACCAGCCCCCGGAACCCGCGGTCACCGACCAGGACGTTGGCGCCCAGGCCGAGCAGGAAGAAGGGGACCGCGTGCTCGCGGGCCGCGCCGATCGCCGCCGCCAGCTCGTCCGCCGACCGCGCCTCGTAGAAGAGGTCGGCCGGACCGCCGATCTTGAAGGTGGTGTAGGGCGCCAGGATCTCGGCCGTGCGCACCCGGTCCGCTCCCAGCGCCCGGCGGAGGGCCTCTGGACCGCTCACGGCTCGTCGATCATCTGGATCCGCCGCACGTGCCGGCCCCCCTCGAACGGGGTGTCGAGCCAGATCTGCACGATGGCGAGGGCCATCTCGAGCGGCATCATGCGCTGGCCGAGAGAGAGCATGTTGGCGTCGTTGTGCTGGCGGCCGAGGCGGGCCGACTCCTCGTTCCAGCAGAGCACGCAGCGGATGCCGCGCACCCGGTTGGCGGTGATCGCCTCGCCGTTGCCCGAGCCGCCGAGCACGATCCCGCGCTCGACCTCGCCCGCCGCCACCGCCAGCGCCACCGGCCGGATGAAGGCCGGATAGTCGACCGTCATCTCCGACTTGGTGCCGAAGTCCTTGACCTCGTGGCCGTGCTTGGCCAGGTACTTCTTGATCTCTTCCTTGTACCGGTAGCCGGCGTGGTCGGAGCCGATGCCGATCTTCATCTTCCTCTCCTTGGGACGCACCGCTGGTTCGGGTCCGGGATTGTACGCCAACCCGCCCCGGACTGCCTGCTGCGGAATCCTGAAGGCATGGCTTCCTTCCTCGAAGCGGCCGGACCGCTCGGGCTTGAGCGGGCCGGGGCGATCCTGGATTCGCGGGTCGTCTGAGCGGCTCCAGGGCGGCTCAAGTCTTTCT
>DASXJP010000474.1:0-24948 GCA_036497345.1 Thermoanaerobaculia bacterium
GCTGCAGGAGCAACGTCGCGCCAAAGATGACGAACATCAACGGCCGCTCCCAGCGCGCGAGCCTGGACTCGAAGCCGTCGAGCGAGGTCATCACGCGCGATTATAGACCCCCGGGGAAGGCGCGCGGCGAGTTTGAAGTACAATTACTCGTCCCCTGGAAAACCGGGGGCGTGTTGGCCCACGCCCCCGGAACCTCAAGGTTGCCTACTCTCTACCTGGCGGTTGGAGTGGCTTCCAGGGGGCATCCTCGCACCCCGCAGCCCGCACCGGCCTTCTTCCTCCGGCCAGGAGCGGTGTAATCAGGCATGGCTCCCTTCCTTTCCCGGATTCGAATCGGTCTGGTGGTCAGCCGCCGCGCCCACGGTGGGCGGTGGCGTGCTCGGTGGCGGCGGCGTGGGCGGCGGCACGGGCGGCGGCGTGCCCGGAGCCTTGGGCTTCCGGGAGCTCCGCTTGACCCGTGCCTTCACGCCGAACTGCGACAGGGCCTTGTTGTCGGAGCCGAGACGGATCAGCGCGAAGGCGCGGAGCTTCCGGGCCGACTCGCGCCCGTCTTCGATCATCTTCTTGATCTTCTGCGTCGTTCCCTGTCTCTGGCCTTCGAGCGTCTCCTGCTGGATCTTGAGCTCCCTGGCCTGGGTCAGAAAGCCCTCGAGCTCGGCCTTGAGCGGATCGACCCCCGGCAGCAGGCTCGCGTTCTGAGCGCAGGCCCCGAGGACCGCCTCCCAATCCCGGAAAACCTTCGCTTGTGCTGTGATCTGAGGCATGTGTTCCTTCCTTTCTGGATGGGACCTCTCCCTCGTCAGCCGATGTGGCCGGCGAGCTCGAGGACGTTTTCGGTGAGCGGAGCCTGGCTCTGGCTCCGCGGCGGACACAGGGAGACGTGGACGGTATCGCCGAGCACCTTCAGCAGCGCCGGCAACTCCAACGACGATGCCAGCCCAGCGACGACTTGGGACACCACTGCATTGGTCGTCATAGACGACTCCTTTCGGAAGCTCCGGCGCCTCCATGACACCGGAGGATCTAACCGCTTCTGAAATGAAACATACGTTTCTGACGCGAAATGCGTCTAGGCTAGCTCCGCGGTCTGAGCCTCCCGCCGGGGCTGCCGGTGGGGCCGTTCCCTGCTACGCGCCTCTCGCCGCAGGCGGCGGCGGAACCGTTCCGCGGGACGAGCCTTCCGTTCCGCGGCAGGCTCCTCGCGCCGAGCCAGGCGGTTGAGCCGTTCCGCCGAGCGAGCCCGCGGTTCCGCGGTATGCACCTCGCGCCGAGCCAGGCGGTTGAGCCGTCCCACGGAGCGAGCCTTCGGCTCCGCGGGATACGCCTGTCGCAGAGCCCGGCCGTTGAGCCGCTCCGCGAAACGGGCCTTGCGCCGCGCGGTACGAGCCTCCCGCCGGGGTTGGCAGTCGAGCCGCTCCGCGGTACGAGCCGGCCGCTCCGCGGTAGGAGCCTCTCGCCGGGCTCGGCCGTTGAGCCGCTCCGCGGTACGGGCCGGCCGCTCCGCGGTAGGAGCCTTTCGCCGGGCTCTGTAGCCCAACCGCTCCGCGGAACGAGCCAGGCATTCCGCGGCACGAGCCTCTCGCCGAGGTCGGCGGATGAGCGGCCGCGCGCGGCGTACCGGTTCTTCAGGAACCCGGGCTTCGAGAACGTGCTTCAGGGCTTTCGCGTCCTGCTCTCCGCCGGCCCCGGGCTCCCGATCCCACGAGGGGCAAAAGACCCAAAGCCTTGAGGTAGAATCAAGCCATGAGCGCCTCTCCACACCCTCGGTACAGCAAGGAAGAGTTCGCCCGGCGCGGCAACGAGATCTATGAGCGTGTGGTCCAGCCTCGCCTCACCGAGGCGGATGGCGGCAAGTTCGTTGCCATCGACATTGAGAGAGGTACTTTCGAGGTCGATGCGGACGAGATCGCCGCCTCGCACCGGCTCCTCGCCCGCAACCCGGACGCCCAGATCTGGTTCCGTTTGGTCGGCTCTCCCCAGACCCGCCGCTTCGGCCCCCGCAGCCGGAACGCCGCTTGAATCAACCATGATCGTCGGCGCCATGAATACACAGCGCGAGGCCATCGTGCGCCTCGTGGTCCTGGGGCCGGGAGGACGGGAGAGGCAGATCGAGGCAGTTCTCGATACCGGCTACACGGGTTCCCTAACTCTCCCGGCAGCCGTGGTCTCCGCCCTGGATCTGCCTTTTCGCGGTAGGGGAAGCGTCCTATTGGGAGATGGCAGCGAAAGCGAATTCGATATCCACGAAGCGGTCGTCTCCTGGGCAGGCGAGCGCCAATTGGCCGCGATCGACGTAGCGGAAACAGATCCACTTCTGGGCATCGGCCTGCTGCTGGGAAAGGAGCTGACGGTTCAGGTGGTTGCGGGAGGATCGGTCTCTCTTCAGAGACTGCGACTGGCCTGACCCGAGCGAGCAAGCGACCGCCGCGAATCGGCTGGCACTTCTGGTGGTGGTACGAGCCTCCCGCCGGGGTTGGCAGTCGAGCCGCTCCGCGGTACGAGCCGGCCGCTCCGCGGTAGGAGCCTCTCGCCGGGCTCTGAAGCCCGACCGCTCCGCGGAACGAGCCAGGCCTTCCGCGGAACGAGCCTCTCGCCGAGGTCGGCGGATGAGCGGCTCCCCCGGGTGCGCCAGCACGGTCCTCCGGCGCCGTGGTAGCCTTTCTGGATCAACTGTAAGGTGCCACGACTTGCCGATGAGCCCGACGCCAGCGACCTTCCGCTACGACGCCTTCTTGAGCTACCGCCGCCGCGAGCCGGACCGGAGCTTCGCCCGAGGGCTCCTCACCCGGTTGGAGCAGGCGGGCTTTTCGGTGGCGATCGACGAGCGCGACTTCCGGCCGGAGCAGACGTTTCTCCAGGAGATGGAGCGCTGCGTCCGCGAGAGCCGCTTTACCCTCGCGCTGCTCTCTCCGGCCTATTTCGACAGCGGCAACACCGTCGAGGAGTCGATCTTCTGCAAGGTCCTCGACCTCAGTGAGAGGCGCCGCCGTCTGATCCCCTTGATCCTCGAGCCGGTCGAGCTGCCGGTGTGGCTTTACGATCTCGTCGGTATCGACTTCACGGACCCGCAGTCGCTGGTCGATCCCCACGACCGGCTGCTTCTCGCTCTGGGCACTCCGAACAACGGCTCCTCCCCGACCACGGCCGTCAGCGCGGGACCGCGCTTTCCGGATGCCCGAACCCGCTCGGTGGCTGAGGCTCTGGAGAAGGCCTATCGGACCGAGGAGGAGCTCGTGAGCTCCGGGGGGGCCGCCACAGCCGTCCGCCAGGAGATCCTGGCGCTGCGGCGTGAGCTCCGGGAGGGAGGCCGGCTTCTGCCCGGCGACTTCCTGGCCGGCGGCCGCTATCGCTTGCTCGCTCAGCTCGGACGGGGCGGTTTCTCCACGGTATGGAAGGCCTACGACCGCGAGCGCCGGGACCTGGTCGCGGTCAAGGTCCTCCACGGCCAGCACAGCGAGGACCGCAGCCGGCGAGAGCGTTTCTTCCGCGGCGCCCGGAAGATGGCCGAGCTCCATCACCCGGGGATCGTGCGGGTCCTGGAACAGCGCCTCGACGACGGCGGCTACCACCTCTTCGTCATGGAGCTCCTCCCGGGTGGCGACCTGCGGGAGGCGGTGCTCGGCAAGCGCCTGCTTCCCCAGGCGGTGATGCCTCTCCTCCAGGAGGTGGCCGCGGCATTGGAGCACGCGCACACGCGCGGCGTCATCCACCGCGACGTCAAGCCGGCCAACATCCTGCTCGACGCCCAGGGGCACCCCAAGCTCACCGACTTCGACCTCGTCCGCGCCGCCGATACCACCGGCGGCACGATGGCGGGCGGCATGTTGGGGACGTTTATCTATGCGGCGCCGGAGGCGATGAGCTCGCCGCAGGAAACCGGTGTGGCGGGAGACGTCTATTCGCTCGCCATGACGGCGGCTTTCTGCCTGCATGGGGCTGAGCTGCCCGTCGAGGTCCTCCGCGACACCAGATCTTTTCTGCGCAAGCTCTCCTGCGCTCCCGGCCTCCGGACCGTCCTTACAAAAGCGCTCTCCTGGGAACCGGAGAAGCGGTTCACGTCGGTGGCCGAGCTCGCCCAAGCGCTCGCCCAGGGCCAGACCGCCCCAGTGCGGCCGGCGTCTGCCGCCAAGCGCAAGAGGCCGGCAACCGTTCCACGCTCCAAGGACGAACCGCCTTCGCTTCGTAGCTTCCTGGAGAAGGAGATCGTCGCCGTGGCCGAAGCGGAACGCCCGGCGGCGGTTTTGCGCGTTGTCGAGAAGGCCCTGGAGAAGGACCCCGAAGCCGATACCGAGCTTGTCGGCCTCATGGCCTGGGCGCTCGACTATTTCCCAGGCCGTAGCCCTTTGCCGGCCGTAGGGCAGGAGGCTCTACGGCTGCGCGAAACAGTGCTGGCCCCCCTGTGGGAGCGCGTCCCAGCGCCCACCCCAGGCGACCCTGACTGGGCGGCGATCCCCTCGGGAAGCTTCCTGATGGGGACTCCCGAAAACCAGTCGGGAGGTTCCGACGAGAGACCGCCGCACAGGGTGACGTTGTCGCCCTTCCGGCTCCTGGCTCATCCGGTCACGAACCGGGAGTACCGCCGGCTCGTGAGAGGCCATCCTGGAGAGGACGACCTGCCCGCAATCGACGTGACCTGGTATCAGGCCTACGCCTACGCGGCCTGGCTGGGAGGCCGGTTGCCCACCGAGGCCGAGTGGGAGTACGCCTGCCGGGCAGGCAGCGAGCATCCCTATTGCGACCGCAAGGGCTCGCCGACCACCCTGGACAAGGTCGGTTGGTACGAGGGCAACTCCGGCCGCAGGCTTCATCCGGTCGCCCAACTCGAGCCGAACCCCTGGGGTCTCTTCGACATGATCGGCAACGTCTGGGAGTGGGTCGCGGACTGGTACGGCCCTTATTCGGCGGAGCCTCAGGCCGATCCCTGGGGTCCCCCCAGCGGCGGCAGGCGCGTGTTACGTGGCGGTAGCTACTGGGTTGACGCGGACAGGGCGCGCGCGGCGTGCCGGCTCCTCTGGTACCCGGGCTTCGAGTACGTGGTTCAGAGCTTTCGCGTTCTGCTCCCCGCCGGCCCCGGGTTTTTGGTGGTAGATCATAGATCTTAGAGAGTGTCTCTTCTTCCGGCAGGCTCGGCAACGGGCGGCAAGCGATGGCCGATGCTTGCCCGCGATTGCCGTTTGCTGCCGGCTGGAGGGGCTCCGCCGCCGTCCTTGGCACTGCTCGCGGCCGGTCTCCGGCCACGGCCTGGCAGCGCGGCCGGGCTCACCCGGTCGTTTCTTGCCGGCTTTCCGTATCGCTCGGCAACGAACGGCCGCGCAAAAGCCGTTTCCTGCCGCGTAGGGAGGCGTCACGGTCCAAAGAGGATCAGACCTGCCGACGAGGCCAGGGACCGGCCGAGGTCCGGACGCCGTCCGCTCTGGCGAGGTCCCAAGGCGGAGGCGGCGCGCCGGCGGACCCGGGCCAAGGCGCGGGGAAGGGCCTCAATGCCCTCACGCGTAATTCGGAATCCCAGAGCATCGAGATGCCCGCGGCTGGACAAGATCCGGGCGTCGGGGTGCTTGAGGCGAAGGCCACGCTCTTCATGGAGGAAACGCGAGACATCCTCCCGGACACGGCGGAGATCGCAGCGTCGATCGGCGGCGAAGAACAGATCGTCCACATAGCGCAGATAACCGGGAACCCGGAGCACGCGCTTGACGTGGTGGTCGAGAGCGGCCAGATAGACATGCGCGGCGAAGAGCTGGCTGACTGACGAGCCGATCGGCAGACCGCGCCCCGGCGGCGGCCAATCCGCCGTGAGGTGCGCGGCGCGGCGGGCCGCGGTGGTGTCATAGAGACCTGCTCCTGACTCCAGCACGCGGTCTACGATCTCCAGGAATCGATCGTCGTCGATCCGCCGGGCCACGAGGCTTCTCAGGATGGCGCGGTCGATGCTTGGAAAGTAGCTCCGGATGTCGAGGTGGAGAGCGAAGCGGTGACGCCGAAGGATCTCCCAGAGGCGAAGGACCGCTCGGTGGGTCCCGAATCCTCTTCGGCAGGCATAGGCTTCCGGCCGCAGGCTGGCCAGGAAGACGGGCTCCATGAGCTCGACCAGGGCGGTATGGACGACGCGGTCGGCGATCGGTACCCGCGCGATGAGGCGCGGCTTGGGATCCCGGATGGCCACGAGATCGGGCCTGCCGGGCCGATAGCGGCCTGCCTCCAGGTCCGCTTGGAGCCGGGCGAGCTCCTCCTCCCGCCGGAACAAGAAGGAGGCCACGTCGCACCGCCGGCGCTTGCCGCGGACAGTCGCCGCAGCCGCGCGGTCGAGGTGGTCGGGGTCGCAGAGGCGGGCGAAGAGGTGGCGCGCGGTTTTCATGGGGGGAGTGAGGGAATAGAGGCCCGCCCAGGCTTTCGACCCACAGCTTTGCCATGGGACTACCAGAATGGGCGGGCGGCACGCGGGCGAGCCGGAGCCCGCCGCTGGAGATGGGTCTGCTCGGGGCTCAAGATTCCAGTCTCGGCCGCGGGCTCGGGGCCGGCGGGGAGCAGAACGCGAAAGCTCTGATTCTCGTTCTCGAAGCCCGGGTTCCTGTGGTTCCGGTACGCCGCGCGCGCCCTGTCCGCGTCATTCCAGTAGCTACCGCCACGTATCACGCGCCTGCCGCCGCTGGGGACCCATCCCCTGAAATTTGAACTCCGGCCGGATCTTCTCCGGCACGAGATTGAACGCCTTCCACTCGCTTTCGCCAGCCACCCACCATCCTGCCGGCGGTCTGGAGCCGTCCACAGGCGAAGCGCAGACCGGCGGGCGAGAGAAGGCCCAGATCTTGCGCGACCCGCAGGAGGACCCGCAGACGAACCATCGCGCGGTCGGCCTCCGCGAGATCACGAGCGCGCCCGGAGGGGAAGACGTCCTCAACGGTCTGCCGAAGAGCGTCCGCCTTGCCCTGGAGGGATCGCCGCTGGGCCTCGGTCAGCGGAAGGCTCTGGCGCGCGACGCGCCAGCGGCCATTCCGCTTGACGCCGGCCAACTCGCCGCGGGCGAGCTGAGCCCTCACCGTGCGACTACTGCGGCCAAGGAGCGTTGCGACTTCACGGACGGAAAGATCCATCGGTCTGTCCTCCTCCGATGGAACACGCGAAGCCGGCGTCTCCTACGGCCGTCAAAAAGACTTTTATACCCGCTACGTATCCACGCCCGGCAGTTGGCGGTCGTTTCATGCCGTCGGCTGCCGGGGATGGCTGCGGTGCGGCAGGGTTGGCACATCGGAGGCGGCTTTTTGTACCGCGGATGCGGCCCAAGGGGCAGACCAGACAGCCGATTCCGGCCGCAGGCTGCCGTCCTTGCCGCCAGAGAACGACGACTTCCGGCAGCAAACGGCAAAGAGCGGCCGCATCCCGCCATCCGCTGCCGAGGATGCCGGAAGAAGAGACACTCTCTAAGATCTATGATCTACGACCGAGAGCTCGGGGCCGGCGGGGAGCAGAACGCGAAAGCCCTGATCCCCGACCCCGAAGCCCGGGAACCCGTGGCTCCGGCACGCCGCGCGCGCCCAGACCGCGTCATTCCAGTAGCAACCGCCACGTACCACGCGCCTGCCGCCGCTGGGGGGCTCCTCGGCCGGAATCTCTACCTTGGCAGGATCGGGGTCCACACCGGCCTGACGCCCCTGGTAGCTGTCCGTCCAAGCGCTCAGCGTCCACTCCCAGACGTTGCCGTGGACATCGTAGAGGCCCCACGGGTTGGCGGGTTTCTCACCGACCCGATGCGTCCTGTTCCCTGAGTTGGCGTCGTACCAACCAACCGCCGCAAGGGCTTGCTCGTCGTCGCCGCTCCAATACTGCTTCGGACTGCCGGACCGGCAGGCGTACTCCCACTCCTCCTCGGTCGGCAGCCGGGCGCCGCGAGCCCAGGGGAAGGAGGCCGCCAGCCAGCGGCAGAAGGACATCGCCTCGTGCCAGGTCACGTTCACGACCGGGTGGTGACGCAACTCCTCAGCCGGCACTCCCTTGAAGGACAAGGGCTCGTGGCCCGGGTCGAAGGCGGCGTACTGGACGTTCGTCACCGCCACCGCGCCCATTTGGAATGGGGCAGAGATCGTCACCTCGTGGCGAGGATGCTCGTCTTCATCGCCCTCGCCCTCGGGGCTCCCCATCCAGAACCGCCCGGCCGGAATCTCCCGCCAGAGAGGCACCCGGCCATCGCGGGTCTCGATCCCACGGAAAAGATCTTCGGCGGGCACCCTGATGTGGTCGTAGAAGCGGGCGGCCAGCGCCTCGCCGTCGCGGGCGTGGTCCGGAAAGCGGCGCACGACGTCCCGCAAGGCGGCGTCGAGGAAGTAGAGATCGTTGCCGTTGCGCGTCCGGCGACGGAGTTGGTCGAGGAGAGCCAGAGCCCGCCGGGGCTCGCCCACCAGCTCCGGCAGACGCTGATAGACCTTTGCACGCTCCTCCCAATCATCACTCAGGGTGAGGACCTCGCGCAGCGTCTCGTCGCGCAGACGCTGCGCGGTGGCAAGGGCGCGCAGGGCGAGAGGACGGTTCTCCTGGACCAGCGCCCGGATCAGATCGTCCGGATCGTCGACCCAGCCGGCCAGCAGAGCGAACGGCTCGGCCCAGCGGCTCTGGTCCTCCTCGATGGTGATGGACCGCGCCCGGGCGAGGATCTTGGCCTTGCCCCCCTTCCCCTGGTACTCGTCCCACAGGTGCTCGGCGGCGAGCGCCTCGCGGAAGGTGCGGTGCCAGAAGCGCCAGTCGGCCGCGGCGCCGTCGTGCGGCCCCAGGATGCCCGTGCGCTCGGCCAGATCCTCCAGAAACTGGCGCGGCCGGCCCCGCCAGCGGCCGACGCGCTCGAGCTCGCGGCGTTGCTCGTCGAGCTCTTTACGGTAGAGCCGGTCCTCGATCGCCTCGACCGGCTGGGCGTCGCGGTTGTCCTCCGTCATGCCGCAAGCGAGCTGGCGCAGCACCGCTCGGACCACCGGCTTGCGGTCCATCGGCTCGGCGCCGGGACGGTGCTTGCCGTCGAGCAGGAGATCGAACACCTGGTCATAGAGCCGGGTACGGTTGCGGTCGGGAGCGATCTCCTGCTCGAAGAGGAGGGTCATCAGGGTGAGGTAGAGCGGATTGCCGGCCACCTCGTGGAGCTCGGCCGCATCCAGCGCCTCCATCGCGGCGCCGGCGCGAACGTAGTCGGGAGCTCCGCCGGTGCGGCCGAAGAGCCGGGCCAGGAGCTCCCGGCGGCTGGCGCGGTCGAGCGGGAGGACCTCGACCTCGCGGAAGTCGCTCGCCGGAGAGCGGTAGCCGATGGGCCGGCTGGTGACGACGATGGGAGCCGTGGGCCAGTCGGTCGCCAGATCGCGCAGGAGCTGCTCGGCCTTGTCCCGCGTCTCCCGCGGCACCTCGTCGAGGCCGTCCAGGAGGAGGAGGAGCCTGCCGTCCCGCCCGGCCTGGTTGAGAGCGCCGGCCAGCCCCTGGGCGGGATGCCCGGCGCGCGTCAGGCGTTCGACGACGCGGTCGAGCAGAGAGGTGCCCTCGCGCAGCAGGCGCGGCAGCGAGTCGAACAGCGGCAGGAACGGCCGCCCCCCTTGCCGGGCCAGGGTGGCCGCGAGGTGACGGAGCAGGGTGGTCTTGCCGGCCCCCGGATCGCCCAGCAGCACCCAGCGGCCGGTAACCCAGGGGTGCGCCTGGCGGTCGAGCGCGAGCAGGTCGGGCAGGGTGAGCGGGGCCGCCAGGCGCGATTCTCCGGGTGCGGCCTCCCCGGCTCCGTGCGCAACTCTCCGGGTGGCGGCGCTCACCTGCAACTGGACGTAGACCCGTTCGAGGAGCCCGAGGTCCATCTGGTCCTGCAAGGGGTGCAGCCGTTCGTGGTCCTTCTCCACGCCTTGCAGCCAAAAGTCGAGCAGGCTTCTCCGCGGGCTCTCGGAACGGAGCGCTTCCAGCTCCTCGCGCAGGGGTACGAGCGCCGCCACCTTCTCGGGCTCGTCCTCCTCCAAGGTCTCGCGCAGGATGTCGACGATCCTCAGCGCGGCGGTGATCGGCTCGTCCTGGCCGGTCGCCCAGACCAGGGCCGCTGAGGCGGCGCAGGCCCAGGAGCCCTGGCCCTCGAGTCTTTCGGGTTTGAGGTCCAGCCGCTGGGCCACCGCGAGACGGGACATCTTCCTGGCCAGGACCGGCGTCAGCCACTCGATCAGCCGCTTGCGCAGCGGCGCGGCCAGCCGCCCCGTGGAGTGGGAGGGGATCTCGAGCTGCGCCGGCAACGCCAGCAGCTCCCGGCCGTCCGCCTTGACGAGCAGCCCTCCCACCAGCTTGCGCAGCTCCTGCCGGTAGCGCTCCTCGCCAGCCTCCCGGAAGTCCACCCACTGGATCGTAGCGAGGAAGGGTGGCAGGGGGACGTCGACGAGGTGGACGACGTGCAGGCGGCCGTCGTGCCCGTCGGGCCGGATGTCGATGAAGCTCTGCCACTCGTCCGCCACCCGCGGCGACGCCAGAGCCTCCGGGGTGGCCACCAGGATCAGATGCTCGCTACGGTCCAGGCCCGCCTGGAGCTGCCCCACCCAGGAGCGCCCGCTGGCGAGGTCCACCTCGTCGAGGAACACCTTGCCAGGGCGCCCGGCGACGGCAAGGCAGCGCTCGAGGTTGGTCTGGAGCGCCTTCACCCACGGCTGGTCGCGGTGGGCGTAGCTCACGAAAGCGGCGTACTGGTCGGCCATGGTGCCGCTTCATCATAGCGTTTGCAGCGGCAGCTACGGCCGGCACCCCTCCCCCGCCCGCGCCTCCTCCGGGTCCCCCGCCCTCCGCCGCCACTGCGCCGCCTCCTCGCAGCGGCCGAGCTCGGCGAGGGCGAGCGCCACCGTGCGGGCGTGGGCGGCGGAGGGTTGGGCCTGCCAGACGGCCTGGGCCAGCGCCAGCGCGCGGGCGCCGTCGCGGATCGAGCGATCCGGACAGGCGGCGAGGAGGCGGGCCAGGGCGTGGCTGAGCAGGCCGCTGGTGGGCATCTGCTTGAGATCGTCCTCCAGATGGCGCCGGGCGTCGGCGTAGCGGCCGAGGCGGACCAGGGTCTCGGCCTCTCCCAGACGGGCGGTCTCGTCCGCGGGGGCCAGGGCGATCGCCTTCCCATATTGCTCCAGGGCTTCCGGCAGATGGCCGCTTTCGCGCAGGGCCTGCGCCAGCAGCCGGCGCGCCTCGGCGTCGTCCGGACGGGCCGATACCACGGATTCCAGATGGGGGCGCGCCTCGTCCGGAGGGAGCAGCGAGCCGAGGTTGAAATGGGCGGTGACGTTCGCGGGATCGAGGCGCAGGGCGTCGCGGAATTGCTCGACGGCGCCGGCGCGGTCTCCGGCGAGCGCCAGGACCGAGCCGAGGTTGACCCGCGCCTCCACGCTCGAAGGCTGGGCGGCCAGGGCCTTGCGGAATTCCCGCGCCGCGTCCGCGTAGCGCCCGGCCTGGGCGGCCACCCGGCCCCGCATCAGCGCCACCCGCTCTCCCACCCGCAGATTCGCCACGCCGTCCAGCAGCGGATCGGGGGGCTTCAGGCCCACCTGTCCGGCCTTCGCCAGGTGCTCCTCGGCTTTGGCGCGGTCGTTCAAGCCGCGATAGGCCAGGGCCAGCGGATAGTGCAGGCGGGTCGCCTCAGGCACCGCGGCGAGGGCGGCCTCGAGATGCTCCGCCGCGGCCTTGAAGTCGCGCCGCGCCAGGGCCGTCTGTCCGAGGAAGGAGTGTGCCGCGGCGGAGGTGCCAGGGACTTCGAGCGCCTTGCGCAGCGCGGTTTCGGCGTCGTCCAGGCGGCCCTGGAGCAGCCGGATCTCCCCGAGATGTACCCAGCCGGCCGCGGCGTCCGGCGCCAGCTTCAGGGCCCGGGAGAAACCGGCCGCGGCCTCGTCCAGCCGTCCGGCGGCCTGCTGGGCGGCGCCCAGCAGATAGGGCCAGCGGTAGTCCCTGGGATCGAGACCGGCCGCCTTGGTGAAGCAGTCCGCCGCCGCGTCGTTGAAGCCATAGGCGAGGTAGGCCTGCCCGAGATCGCCCCAGGCGCGGGGATCGGTGCTCTGCTTGTCCGCCAGGCTCCGCATCTCCGCGATCTGCGCCGCCACCGCGCTCTCCAGGCCGGAGAGGTCCGGCGGCGAAGCCGCCAGCGCGAGGACGAGAAAAATCGCGATCATTTCGGCCCTTCCGCCTTCCCCATGCCGCGCACCAGGGTGGTGTACGTCCGCAAGGGAGGCGGCGGGAAGGATTCGATGAGACCGTCCGGCCAGAGCACCCGCACGCCGGTCACCTCGGAGGCGTCCCCCAATCCCACCAGCACCCGCGGATCGTTCGCCGAGGCGTAGCTGCCGTCGGTGGCAACGCGCCGCCAGAGCGAGGGGGCCCCTTTCCGCCTCACCTCGACCCGGGCGCCGATCATGTCCCGCTCCGCCTTGGCGCCCGCCAGCTTCCCTACCAGCCGCAGACCGAGCCAGGGATTGCGGTTTCCCGATTCGTTGACCAGCAGGCGGAGGGGACCGTCCGCGTCCACCACCAGGATGTCGGTGTCGCCGTCGTTGTCGATATCCCCGAAAGCAGCCCCCCGGGAGACCGCGAGCTTCTGGAAGTCCGGACCGGCCTCCGGCGCCATCGCGAACCGGCCGCCTCCCAGGTTGCGGTAGAGCTGGTGCGGCTGGGCGTAGGAGGCGATCCCCGGGCCCGATCCCATGGCCCCGGCCAGGTTGACGGCGCCGTTGAACACCGCGAGGTCGAGCTTGCCGTCATTATCGAAATCGAGCCAGCCGGTGCCGAAGCCGGTGAACGGCAGGCTCGGCGCGCCCAGCCCCGAGCGCGCCGTGGCGTCCTCGAACAGACCGCCGCCGAGGTTGAGATAGAAGGTGTTGGTCTCCGCCGTCAAATGGGTGATCAGGAGGTCGTCACGGCCGTCGCCGTCGGCGTCCCCCACCGCGATCCCCATGCCGGCCTCGGGCTTGCCCGCGGCGTTCAAGGCCACTCCGGCGAGCAGGCCATCCTCGCGGAAAGTGAAATTCTTTTGATTGATCCAGAGAAAGCTGGCGGCGCCGTCGTTGGCCACGAAGAGGTCGGGCCAGCCGTCGCCGTCGAGGTCGTCCGCCACCACGCCGAGCCCCGGGCCGGCCTTGCGGCCGATGCCGGAGGGGAGGGAGACGTCCTCGAAGGTGCCGTTCCCCCGGTTGCGGAACAGGCGGTCCGGCACCGGCGCGAAGGTGGAGGGGCCGCAGTAGTCGCGCCGGCTGCTCGGGGCGTAGCAGCGCACGTTGTTAGTGATCGAATAATCGACGTAATTCAGGACGTAGAGATCGAGCCAGCCGTCGCGGTCCAGATCGGCGAACGTGGCGCCGGAGCTCCAGCGCGGATCGTCCACCCCCGCCTTGGCCGTGACGTCGGTGAAGGTGCCGTCCCCGTTGTTGTGCCAGAGCTGATTCGAGCCGAAATTCGAGAGATAGAGATCGACCCGGCCGTCGTTGTCGAAATCTCCCGTGGCCACCGCCATTCCATACCCCGTGGCCCGGATGCCGCTCTGCGCGGTGACGTCCACGAACCGGGGGGCCGGATTCCGGCCCTGCGGCGTGATCAGGTCGTTGCGGAACAGCCTCCCCCACCCCGCCGGTCCGGGATCGGGAGAGCCGGGCTTGAGCGGATGCCCCTGGACCACGAAGACGTCGAGGTCGCCGTCGTTGTCATAGTCGAACAGCGCTGCTCCACCTCCCATGATCTCGGGGAAGTAGAGCTCGCCGGTCTGGCCGGTCGAGTAGGTGAAATTGAGCCCCCAGTCGGCGGCGCGATCGGTGAAGATCGGAGGAGGCGGCGCCGGGGAGGCGAGGAGGGCCAGGAGGGAGAGGAGCATGGGTGAGGGGAGTGTACTCCGCCCCGCCCGGACGTTCATGCCCGGCCGGAAACCACCTCCGCCTCCTCCGCCGCCCGCCGGAACCGCCGCACGATCTCCCCCGCCGGCTCCACCGCCTCGATCCCCGCCACGCTGCGGCCCGCTTGGAGGTAGTCCCGATAGGAGAAGGTGGTCGCGGAGCGCTTCAGCTTCCAGATCGACTGCATGGCGTAGAGCGTCCGCATCCAGTGCTTGGTCTTGCGGCCGCGCAGCATCCAGCGGGCGAGCGGGCCGGCCTTGGTGCCCGTCTTCTCGATGTAGGGGGTGCGGATCACCGCCACCGGCACCCCCGTGATCCGCTCGGTCAGCACGATGTCGTCCGCGTCGGCCTGGAGGATGGCCCGCTTGTAGTCCGGGTGCGCGGTGCACTCGGTGGTGGCGATGAAGCGGGTGCCCATCTGGACGCCCGCGTAGCCCATCTGTAGGACGCGCACGAAGTCCTCCTCGTCGCCGATGCCGCCGGCGCAGACCACCGGCACGCCGAGGTCGCCCAGCTCCGCGATCAGCGCTTCGGCGCTCTTGGGCCCGGCATGGCCGCCCGCCCAGTTGTTGACCGCGATCAGGCCGTCCACCCCGGCCTCCAGACCCTTGAGCGCCCACTTCCGCTCGGTGACGTCGTGATAGACGAACCCTCCGGCCGCGTGCGCCTTCTCCACCACCCAGCGGGGGTTGCCCAGCGAGGTCACGAAGAAGCGGATGCCCCCCTCGATAGCCTCATCCACGAAGCGCTGCATCCGCTCCTGGTAGACCTTGGAGGAGCGCTCGACGATCACGTTCATCCCCACCGGCTTCGAGGTGAGCCTGCGGATGAGCTTCAGCCCGGCGCCGAATTCGTGGCGGTGGACGTAGACCAGCGAGAGCGGCTGGATGACGCCGATCCCTCCGGCTTCCGAGGCCGCGGCCACCAGCTCCGGATTGCTGCACGGGTACATGGCGCCGCAGATCAACGGCACCTCGATGCCGAGCTGGCGGGTGAGCGGAGTATCGAGGAGAGTACCGAGGAGAGTACCGGGGAGGGACATCTAGCGCTCCACCGTGACGCCACGCCAGAAGGCCACGTGGTCCTTGATGTTGGCCGCCGCCGGCTTGGGGTCCGGGTAGTACCAGGCGCCGTCCTTGGTCTCCCGGCCGTCCACGACGACCGTGTAATAGCTCGCCGTCCCCTTCCAGCCGCAGACCGTGTGGGTGTCGCTCGACCGCAGGAATTCGCGCTTCACCGAGCCCGGCGGGAAGTAGACGTTCCCCTCGACCAGCTCGAAGTTGTCCGTCTCGGCGATGACGGCCCCGTTCCAGAGGGCTCTCGGCATGACCCCTTTCCTCCTCGTATGCCGTACCATACCAGTCAGATCCGGGAACCCAGAAGGAGGTCCGATGAGAAAGAACGCTCCCCCGAAGCTCGCGCTTCACCGCGAAACCCTGCGCAACCTCAGCTACGACAGTCTGTTCGAGGTCAGGGGCGGAGGCCCCACCGCGGCCACCACCTGTTGCACGATGGGCGACTGCACGACCGCCTGCTCCGCGGACTGCCCGCCGCAGAGCGACGACTGCACGCCGGACACCGAGACGTGCTGAAAGGGGCGATCTGATCCCGGGAGGTGGCGCGTGAAACGCTATCGGCTCCGCATTCTCAGTCTGATCTTCCTGCTGGCGGTCCTGTTCCTGGCCGTTCCCGCCGGAGCGGCCTCCCCGCCCTTCCTGGTCCGCTACAGCTTCGACGACGGGCTCACCGACACCGGACCGGACACCTTCACCGTCTTCCGCAACGCCAAGGGGAGCGTCCAGCTCTCGAGGGCGTTCCACGTCAGCGGCTACCGCTCGCTGGAGATCCGGGACGTGGCGGGCGACGGTGACTTCCCGGAGCTGCAGGGGTTCTTCCCCGAGCGCCGGGACGGCCGGCTCTTCCTCCATTTCGCCCTGCTGGTCACCAATCCCCGCGAGGAGCTGAACGTCGCCATGGCCGGCCCGGGCTGGTTCGAGCTCGGGAAGGACGGCATCGCCCTCTGGCTGATCGTCAAGAACGGCGTGCTCCGGCACGTCTCGGACAGCATCCCGAAGCGCCTCCTGAGGATCAAGCCCTTCACCTGGTACGGCATCGACGTCGACTACGACGTGGCGCGCGGACGGTACGACCTGCTCATCACCGAGGAGGGGAGCCCCAAGCCGGTGGTCTCCCTGAAAAATCAGCCGAACGCCTCCCCGGGAGACCTCGATTCTCCTCAAATTGGCGGACGTCCACTATCTGCTCGGAGATCTCGCCGCGGAGAAGGCGCTACGGGAGACGTTCTATGGCAGCCTCGATCCGCGGTAGGGAGGAGTAGCGCCTCCCTTCCGCTCCCCACCCCCCTCTCGCAAACGTAAGCGGCTCTAGGGCGAATAAGTTTGAGCCCGTTTTTACGTCTTCTGAGGGCATGAGAGGACACCGCCACCTTCCCCCGCTCCGCACCTTCGTCTCCGTCGCCCACCGGGCCTTCCAGGCACGCTACCTCCTCCACCACAAAAAGCCGCGCTGGCTGAAACCGATCCTTGACAGGGTTCTCGGTATCGCCTATGATACCAAAGTGAAGCAGAGGCGGGTGGTGCTCGATACCAACGTAATGGTAGCGGCTCTCCGCTCGCGACGAGGGGCCTCGTACCAGTTGCTCTCTCTGCTGGGAGAAGACCGGTTCGAGATCGCCGTCTCCGTGCCTCTGGTGCTGGAGTACGAGGATGCCCTGGCTCGCGACCTGGAAGGCCCCTACAGCCGGCAGGACGTCGAGGACCTGCTCGACTTCCTTTGCCAGGTCGCCCATCGGCAGCGCATCTTCTTCCTCTGGCGGCCGTGCCTGCCAGACCCGAAGGACGACATGGTCCTGGAGCTGGCGGTCGCGGCGGGGTGCGAGGCGATCGTCACTTTTAACGCGCGGGACTTCGTGGGAGCGGAGCGTCTCGGCCTGAGGATCGACACGCCGGGGGGCTTCCTGCGGAGTCTCAAGGAGCCATCATGAGCACGTTGAGCCTGAGATTACCGGATTCCCTGCACAAGCGGGTTCGCGAGCTTGCGCAGCAGGATGGCATCTCGATCAATCAGTTCATCAGCACCGCCGTCGCCGAGAAGCTGTCGGCCCTGATGACAGAGGACTATCTGGAGCAGCGGGCGCAGCGCGGCAGCCGGGAGAAATTCCTGGCCGTCCTGGCGAAGGTCCCCGATGCGCCGCCGGAGCCTGGAGACGAGGTCTGATCCCTGGGTGGAAGATGCGAGTCCCGGCCCGGCTTTCGTCCGGCCAGGTCTTGAATGCCGCCCAGAAGGCGGCTTTCAGGACCTATGTCCGCCAGGGGGGTGGTTGGGTGGGCGTCCACTCGGCGGCCGACACCGAGCACGCCTGGCCCTTCTACGGCCAGCTCCTCGGGAGAGGGGCCTGGTTCGTGAGCCACCCGGCGATCCAGACCGCCACGTGTCTCTCTCTTGGTGATGATCCGGAGGAATCGCCCGGGGCGGCCCTGGCAGGGCCGCCCCGGGTATCAGGGGCAGGATGCCGGCCGTCAATAGCAGGTGGTGTAGCGGCAGCTATCGGTCGCGCAGTAGTTGTCCGAGCAGCCGGCCGCCTTGGAGGGGGGGATGATGATGCCGCCGTTCACCTGCGTCAGATTGTCACCGTCGAGCAGGTTGAGAGTCTCACGAGAGAGGCTCAGGCGCTTGGATTGCTTTTTCATGACTCGTCCCTTTGGGCATGGAGCCCGGTTGTGTCGCGGCGTCGCCGCGTGGTTACGTCAATGAGGCGACGCTGGGGGGCGAAACACAACAGGACGGCTCAGCGGACGACGATCTCGGTGCCCAGTCTCACGTCGGCCCCCGCGGCGAGGGCGGCGCTGGTGTCCTTTTCGAGGTCGGACACGGGAGACGGCAGGGGTTTTTCCGCGCGCATGAGGAGAGTCTGGTAGCGTCCGACGGCGTCGAGGAGAACGGCGGCGCGCACCTCGTCCCCCCGGCGGGAGCAGGGGCGATCGGTCGAGCAGCGCAACACCAGCTCGGTGTCGTTGCGGTAGACGCGCAGCTCCGCGTGACGCGCGCCGCCGGTCGCCGCCGTGAGCCGCAGGAGGTCGCCCGGTTGGGCCTCGCCGCCGCGGCGGACGGTGGTGCCCGCCTGGACTTCGACGCGCAGCGAGGGGGGCCGCGGCTCGGGGGGGCGGATCAGGAAGAGCGTGGCCAGCGACGCGGCCACGCCCACCGCCGCCGGAACGATCCACCCGCGCCACCCGGGCCACCGAAGCCTTCGGCGCTCCCGGCGCTGGTCGAGCCGCTCCCAGACACGGGCCTGCCAGCCCACCGGCGGCTCGTCCTCGGCGCCGAGGGCGGCGATCTCCACGCGAAGCCGTTCGTAAGCGGCCCGGGCGGCCAGACAGTCCGGACAGGTCGCGAAGTGCTCGTCGAGGGGGAGCCCCTGTTCGAGGAGCGACAGCCCCTCCGCCTCGAATCGGCCGCACCGGCTCAAGGCGCTCCCCCTTTCTCTTCCAGGCAGCGGCGCAGGAGGGGCAGGGCGCGGGCGACCCGGATCTGGAGAGCCGGCGCCTTCTCGTCCGCGAGGCGGGCGATCTCCGGATAGGACAGCCCCTGCTGGAAGCGCAGCAGGACGGTGTCCCGCGCGCGCGGCGCCAGGGAGCGCAGGCAGTCCGCCAACAGGCGGGCGCGCGCGCGTTCCGCCAGGAGGTCCTCCACGTTGGCGCCCGGTCCGGGCAGGTCCGGCGCGGCGTCCAACGGGTCGAACCGGCTGCGGCGGCGCCGGTCCATCTTGAGGAGGTCCAGGCAGCGGTGGCGGGCGATGCCGAACAGCCAGGTGCGCAGCGAGGAGCGGCGGCCGAACCGCGCCAGGCTTTCGTAAGCCTGAATGAAGGTCATCTGGTGCACCTCCTGCGCCAGGTCATCGTCCGCCACCATCTGCCGGCAATAGCGATAGACGGCGGAGCCATAAACACGCATCAGCACGGCCAGGGCCTCGGCGGGGCTCCCTCTCTCGAGGGCCGCCAGGGCGTCGTGCTCGGCATCCGGCTCCGAGGAGGGAGCCGCGCGAGACCCATGGATCCACGACATGGCCGCCTACGGCAGAGAGTCCCTTCTGACCGGACGGGGCTTGAAGATCCCGTTGCTCATGGTGTGGATCGGCGGCGGCGGTGGCGGCGGCGTGGGGCAATACCCCATTCCGCACAGACCGCCGTCGTCCTTCACCGCCAGGAACAGCGCGACGCCGTAGGCCGTCAACCCTTCCAGGACGCCCCCCTGCCGGGGGGAAGCGGCACCGGCCGCGGGAGGCTTCGCTTGCGCGGGGAGCCCGAGGCCGAGGGTGAGAAGCAGCGCGGTAACGAGGCAACGAATCCAACGACTCGACATGTCTATCTCCTTTTCACCGATTCATTCAGCGGCCGCTCGGATCCGAAGAGAACGAAGGCGGCCCATAGATGAGGCGACAGACCCTGGCGGATCGCAACACGCTGCACCCGGGCCAGCGCCGCGCAGGGGTCGGCGTCCCCTCCTTCGGCATAGAACCGGCGCACCAGCTCGCGGGTCGGCCGGTCTTCGATCGACCACAGCGAAGCCAGCACGGCGCGGCTTCCCGCCGCCAGGAAGGAGGCGCCGAGCGATCCCCACATCTCCCGCCCCGGCCGTGCTCCGGAGGCACAGCTCGCCAGCACGACCAGCCGGGGACCGATCCGCCCGGCCACGATCTCGCTGGCCGTCACCCGCCGGTCCGCGAGCTGAAGCCAGGCGCCGCGCGGTCCCAGGCCGGTGTGGGTGGCCAGGTGCAGCGTCCGGCTGTGGGCGGCCTGCTGTAATCGCGGGGCGGTCGCCTCGCCGGCGATCCAGGCCGTGCCGTTCAGCCGGTGGGCCACCTCCGCGGCCTCGGCGGCCGCGGCGGGCAGGTCCCGGCGGGGGTCCGCCAGCGCCACCGCGGGTTGCACGGAGCCCGCGCGCGGAGCCTCCAGGGCGGCCAGCGCGTTGAGGCTGGGGACGAAGACGATCCCATGGTCCTCCACCAGGAACCGCCCCTGCCGGCGCAGGGCGGCGAACGGCAGGTTTCCCAACACGCCGTCGGCCACCACGTAGACCGGTTGCCCGGCCTCCGGCAGCGCGCCCGCCGGCAGGAGGATCTCGCCCAACCGGCCGGCGAGGGAGACGTCGTCCGGGTGGCCCAGGAAGCGATCCGCGAGATCCCGGATCTCGGCCGTCGGCGCCGCCAGCTTCCGCAGCTGGAGCCGCGGCCCCCTCACGGTGATCAGCCACAGCTCGTCTCCGGCTTCGAAATAGAGGAGACCGTCGCGGTCCCGCAAGGCGCTCAGAACGCGATCGACCGGTTGCAGGGCCGCCACCGGCGACTCGCTCATCGCCGGCAGCAGCGACTCCAGGGCCGCCAGGCGTTCGCCCGCGGCGTCGGGCGTCCAGGCCTTGCCGGCCAGCGGCGATTCGGAGGTGGTGTACACGAACGCGTCGAGGAAGGTCCTCGCCTGTGCCCGCTCCATCGTGGCGAGGCTCGCCGCGGCACGGCCCGACCGGGCCTGCAGGCGGAACAGCGCTTCGAAAGGCCGCCGCTCCTCCTCCAGGAGCCAGGACTTGAGCTCGTCGAAGGCCAGGCCCCGGCGCATCTCCTCGAGAATGGCGATCGATCTCTCGTAGGCCTCTTCAGCGGCGCGGAGATCGCTCCGGGCCTCCGCGACCCGCCCTTGCTGATACGCGACCTTCCACCCCCACTCGGAGTCGAGATCCGCGTGCAGGACCGGCGCGAGATCCTCCGCGGCCTCCGCCAGGCGCCCGCGGGCCTGGTCCACCCAGGAGCGATAGTAGAAGAGGGAGGGCGGCGGCTTCCGGCCGGGCTCCAGATGCTCCCACGCCTGCTTCAGATAGAGGTCCGCCCGCTCGACGTCGTCGCCCTCGAGGCTGACCTCGGTCAGGTCCATGAGGACTCCGCGGGAGAATTCGGGCTCGTTGCCGGCGCCCAGGCTCAGCGCCTGCTCGAAGTCGTGCCGGGCGAGCCCCAACCGGCGCTCGGCCGCCAGGACGGTGCCGCGGTTGTTGAGAAAGCGGGCCCGCTCGCCGCGCTCCTGCTCCGGAATCAGCCCGTCGGCCCGCTCCAGAGCCTGCCGCGCTCCGGCGAGGTCCCCGACCTCGAACAGCGAGGTATAGAGGGCCTCAGCGGCGCGCGCCTCTCGCGCGCGGTCTCCCGCTCTGGAGGCCTCCTGGACCGCCTCGCTCGCGATCAGAAAGGTCTCCCGGTAGCTGGAGCGGTGCCACGAAAGGTTAAAGAGCCGGTAGAGGGCGTCGGCGGCGCGGCCGTGATCCCCCGCGGCGCGGCAGATGGCCAGATCGCGGCGGTAGGCCCGCTCCGCCGCCCCGGCCTCTCCGCGCCGCTGGTCGACGAGCCCCACCACGCTCCACACGCCGGGAGCGGCCTTGCCGGCCTTCTCCAGGCGGTCCGCCCAGGCCAGCGCCTCCCGCTCGTGTCCCAGGAAGTAGTGGGCGCGGACCACCGCCGCTCCCGCCCGCGGATCGCCGCTCGCCGCGAAGACGGCCGCGCACCGCCGGGCCGCCGGCTGATACTTCTGCGCCGAGACCAGGTCGAGACAACCCTGGACGCTCTGCCGGCAACCCGAGAGGAGGGCGGCGAGCCCCAGGGCACAGCGCAGAGCGCGACGCCGGAACATGGCCCTCATGATGGCACAGGCGTATTCCCGGAACGTCCGGGGACATGCGCCTCACCCCACCAGAGTGCCGTCAGTCGAATCGGGTGGTATTTAGCCCTCCTTCAGGCGAGCCTGGCGACGGAGGGCTGGGCCACCTTCGACTCCCGCCACTCCAGCCTCCCGTTCGCGTCGCTCCACAGCCTGGCCGAGACCGGGCCGGCGGCAACTGTTCGCTGGTTCTTAAACGCCAAAACGACCCGCCTCCCCCCCCCCCTCGCAAACCCAAGCGGTTCTAGGACGAATAAGTTTCGGGGGTGTTTTTACGTCTTCTAGGGGTATGAGAAAGCTACGCTATGTCCCCCAGTCCCGGACCCTCGTCTCCATCACCAACCGCACCATCCAGGGGCGCTACCTCCTCACTCCTGGGCCCTCGTTCGACGACCTCTTCCTGGGCATCCTGGGAAGGACCCAACGGATCCACGAAATGGACATCGCGGCCGTCACCGTGTTGTCCGACCACTTTCACCTCCTCCTGATCGTCGACGACGCTCAAGAGGTCGCGGAGTTCCTTGCCTTTTTGCGGCGCCTTCAAGAGAAGGGGTGGCGGGCGGGGTTGCGGGTGAAAGAGGGGGAGGGGGCTGATACGCGAGGTGGATCTCCACGTCTTCTCTCCCTACGACCACCCGCTCGACGATGGTCTCGACGATCTCCCGCTTCTCTCCAAAGCCGAGATCGCCCCACCGGCTGTAGAGGCTCTGGGCTTCGGAGAGTATCTCTGCGCTCCCGAGCCGCCGGATGGTGAGGAAGTCGATCTCGCCCGCGAGCCGTGGGATCTCCCGGTCGAGCTGCTCCCGCCGCATGGCGAGCGGGTGGTTTCGCTCCCCGAACTCCTTCCCGGTGATGTTCCCGTCGAGGTACAGGCGGTAGAGCTTATCGGCTTCGGCGGTGAGCTTCTCGTGCTCGTGCTTGAGGCTCTCAAGGAGGGCTGTCCTCTCGACGATCTCCGTATCGACTGAGGCGAGCTGCCCTGCGATCGAGTCCGGCGAGAAGATCATCCCCTTGAGTTCCTCCACGAACACCGCCTCAAGGTCGTCGGTCGAGATCCTCGTCCGGCACTTCTGGCAGACGTACTTGGGGCTGTCCGAGACCACATACATCTTCTTGCCACAGGTGCAGTAGGTAAAGCCGGAGAAGAGATGCATGCCCCGCCTGCCCGGCTTTACGCCCTCCTTCCTCTTGGTGAGGTAGGCGGTGCACTCGTGCCATAGCTCCTCGGAGACGATGGCGGGCACGCTGTGGTAGACCCACTCGTGCTCGGACTTCAGGGTCCTTTTGCCGTTTCGGATCGTGGTGTAGTTCATTCGGAAGAGGCCCTTGGCCGTGGGATCGAAGAGGAGCTGGTAGACCGTGGTGCCGGTAAAGAGATTGCCCTTGCGGGTGCGGTAGCCGCGCTCATTGAGGAGCCTTGCCACGGTGCGGATACGCTTGGTCTCCCGGAAGAGGTCATACATGAGCTTGCGGACGGGCGCCTCATTCTCGTCCGGGATGAGCTTGCCGTCCTTCCAGACGTACCCGAAGGGAGCGGCGCCGGCAATCTTCTTGCCGAGCTTGGCCCGGATAGGAACGGATGCCGCGACCCGATCCGCGATCTCCTCCCGCTCCCATTGGGCCATGGCCGCGATGATGGTGTAGAAGAGGCGGCCGGCAGGCGTCGAGGTGTCGATCGACTCTTGGAGGGAGATGAGGTCGGCATTGTGCTCTCGGAAGTACTCGGAGAACTCCAGGAGTTCCTTGGTGCTCCGGGCAAGGCGCGCGAGCTTGGAGAAGATGAGGCCGGTAATGGCCCCGCTCTCCACGTCGGCTCTCATGCGCTTGGTTTCCGGATGCCATGAGACGGCTTTGCCCGAGACGCCTTCGAGGTGGTAGACCGTGACCACGGTCCAGCCCTTGCTCTCGGCGTACATCCGGCCCCGGGCCTCGTGGTGCTCGGGGCTTTCGCCTCGGGCTTGGTCTTCGGTCGAGACCCGAATCCAGATGCCGACACGCTTTCCTTCGCTGTTAGAGGGGGTGCCTCTGATATGCATTGTCCCTATCTCCAGAGAGATCCGCTCTCGCGGAGGGTTGAAGGTGTGAGGAACACTCTTCTCCCACCGTATGCGCTCCGATGATAGCCGGGAAGACGGCGAAAGATGCCGGGGGCGGCAAATTATCCGATGATTCTCTACGCTTCTGGATACTCATCAATCTGCTCACTTGACGCCTGCATGGTCCGAAAGTACCCGAGTTCCTGTTTAGTTTTCTCTGCCTCCCTCTGATGATCAGGCGTCCATTCAGGAAAGTGCATGAATACAAGATCCACGGCATATCCTTCTGGGGCCGGCTCGACATTCAAACCTATTCCTACGACAGTCTTGTTGTCCTTAAACTCGTTTCGCGCCACGAAGCAACGAAGCTGAAGCACTTGGTGCCTGATTGTCCGTTCATGGGAAGGTGGGGGGTTGTAGAATACATACGTGACGCCGGAGAGCGCCGGAGTCATTCGAGCGCTTACTTCTCCTCGTTTGGCTCGCTCTCTGAACTCGAGGAATGTATCCGCGAGCATCCGACGTGAGAGACGGCTCTCCCGGGCCATAACACGAAGCACCCGCTCGTGATCGGATAGTGTTCCTCCCGATTCCATCTGACCCGCTAGGGCATATTCTGCAACGTACTCGATAAGCGTATCCCAGGTATAGCTCGACTGTTCAGCTTCTAGTCTTCGTTGGTAAGCGGCATTCCGAAAGAACGACGCCCAGAGGTTATCCTCGACTACGATTCGATCTGCTGCCGGTGGAAACATCCTTCCGTTGTGCAGATAGACCGCCAACAAATCCTCCTCGCCTCCGTTCAGGACCAAGCGCCGTTCCCGAACGAGATCTTCTTTCGCTTCGAGGTAGGCGATGAAATCAGTCACCGTGCTTAGCTCGGGGAGTGCGACTACAACGAACTGGTCATCGAAGCAATGCACAAATCCTTTCCCAAAGTCCCCCGAAGACAAGTCCACGCGCCGTCCTCCTCCGAGGCTAACCGAGATTCTGTGGATTTTTCTGTCGGCGAGTGGAGGAAGCGGCAAGCCTTGTTGTCCATCGCTGCGAGTGACATAGGTCGCTCTGGCGAGATTTCGCTCCGCGCCATACAACCCTTTCACCGAACGCTCCACTGTTTCTCTATACCACCTACTCGCTCCGACCTTGGGATCTTCTGTTTCTTTACACTCAGAGTACTTAACACTGAAAATCAAAACGTGCGGATCGCAGACCACCAGAACATCGCAAAGTTCCTTTGTTGCCCCCTCCCGCCTTGGGTTTGCATAACTCCAGAGGGATAGGAAGGAACCTTGGCAGAGTCTAAAGACGAATTCCTCCGATGGGTGCTGAAAAGCCATAGCGCTACTATTCTAC
>DASXJP010000475.1:0-13233 GCA_036497345.1 Thermoanaerobaculia bacterium
CCAGGGCGGCCACATAGGGCCGCCCCTACAGAACATCCATCGTTCCAGGGATTAACGTGAGCGTGGAAGAAGAAGGGAAGGATCTCAGCTCCTGGGGAGGGAACAATCAAGGCGGTGCCGCTGCGGGATCAGCGGCACCGCCTTCAACCCCAAAAAAGGAGAAAGACCATGGCTGCGGATGATACTCGGTCTGGTCCCCCATGGCAAGGGGTCTTACGGTTTGGGGGTCAAGATCCTCTTTCAAGGGATTATTCCTCAAACTCCAGCTCCAGATCCGTCCACATCTTCCCCGCCACCCCGTCCCGGGTGGCCGGGAAGTACCGCGCCTTCTTCGCCGCCTCCAGCGCGGCCTCCTCGAAGCCCAGACCGGACTTGTCCCCCTCGCGAACGCGGACGTCGATCACCTGGCCGCTTTCGCGGCCGGCCGGTGAGCAGCTCGTAGAGGACCACCCCGAAGGAATAGAGATCGCTCCGCTCGTCCCAGCCAGTGCCGCTGAAGCGCTCCGGCGAGCCGTAGCGCGGCTTGCCCAGGAAGACCCCGGTCGTGGTGAGCCCCCCCTGCCCCTCCAGCGCCTTGGCGATGCCAAGGTCGATCAGCTTGACCAGCGGATGGCCGTCGACGTCCCGGGTGAGCATGAGGTTGTCGGGCGAGACGTCCCGGTGGACGATCTTGTGCCGGTGCAGATACCCGAGCGCCTTGAGCGACTGGCGGGCGATCTCCAGGGTCAGCGGGACCGGTGGCGGCCCGAAGCCGTTCAGCACCTCGAGCAGGTTCCAGCCGTCGATGTACTCCATGACGATGAACGCCTGCCCATCCTCACCCGCAGCGAAATCGTGGAGCACGGCGACGTTCGGGTGCCGCAGCTTGGTCGCCGCCCGGGCCTCGGCCAGGAAGCGGTCCGCCCCCTCCTCCCCCACGGCGTCCGGCCGCGAGCGGATCACCTTGACGACGCGCACCTCGTCCAGGAGGCGGTGGCGCACCTTGTAAAGGCTGCCCATTCCCCCTTCGCGCAGCTTGCCCAGGATTTCGTACTTGCCGTCGATCTGCTCGCTGAGAAGCGCCAAACGACCCCGCCTTTCCTGCCGCGGAAACCGGTCCGTCCCTTATCTTGGGCGAATTTCTCAGAAGAATATTACCGGTTGAGCGGAGGCTCAAGGGGGGAGGGGTGGAAATCAGTCCGCCAGCACCCCCTCCACCAGCCGGCGCCGGGGGCCGCGGAAGCGCTTCTGGCGGGACCGCCGCTCGAAGAGGCGGATCTGCAACAGCTCGCGGTCGGCGTGGTCGATCGTCCGCTCCAGGCTCTCGGTACCGTGGCGGGTGGCCCAGCCGACCGAGAAGGAGGGGATGTCCTGCTCGGCCGCGGTCAGACGCAGCCGCTGCCCCACCTCCGCCACGTAGTGCGCCGAGGCCCCCAATAACAGCAGCAGGAACTCGTCGCCCCCCATCCGCACCACCGCGTCCTCGGAACGGGCGTTCATCTGGAGGAAGCGGCTCACCTTGACCAGCACCTCGTCCCCCGCCTGATGGCCGAAGTCGTCGTTGTACTCCTTGAAGTCGTCGACGTCGACGACGATCGTCCCCCAGGTCTCGAAGGCGCTCAGCCGCTTCTGGACCTCCCCCAGGAAGCGCCGGTTGTAACAGCCGGTCAGGGGATCGCGCAGGCTCGCCTCGTGGAACCGGCTCTCGAGCTGCTTGCGCCCCGAGATGTCGATCAGGATGCCGTGGTAGAGCAACTGGCCGGTCTCGACGTCGCGCATCACGTGGCAACTGTCGAGCACCGTCCGCTCCTCGCCGTCCGGCCGGCGGAGGGTGAGCTCGAGCTCCCGCACCTCCCCCTCGCGGGCCAACAGCTCCATCTCCTGGACGCGCTGGGCGGAATCGGCGAAGAGATCCTGGGCCCGGTGGCGCCGCAGCTCCTCCAGCGACGAGACGCCGAGGATCTCCAGACAGGCCGGGTTGGCGTCGAGGATCTCCCCCGCCTCGTTTGTAATATACACACCCTCGCGCAGGTTCTCGATGAACAAACGGAGGGTTTCCAGGTCCTGCAAGCTCTGAAAGCGGCCTTGGGGCATGTTAGATCTCCCGGCGAGTACGGCTCGCCCAAGTCGCACTACGACTAAGAGGCAAGATCGGGGCCAGGTGTGCCGCAGAGCGACCCGAGACATCCGGGCTTTAAGCTTCAGCAAAGATACCGCAACGGAAGGATATTCGCAATCATGCATTGCTCGGGCCCCTCACTCCCCAACCCTGTTCTGAAAATAGGGAGGGGGCATGTAGGGGCGGCCCTATGTGGCCGCCCTGGGTGGGTGGGGTCGTAGGGCCGGAGCAGGCCCCCCGCCCAGGGCGGCCTCTCTTCGACTAACTTTCTCCCTCTTCTCCCGTCAGGTGGGGGGGAGGCCGGGAGAAGAGGGCCGGGGTGATGAGGGGCCAACCGGCCGGGGACGCCAACGCCGACTAAGCAGGCTTCGACAGATACCGCTCCCGCAGGAGCGCCGCGTGGTGCGCGACGTGCCCGGCCGTGATGTAGGCCAGGGCCCGCACGGTGACGGGGTTGTCGCTGGCGATGCCGCTCCGCATCCAGGCCTCCGCCGGCAGATTGCGGAAGAGGGTCAGGGTCGCCAGGCGGACCGACCGGAATTCCTCCACATGGCGGGCCCAGGAGATCTCGTCGGCCCGGGCCATGGGGGCGGCGACGTTCTGGTCGAAGCCCGGGAGAGGGGTGTCGAACCCACGGGCGAACCACAAGGCGCGGAACACGAACACCCGCTCGGTGTCGGTGACGTGGTTGAGCGCCTCCCGGATGCTCCACTTGTCCGGCCCATAGCGGTGAAGAGACCGCTCCTCGGTGATGCCTCCCAGGAGCGCGAGCATCTCGTCGAGCTGGGCCTCCAGCGTCCCGAGGACGTCCTCGCTCTGGACCTGGTCGATGTACCGGAAGTAATACTGCGCGGCCTCCTGGGGCTCCGGACGTCCTTGCATGGGATCTCCTGTCGGTCGAGGTGCGCTCGTTCTGGCGCGCGATAGCTTACCTCCTCGGGTTGCCGCGCCTGAAGCCCCTCCACCTCAGCCGCCAAGGCTCTGATACACCACCCAGGAGCAGAGCACCCCGAGACCGAGGGCGCCCAGGAGACCCAACGCGAGGACCGGCGCGACGCGATGGACGTCGGGGCTCTGCTCGCGAGGGCAACCGCGCAGGAACACGGCGTACGCGACGCCGGCCAGGAGGATCCCCGCCAGGACGTCGAGAACGTAGTGCTGCTTGGTGAAGAGCGTGGAGAGACCCACGAGCAGGGCACAGAGCGCTCCGCCGATCCCCACCCCACGATGCACGCGAGAGCAGGCCAACGCCGACACGAAAGAGTGCGCCACGTGGAGAGAGGGGAAACAGTTGTACGGCGGGTCGGCCGAGTAGAGGAACCGGAGGCCCCAGGCGGCGAAGCCCTGGCCGACGACCCCGCCCGGCCGCGGACCTTGAGTCGGGTAGACGAAAAAGCAGACATACGCCGTGATCCAGATCATCAGGTAGGCCAGAACGGTGCGGCGGATCTGCTCCCGCTGGCGCACGACGAAGACCGGCAGCAGGATCAGGAACAGATAGAGCGATCCGTAGACGAGCGCCCAGGCGGGCTGCAGGGGCAAGGCGCGGTCCAGGGCCACCTCGGGTCTGTGGAGCGTCCGCTCCGGCATCAGCTCGGCGATGAAGATGTAGCAGGGGACCAGCGAGACGAGCAAGACCATCGAAGGCGTCACCGGATAGGGCCGGGTCAACGCCTGCGCGACCAGGCTCCAGCGGACCGGGGCCGGGGCGGACGCGATCGTGGAAGGATCGTCTGTCACTGTGGTTATCGGCTCACGATCGGATGGTAACCCCACAACCAGGCGCTGTAAACGGGTGCTTGTCTTCCCCCAGCCGGATACCTTGTGATAGCCTTTCAATAATGCCGAGCTCCCTTCCTACGCAGGTCCCGATCTCATAGTCCCTGACTTGGGTGGCTGACGCCATCCTCCCGAATTCTGTCCGCCCGCGGCGCTGGAGCCGTGGCTGTCGGCGTGCCCGCGTCCATGCGCGAGGCCGCCGTATCGACTCGTCCAGGAATCTCGAGAGGAGGAGAAAGATGATCGTTTCCGTTCCCGGCGCTGAGCTGTTCTACTCGACTCGTGGTGAAGGCCCGACCTGCCTCGTCCTCTGCGGCATCGGCACCAAACCGTACGAGCGCATGACGCCGCCCCCACTGAGCGACCGCTTCCGGCTCGTCTACGTCGACCTGCGCGGCAGCGGCCAGTCGACGGGCGATCCCACGGCGCTCACCTTCGACCTGCTGGCTGGAGATCTGGAGGCCGTCCGGGCCGATCTCGGGGTAGAGCGCACCGCCGTGCTGGGCTATTCGGTCCTGAGCGCGCTCGCCATCGAATACGGCCGGCGCTGTCCGGGAAGCGTTTCGCACGTAATCATGGCGGGCGCTCCGCCCCGCGGCGACATGGCCTGGCTGATGGCACAGGCCACCGCCTTCTTCGAGGCGGACGCAGCGGAGGAACGAAAGCGAATCCTGCGCGACAACCTCGCCGCTTTACCGGCGGAAGCGTCCCCGGGGCAAGCCATGCTCGCGCAGACGCCCATGCGGTTTTTCGATCCCTGCTTCGACGCCGCGCCGCTGTTCGCGGAAGCAGCTCCCGGCATGCTCCTCCAGCACGTCCTGGGGGCCCTCACGCGAAATTGGGACGTCACAGCCGGAGCGAGCGGCCCGCGCGTTCCACTGTTCCTGGCCCATGGACGCTACGACTACGTGGTGCCCTACGTGCTCTGGGACGGCATCCCGGCCCAGCTTCCTGACGCGACGCTGGAGATCTTCCCGCGGAGCGGACACCAGCCGTTCTTCGAAGAGCCGGACCGCTTCGCCGCCGCCGTGACGGCGTGGATGGCCAGCCGGCGCTAGGCTCTTCATCGGGACAAAACCGGCTCACGGGCCGGTTTTGTCAGGCGCTCTCACAGGCCCCCGGCGCCGGCCCGGCCCGTTTCCGGCCGCGGCCCGGCCTGCACCGCCGCCATCCACGCCTTGACGTTCTGCTCCAACAGATCGAGCGGCACGGCGCCATGCCGCAAGACCTCGTTGTGAAAGGCGCGCAGATCGAAAGCGGGGCCCAGCTCTTTCTGCGCGAAGGCGCGCAGCGCCTTGATCTTCAGCTCCCCCACCTTGTACGCCAGGGCCAGGCCGGGCTCGGCGATATAGCGATTGATCTCGGCCTCGATGGCGCGATCGTCCTGGGCCGTGTTCTCCCGGAAATACTCGATCGCCTGCGGCTTCGCCCAACCCTGGGAGTGGATACCCGTATCGACCACCAGGCGCACGGCGCGCCACATCTCGTAGCTGAGCTGGCCGAATTTGAAATAGGGATCGCTATAGAAACCCATCTCGTCCCCCAGCGTCTCGGCGTAGAGTCCCCAACCTTCGACGAAGGCGGTGTAATCGTGATAATTGAGCACCTTCGGGACCCCCTTGATCTCCTGTGCGAGGGAGACCTGGAGGTGATGGCCGGGCGTACACTCGTGCAGGGCGAGTGCCTCCATCTCCCACTTGGGCCGCGCCTTGAGATCGTAGGTGTTGACGAAGCAGGTGCCGGGCCGGCCCATGGCCACGGAGCCGGGCTCGTAATAGGCCGTGGCCTTCAGGCGGGCGGTCTCCGCCGGGATGGGGACCACCTGGTAGGACAGGCCCGGGTGGGTGCCGAAGAGGGAGGCGACCTTGAGGTCGGCCCGGCCGGCGATGGCGCGGTAGCCTTCCACCAGGTCCTCGGGCTTTTCGTAGAAGAAGCGCGGGTCCGTGTGGAGGAACCGCACGAAGTCGGCGAAGCCGCCCTGGAACCCGGTGCCGGCGATGATCTTCTCCATCTCCGTCCGGATGCGCTTCACCTCGGCGAGGCCGATCTCGTGGATCTGCTTCGGCGTGAGGTCCGTGGTGGTCGCCCTGCGCACGGCGTAGGCGTACCACTCGCCGCCGCCGGGCAGGGCCCCGAGGCCGAGGCTCTCCCGGGTGCTCGGGATGTACGTCTCGATGAGATAGCGCAGGAGCTTGCGGAAGGCCGGGGCGGCTTTCTTCTCATAGGCGTCCAGGGCCGCCTGGCGGAGCCGTATCTGATCGTCCGGCGGCACGCTGTCCGGGATCTGCCGGAACCGCGCGAGCAGGGGGCTCCGCACGGGATCGTCGGGCACCAGGGCGCGCACCTGATCGGGCACGCCCAGCATCAGGCTCCTCGGCGGCGTGACGCCGGCCGCGAGCCCCTTCTCCAGCAGGGCGAGATCCTGGTCCACCAGCGCCGGCAGGGCGCTCAGCCGGGCCAGGAGGTCCTCGCAATCGTGGAGGGTCGCGACGGGAGCGAGAGCGAAGGTCCGGGGGACGTCCAGTTGGACGCCGTCATACTGGGTGAGCACCGTCTGCTCGACGGGGAAGCGGAACCCTTCGATCTGCCCCTCCAGCCGCCGGCGGAAGAGGTCGGCATACACCTGCTCCACCGGCGTCAGCCGGCCGCGGTCGATCGACTGCAGCTCCTTGAGCTGCTCGCGCGCCAGGGCGTGACGGCGCTCGATGCCGGCCGGGGAGAAGTCGGACCACCGGTCGTTGTGGCCGGGAAAGCCGATGTAGGTGGCAAACTCGGGAGTCAGCCGCAGCTTGTCCTCCCAGGCGCGATCGAAGAGACGGTGAAGCCGCTCGCTCTCGCCGGCCGGCGCGGGGGATGGCCCGGCGGCATGGACCGCGGGCAGGAGGAGGAGTAGGCTCCAAAAGGCCAGCAGGACGACCGGGAGTGGGGACGGTCTTCTCATAGGGGTATTTGTACCACCCAACGGGTGGCAAGGTTCACGGCCGGCGCTGTAAGACCGGGCGGGCTCCTGGTCCCTCGACCGGTGCCGCGATCTCTGGTAAGATATCGTCAATGGACGAAAAACGCTCAGGAATGAGTCTCAAAGCGCCAGGGGCATCCGGCGCCTCCCTGCGTCTGCCGGGCCGTGGCTCGTCCCCGGCGGTCGACGACCATCTGGTCGTGCCGGAGGTCACGCGCGACGAGATCATCGCGGGCCGCCGGGTCGTGGCCTTCCCGGCCGAGGCGCCCCATGGGGACAAACAGGTCGATCTCGACTTCCTCCTGCGGTCTCACGTGGCGCCGGGGTATGTCGTCTCGGCGGACCTGATCACCCGCTTCGCGGTGGATTCGGACTTCGCCAGCGATACCTGCATACGGAGGGAAGGGGTCGACCCGGCAACAGGCCGGCGCTATCTGGAGGAGATCGCCTTCGAGGTGGTTTCGACTCAGAGCGAGCGGAATGCGGCGGAGAAGGCCCAGGTGATGCACCGCAGTGGCGTGCGGCGGATCTTCGGCGTCTGGGTCAAGGGACGCCGGAGGGTCTGCGAGTGGTCGGCCGAGAGCGAGGGCTGGAGCCTGCTGGAGGAAGGGTCTCAGATCGCGGATCGATGCCTCGGGGCGCCGCTTCCGGTGAAGGCACTGCTCGACGCCGCGTTGGTCCGCAAAGCGGTGGTCCAAGCCTTGGAGATCCAGGGCGATCCGGCGATCCAGAAGCTGAAAGAGGCGTCGAAAGCCGAGGGTATGGCCATTGGGATCGCCGTGGGAAACGCCAAGGGAATCGCTGAGTCCATCCTCGAGGTCCTGGAGGCGCGGGGAATCACCGTGAGCCCAGAGCGACGGGAGGAGATCCTGGGTTGTTCCGATGTCGATCGCCTGAAGCGGTGGCTGCGGGAGGTGACTTCCGTGCTGACCACCGCCCCGCGCCAGCCGGAGAAAAACTCCGTAAAACGGCGGTGATGGGGTTGGCTGCGATCGAGGAGGGAGACCAGGGCTCCTGTATCGAGGAGGAGCTCACCCGCCATGCTTGAGAGATTCCAGGATGTAGGCGCGATGGTTCTCGGCCAGGTCCGGAACCCCCGTCTCCAGAGCACCCATCAAATGTTGGACACGGCCTGAAGGCGTACTGTCGTCCGCGGGGGCAAGCTCGAAAAAGCGGTAGAGGGCCAGGCGGACGATGTCCGACCTCTTGCGCCGTAGACGAACCGAAGCAGCTTCGAGCGCCTGGCTCAGATCCTCCGGCAGACGGATCGTGAATTGATCGGACATCCTGACCCCTCCGCAGCGCAGTGCGCTGCACTGCTTTGTCTTGCAAGCCAGAATAGCGCAGTCGGCTTCATGGCCCCCCGCCGCCCGGGATTGAAATCCAGGGCTACCCCCCGTCCGTCCGGGAGAAGAGGGAGAAATCCGCCGAAGAGGGGATCGCAGGGGGGTATAGAATCGGAGCGCGAGTCTTGACGCGAGCTCTTGAGAGGACGGCGAGGCTCGAGACAGGAGGCCGTACATGAGCTCTGATCCGGCGGTCGAGCGTGTGGTGAAGATCATCGCCGAAGCGATCCATCCCCAAAAGATCATCCTTTTCGGGTCGCGAGCCACGGGCACCGCTCGGCCGGACAGTGACCTGGATCTGGTCGTCATCTATGCAGGTGAAAAATCCAAGCGGCAGGTCAAGCTCGACATCCACCGCTTGATGGAGCCCGAGAGCTTGCCGATGGACCTTTTCGTGTTGAGCCCGGAAGAGATGCAGCGGCAGCGGCACGTGGCCAACACTCTCGCCCGAGAGGTCGCGGAACGAGGAGTTACGGTGTATGGATGAGGAGGCCCTCCTGGTCATCCGCAGATGGATCAAGAAGGCCGAGCATAATCTGGCGACAGCAGACGACTGGCGGGACACCGCGCCCGGCCGGCTCACTCCCGCAACATTTCCGGGTGACGCTCGGCGATTCTAAGGAGCGCCTGTGCCGGACCTGAAGGCTCGCGTCGTCCTTGCTCCCACTGCTCCACAGTGCGCTTCGACACACCGAGCGCCGCCGCAAACTCTGCCTGGGAGAGGCCGGTCTTGAGCCGCACGCCAGCCACGTGCGTCTTTGGCTCGACCTTCTTCCGTCGGCCACCGCCCGCCTTGATCTCCTTTACGCCGTTCAAGACTTCCTGCCAGACGTCACGCTCGGCCTCGAATTCAGCCAACGCCTTTCCAGTGAGCTTCTTATTCATTTTGAAAACACCTCCAGCAACCGCTTGAGAACATGCCCGGGTACGTTGTCCCGCTTGGCCTTGGAGTAGATCGTCAACATCCAGAATTCATTCGGCTCATGACGGACGAAATAGATGACTCGTAAACCTCCGCGCTTCCCCGTGCCCGGCCGTGCCCAACGTAACTTGCGCACGCCACCCGAGCCGGGAATGACTTGACCAGCCTCTGGATTTTGCAACATGAACTGCTGTAATTCGGCGTACTCCTCGTCATCCAGATAGAGAGGACAGATCCTCTCAAAGATTGACGATTCAATGAACGTGAACATCGCATACCACTATACGCCTTTGGCGTATCGCGAGCAAGGCCTGCCTACCTCCTCGAAGTGGCCTCACCCCCTGGCCCCTCTCCAGAGCCCGGAGGCGCTCGAGCTCGCTCGCGGAGTCAGGATCGGTCATCAGATTCCCCACGAGCTCCCCGGCCGGCCGAGACGTCACCGCCGACATTGCCGCCTACGGCGACGCCCCCTTCCCCCGCCGCCACCGCGCCGGCCCCCTGAGCGATGGCGCCCGAGCCGTAGAGATTCGCCTGATAGGAGGGGCCTCGGCCGGCGGACTCCAGGAGCTTGGCCATCTCGGCCGCCAGATCCGGATCGGCTTCCAGGATCTTCACCAACTGGCGGCGCAACCCGGCCCGGGCGTCGCCGTCGTCCGGAGCCTCGGCGACCTCCGCCGCCACTCCCAGGGCCCGGGGGCTCTCCTCGACGGGCTTGCGAAGCTTCGACCAAAGCTTGTGGGCGAGCTCGACCGACTCCTCCCCCACCTTCTTCCCCGCCGCCTTGACGGCCTCCGTGCCGCTGGCAATCAGAAAAGGCAGCGCCGGCGCGAGAGTGGTCACCAGAGCATCCGCGAGCAGCTTCAGGTCCATGGGGGGGCCTCCTTATTTCGGCACCCATTTTAACGCGTGGAAGAAACGTCCGGGCGGCCGGTGTGGTCTGCCCTCCGAAACCTCACCCCCTGGCCCCCTCTCCACTCACGTGGAGAGGGGGAACGCGGCCGGAACGATCTTGCCGAATTCGGCCAACGCTGATCTCTGGGCCCTCCCTCTCCACGAAGTGGAGAGGGACCGAGGGTGAGGCTTCGGAGGGCAGGCCGCCCCAGAGGGCAAGACGTATGTAATCCCGTGGATTTCAATCCCGGGCGGAACCGAGAGGTCCAGAGTTTCAGAGACCAGAGCAATCAGAGGCCAGAGGAGAATGGGAGCACCACCACACGGAATCCGATGAGGTCGTAACGGTTGTCCGGCTCGTAACCGTTGCGGTACGCACAACGGGCGCTCCTGGCGTCGCCGAAGCACGAGCCGCCGCGCAGAACCCGGAGGTGTTGCGAATCTTCTTGGAGATCCTCCCGGCCATCCCCTCTCACGTAGGGATACGCCTTGTCGAGGCTCCTCGTCCACTCCCAGACGTTGCCGCTCATCTCCTCGCACTCTGAGGGGCTGGCTCCTCCGGGAAAACAACCGACAGCACTGACGTCCTGGACTTTGGCTTCGGCGGTGTTGGCCCGGTCCGGATCGAATTCGTCCCCCCAGGGATACTTCCTGCCATCGACCCCGCGCGCCGCCTTCTCCCACTCGGCTTCGGAAGGCAGGCTCACGCTCCACCCCTCCGGCAGACGGCCCTCCTTACGCCAGCGGCCCTCCAGCCAGCGGCAGAAGGCCAGGGCCTCGAACCAGCTCACCCAGATCACCGGTTGATTGCCGGGGCCGCGCAGGCTGTCCGGATCTTCCGGCTGCTCTCCGGTGGCTTTCACATATTCCCGGAACTGGGCCACGGTCACCGGGTACCGGCCGATCTGATACTCGTACGGGAGGTCGCAGTCGTGGGCTGGCGTCTCGTCTTTGTAACCCTCTGGGTCGTCCTCCTCGCTCCCCATGCGGAACGGCCCGGCGGGCACTGTGCGGAGCTCCAGGGCTGCCACGGTCATGACCTCGGGCCGGGGGTCTCCTACCGCGGCCAGGGCTTTGCCGGCGGCGGCCCGGCGGGCGGGCTCGACCCGGCCGGCGGCCCGCAGGGTGTCGAGGAGGGCGGCGATCACCTTCTGCCGGCAGGCCGCCGTCACGGCGCCGGGACCGGCGTCCGCCACGGCCTCCCCCATCCAGACCGCGGCCTCGCCCGGCGGACCCGGAGACTGCTTCAGCAGGCCTTCGACGACCTCGCTCGCCGCCTGCTCCCACTGGTCGATGATGGCCAGGTGTCCGACGGTGAGGAGGATCACCTCGTGCCACGGGGCCTCGCCCACGTGCGGCGCCAAGGCGTCGATCAGAGCGCCGGTCCCCTCCCGGGCCCTGCGCGCCAGGGCCACCGCCGCCAGGTATTCCTGGAAGGTCAGATGGATGAAGCCGTAGTGGTGCTCGCCACGGCTCAGGAGGAGCGACGAGTGGTCCCGGACGTCCTTGAGGAAGCTTTCGGCGGCGCGGGCCGGGTCCGCGTGCCCACGGCCGGCACAGAGGGACTCCAGCTTGCGCAGCAGCTCCCCTTCCTTGACCAGGCCGACGCCGGGCGAGACCTCGTGCATCCAGAGGGCGAGAGGCTCCAGGAGCTTCATCGTCTCCACCAGGTCCACCTCCCGGCCCGACCGTCCCGCCAGGCTGCGGGCCAGGTTCCAGTGCTTGAGGAGCGTCTCGACGTAGTTCTTGTAGAGCTCCACCCGGCGGTCCGGGAGGGCGATGCCGCCGCGCTTCATCAGCGCCAGGATGGTGAGCAGCAGCGGGTTGGCCGCGAGGGACCGCACTCCAGGGTTGGTCTCGACCGCTGACAGAAGCTCTCCGCGTTCCTGCTCGGCCTGGGCTCGGGCCACCTCCGTGTCGCCGCCCACGGCTTTTTCGAGAGCGGCCGTCCATTTGCCGAGGAAGGCCTGGATCTCCCCGTCATCGAAGTCCACCAGGGTGGCTTCCACCAGGCCCTCCGCGGCCAGCCGGACCTCGCGGTAGCCCACGATCCGGCTGGTCAGGACGAAGCGGTTGCCCCCTTGCCGGCTTTGCGGTGCCGGGAGTAGAAGTCGCGCACCCGGTCGACCACCAGATGCCGGCGCCCCGCGTCCCGCACCTCGTCGAGGCCGTCCAGGAGAAGGAGAGCGCTCCCTTCCTGGAGAGCCCGGGCGAGCAGGGCTCCGAGGGGGACCTGGATCTTCCTCTCCTCCTCGTAATAGCGCGCGATGAACGCGTCCAGAGAGACGTCTTTGTCGGCCAGGGCGTTGGCATAGGCCGCCAGGGGGAGGAGGATGGGGAGCCTGCCGCCCAGCCCCAGGGTTTCGCCCTGACCGGAGGCGAGCGCCAGGGCCAGGACTTTGAGGAAGGTGGTCTTGCCCGCGCCGGGATCTCCCAGGAGGACCAGGCCGCCGTGCTTCTGGAGGAGATCCAGCACCTGCACGGGTGCGGACAGGCGCTCTCCCATGTCCGCTCCCTCCTCCGCCGCGGGCCGCCGGCCGGCGACACGGAGCTGGCGGGCCCAGGTCTCGCCTTCCGGCGTGTGCAGACGGGCCTTCAGAGGGACGTACATCTCCAGGAGCGGCAGCTTGAGGGCGACGCGGTCCGAGACGCCCATGCCCCGGAGGTCGAGATACTGGTAGGCATCCACCAGGTACTGGAGGTAGGCCTGGGCGGCCTGCTCCAGGTCCGGCGGCGGCTCCCCCACTCCGAGCCGGCGGAGGAAGTCGCGGGCCTCCGGGGGCGCGACGTGGACCTCCAGGCGCTCGATCGAGGGGGCGTTGACGTTCCCGTGGACATCGCCTCCGACGGCCGCCTGCCGGGCGGCCACGCCCCGGTCCACGGCCATCGTCGAGCCATCGCGCGCCATCAGGGACGGGCGGGTCGGGGCCTCGGTCTTGCCGGGACCGATCCAGAGACGGCCCATGACCACCGCCGCGGCGACGATCCAGAGCGCGATCTGCACCAGGCTGGCCAGCCCTTGGATCCGCGACGATTGCGTGCCGGCCAGGTCCAGAAGGCGCGGCCACCACCACCCAGCCGACAGGGCCAGGAGGGCCAGGGCCAGCACCAGCGCGCCGGGGAGGAGCCACTTTTTCAGCATCATCCGCAGAAATCGTACCGCAGGGAGCCCGGCCCTCCAATCAGGCTCCTCTCGCCGCTCTCCAGTACGGCGCTCCGCCGCCGCGTCGCGTCCAGA
>DASXJP010000476.1:0-18053 GCA_036497345.1 Thermoanaerobaculia bacterium
AATCCCGCGCACCGCAGCCTTCGTGATCCTTCTGCTTCTTTTAGGAACGGCGTCCCTCTTCGCCCAGCAGCCCCCGCGGATGGTGGTGGAGGCTCCGCCCGGCCTGGAGGGGACCGCCGCTCAGCTGCGGTCGATCAACCCGTCGCGCCTGGTGAGCGTGATGCGTCTGGTGGGGCTGACGGATCCGGGACCGCCGGTGCGGGTGATCCTGGCTCCCGAGGAGAGCACGGCGGCGGGGATCGTCCCGCCCTGGGTGTCCGGCTACGCGGTGGGGGAGCAGGGGGTGATCGTGCTCCTCCCCGGGCGCGTGCCGAGCTATCCGGACTCGTCGCTCCAGGACCTCCTCTCCCATGAGATGGCCCACGTGCTGGTCGCGCGCGCGGCGGGCGGGCGCCCGCTGCCGCGCTGGTTCCACGAGGGGATGGCGATGATCGCCGGCCTCTCCTGGGGATTCGATGACCGGTCCCGGCTGACCCTGGCCTTGCTGGTCGACCGGCCGGTCTCGCTCGCCGATCTCGACCAGCGCTTCGCGGGCGGGCAGTCCGAGGTCAACCGCGCCTACGCCATCGCCGGCTCCTTCGTGCGCGACCTCTTCGACCGCTACGGCCAGGACGTGGCCGCCCGCATCCTCCAGGGGGTATCGCGCGGCCTCGCGTTTCCGGACGCCTTCCGCGCCGCCACGGGCGACTCGCTGGCCGCGGCCGAGTCCTCCTTCTGGGACCGCCAGACCTTCTGGTACCGCTGGGTGCCGGTGCTCACCAGCTCCGTCACCCTCTGGATGATCATCACCCTGCTCGCCCTCTGGGCCATCAAGCACCGCCGCGAGCGCGACGCCGCCCTGCGGCGGATGTGGGACGAGGAGGACGAGCGCCTCCGGCTGGCGGCGGTGGCGGCCCCGGTGGAGGTTTCTGAGGTTCCCCGGAAGGATGATGCGGGGGAGTGGGTGAATTGAGGCGCTACAACCCCGCAATCATAAGATTCCACACATCTTGTGAGGCGGGCAAAGACGTGTGGAATCCTGTGGATCTCAATCCCGGGCGGGCGAGGCCGGCTTCCTACAAGTCCGAGATCTCCAACCGTTTCACGATCTCCCGGCTCGACCGCGTGACGTCCTCCCAGCACCAGGCCTCCTCCTCGACGAGGCCGAGCAGCAGGCGACGGCGGTCGGCGAGGGTTTTCAGGGCCAGCCGGAATTCTTCATCCTTTACGGTGATGATTCCCGCCTCCCGCAGCGGATCGAGAGAGGGCGGCGGTGGCGGCTCGTGTTTCGGCTCGAGGTGAGCCTCGGCGAGCGTGGAGAGGAATTCGGCGACCGCTTGGCGGAGGGGGTAGAACGCGCACTTGTCCGGCCGCTGCTCGGGACAGACGCCCGCGAAGAGGGTGATCGCCTCGTCCAGCACGGCGACGCTGGGCGCCAGGGCCGTCTCCCGCGTGGAGCTGTGGACGCAGTGGAGGACGGGGTAGGCGAGATGGCTCTGGCCGACCTCCAGCATCGGCAGTGTCAGGGCGACCAGGTGATCCGGCAGCTTTCCGAAGCTGGAGCCGTTCCAGGCCCGGAGCAGGATCTCGTGCGGCGTGCGGCCCAGGGTCGTGATGTAGACCGCGAGCCGCCGGCGGTCGAGCTCCGCGTTAACGATCGGCAGGAGGTAGGTGACGATCAGGGTGAACATGGACAGGCCGTTGGCGGCGGCGATCATGGAGATGAGATGCCAGCGAGGGCCGTCGGGCTGATATTCGTTGTTGCCGACAGTGACGATCGTCGCGCCCGCGAAGTAGATCCGCTCCCAGAGGTTCGCCGGCTGGCCTGTGGCGGCCCGCAACACCGCCCGGGAGGACATCTCCAGCACCAGGGTCCAACCGATCCAGATCAGCAGCACCCAGAGGATCACCGTGAGCAGCACGATGAAGAACCCCAGGGTCGCCAGCGCCTGGTGCGACCGGGTCAGGCGCTTGGCCCCCTTCCAGAGCCCGTCCGTCACCCACGACGTGATCGGTCCCCCGCTGGTGAGCCGCAGGGTGGTCCACAGCACGTCGTAGATCGTGACCAGGAGGATGCCGATGCCGAGAAGCCCTACGAAGATGCGCAACGCCGCCGCCCCCTTCCTTCCGGGGAGAAGGCAGGCAGCACGGCACGTGCCACTTACAACTTGTTGGCCTTTAATTCCGCCAGGGAATAATGCGTCCCCCGCCAATCGATGCCATCTCTCCACAGGGTCAGCAGCATGGCGCGCCAGAGGATGTAGAGGAAGAGCAGGGTGGCGAGGGGGAAGCCGAGGCCATGCCAGCGGCGCACGCCGGCCAGCGGGGCGTTGAGCCAGCAGAGGGCCAGGAGCACCAGCACGGAGGCCAGGTTGAGCCAGCGCGTCGCTCCCGTGGTGAGGACGAGCGCCAGGAAGGGCCAGATCAGGATGATGAGCTGCGTCACCGTCGAGACGACCACCACCCAGACCCGGTAGTCCACGGCGGAGAAGGCGTTCTTCATCAGCCCCTGGATCAGCTCGCGGACGGACGCGTACCACTCCACCCGCAGCGCTCCCAGACCGAAGACGAATTCCTGATGGAAACCTTTTTTCTTGAGCAGCTTGCCGAGCTTGAGGTCGTCGTCGGGCCGCATGGCGATCGCCGGATGCCCGCCGGCCGCGCGGTAGGCCGCGGCACGGACGAGGTTGAAGGCGCCGATCCCCACGTGGCTGGGGCTCTCGGGGTCCTTGACTTTCCAGGGCCTGGTGTACAGGGTGAAAAAGAGCGAGAAGGCGCCGACGAACATCTCGAACAGCACGTTCGGACGATCGATCTCGGGAGCGGCGGTGAGGTGGTCGAGCCGGTCCGCCACCATCGCTCCCACGGCCCGGCGCAGGGTCGAGGGGTCCAGCACGACGTCGGCGTCGGTGAAGAGGAGGAATTCGCCGGTGGCCTTGCCCGCGCCGAGCCAGAGGGCGTGGTTCTTCCCCAGCCATCCCGGCGGCAGCTCCCGGACGTGGACGATCCGCAGCCGCGGGTCCGCCAGGGCCATGCGGTCGAGGATCTCCCCCGTGCGATCGGTCGAGCGGTCGTCCACGACGTCGATCTCCAGGTTGTCGTAGTCGAGGGCGAGGACGGAGCGGAGCGCCTCCTCCAGGTTCCGCTCCTCGTTGCGCGCGGGAATGACGATCGATACCCGCGGCAGGGGGCCGGCCAGCGGCGGCAGGTCGCGCAGGGCCCGGATCGACCGGACGCCGCGGTAGACCTGGACCGCGGTCGCGACGTGGGCGATCAGGGTCGCGAGGGCGAGGAGGAAGAGGAGAGAGGTCAACGGGGCAGACCGGCGGAGCAGGTGGCTTCGAGACGTGTCATCAGGTCCGGTCGCCAGCCCAGAGTCCCCATGAGATCCTGGAAAAGGTGATCCAAAGTCACCACCCGATCTCCGGAAGGAGCTCGACGTGAGGCGGCATCTCCTCTATCTCATGGACGATCAGCATAGGAGGGCGTTTATAGATGGGATCGACGCTGAGCTCGTTCCGCCGGGGCGGCCCCACCAGACCCTGGGTGACGATCTCCTGAAGATCGGCCTGGGAAAGATAGCCGGTGAGGTCGGGCGAGGTGAGGAATCCGCGTCCGGAGACGAGCCGCGCAGCCGTATCGAGCGTCCAGACCGCTCGCCGTCTCAAAACCTGCAGCACCGTGTCCTCCGGCTGCTGGAGAGCGGCCATGCTTGCCTTTCCCGGTAGGAGGAAGACGTGTGGCACGATGTGCAGATCGCGCTTGAAGCGCGGATGCATCCGACGCCAGAGGCTTCGCTGCCGATATACCTTCAGATCGCGCTGATAGCGCCGCCAGCGTTCTTCGGTGGTTTTGATCGTACCACTCATAATTTTTCTACCGCCAACGGAAGATCTTCAGCGCCACCGCGAAGCTCACCACCCCCCAGGCGATCAGAATGGCGAGCTGGGGCACGATGCTGGCGAGGCCGTGGCCTTCAGTCATGATCCCCCGCAGGGCCTGGTTCAGGGCGGTCAGGGGCAGGGCCTTGATGAACGGCTGGGCCGCGTCCGGAAAGCGCTCGGAGGAGAAGAAGACCCCCGAGAGGACCCACATCGGCATCAGGACCACGTTGGCGAGGCCGCTCGCCCCCTCGATCGTCTGCACCCGCGAGGCGATCAGCAGGCCGATGCCGCAGAAGGTCATGGCGCCGACCAGACAGGTGAGGAGGAGCAACAGGAGCGAGCCCCGGACGCCCACGCCGAAGAGCAGCCAGCCGATCCCCAACAGCATGATCAGCTCGGGGACGAGGAACACCAGACGGCCGAGGATCTGCGCCAGCAGGTACTGGCCGCGGTGCATCGGCGTCGCCACCAGGCGCTTCAGGATCCGCCGGCTGCGCGCCGCGGTCACCGAGAAGGCCAGGCTCCAGACGCCGGTGCCCATCAGGTTCATGCCCAGCAGGCCCGGGATCAGGAAGTCGATGTAGCGCGACCCTCTTTCCGTCACCTTCACGGAGCGCACCGGCAGCGGGTCCCCCCGGCCGGCCGCGCGCTGCAGGGCATCGTTCGCCAGCAGGCGGGCGATGCGCGAGTCCGGTCGCGTTTCGTCGAAATGGAACACCGCCGGCGGCCCCGGCTCGACCAGCAGGGAGATCTTCCCGGTGCGCAGCGCCTCCTGTCCCTCCCGCGCGGAGTACTGGCGGGTCAGGAGGCCGGGATCGCGGGCGAGAGCGTTCGCCGCCGGCGCCGCGGCCGGATCGGCCGGGCTCGGGATCACCACACCGACCGGGATCTGGTCCGGTCCCTTGGCGCGAAAGGCGAAGCCGAGGGCGACCGCGAGCAGCAGCGGGAAGGCGAAGACCCAGAAGATCGCCTCCGGCTCGCGGATGAATTCCTTCACCCGGGTCGAGGTCAGCTCCAGCATGGGGTGGTACCGGCGGCTCATCGAAATTGATCCTTGGTGGGGTCCCTATTCAGTCCTCGCGCAGCGCGCGGCCGGTCAAGGCGACGAACAGGTCCTCCAGCGTCGCCCGGTGGGTGGAGAGGCTCACCAGCTTCGCCCCCGAGCCCTCGATGGTGTCGAGCAGAGCCGGCACGGTCTCGGCCAGCGATCCCACCGGCAGCGACCAGTTAGGCCCCCGGCGGTGCGGCTCGGTCACCCCGGGGAGGGCGCGCAGGACCGCCTCCTCGATCTCCGGCTCGGCGGCGAATTCGATGACGTTCGCCGCGTGCAGCGAGCTGATCAGCTCGGCCGGCGTGCCCAGGGCGATCACCTTGCCGCGGTCGATGATCGCCACCCGGTCGCACAGGCGCTCGGCCTCGTCCATGTAGTGGGTGGTGAGCAGCACCGTGCCCCCTTCAGCGCGGAAGCCCATCACGATCTGCCAGAGCTGGAGCCGGCTCTGCGGATCGAGCCCCGTGGTCGGCTCGTCGAGGAAGAGCACCTCGGGGTCCCCCACCAGGGCGCAGGCCACGGCCAGCCTCTGCTTCTGGCCGCCGGAGAGCTTGCCGACGCGGGAATTCCGCTTCTCGTCGAGGGCGAGCTGGGAGAGGACGGCCTCGGGGTCCCGCCCCGCGCGGTAGAAGGAGCGGAAGAGGCGGATGGTCTCGCCCACGGTCAGCTTCTCGGCGAGCTGGGTCTCCTGGAGCGAGATGCCCATCCGCTCGCGCAGGGCTTTGCCGTCGTGGGCCCAGCTCGTGCCCAGGATCTCCACCTCGCCGGCGTCCGGCTCGGTCAGACCTTCCAGGATCTCGATCGTGGTCGTCTTGCCCGCGCCGTTGGGGCCGAGCAGGCCGAAGCACTCCCCCCGGCGCACCGCGAGATCGAGACCGTCGACGGCGGTCACGTCGGCGTAGCGCTTCACCAGCCCCTGGCAGCGGACGGCGATGGCGGTTTTTTCTGGGGTCATGGCTGGTAAAGTGGAGCCCTCGGGCGCGAAGGGCCGTTAGTATATCCGTAGGAGCTCGACGCGATGGGCAGCAGCAGGAACGACGACGCCCCCCTGGCGAAAGTGGTGGATCTCCACCGCTGGCGGGAGGAGAGGGACCGCCGGTTGCGCGCGGCGGCCGAGGAGCCGGAGCTCATCTCCACGCGGGCGCCGGACCGCATCGCCTGGCCCTTCCGCGTGCTGGCGCTGATCGCCGGCCTGGGGTTCGCCGTCTGCGGCGGCTTCCTCAGCTTCCTGCCGGTCTGGTTCCGGGCCGGCGAGCTCATGTCCTGGCACATCCAGCTGGTGCTCCTGCTGATCGTCTTCCCCCTGGGCGTCGGCATGGCCCTCTTCGGGATCGACCTGATGGGGAGGGGGTTCGTGGGGCGGGACTGGACCGCCGTTCTCTGGCAGCGCGTCCGGGGCTTCCTCGACCGCCGGGCCCGTCCCCTCCCCCTGTTCTGCGGTCTCACCCTCGTCCTGGCGGCCCTGAGCGGATCGCGGCAGGGCAACACCTGGCAGATCATCCTCTACTGGCTGGTCGGCTTCTTCCATATCGGTCTCCATGAGCTCGGGCACCTGACCGCGGTGCGCGGCGTGCGGTACACCCCGCGGCGCCTGATCATGGGGCCGCTGACCGTGGAGTGGGAGGACGGCCGGCGCGCGGTCGCCGCCACGCAGGACTGGCGCTGGCTGTTCAAGGGGAACGTCTGGTTCAGCTCGCGGTGGCGCACGCGCGGGCGGGACCTCGCGGTCTGCGTGGCCGGTCCGCTGGCGAACCTCTTCGCCGTGGCGGCCGTGCTGGCGGTGGACCGGGAGCTCGGCGACGCGGGGTATTTCGGCGTCTACGTCCGCGCCAACGTCACCTGCGCGGCCGTGGTGCTGCTGGTCAACCTCCTCCCCCTGCCGCGGAACGCCGCGGGCTATGCCACCGACGGCCGGCAGATCCTCGACCTGCTGCGCGGGCGGCGGATCGCGTAGCGCCTGATCGCCTTCTGGTACACTGCGACGCCAAATCCCTGCGGAGGATGGGGACGGCCTCCCGACTCGCTCCAGAGGCCAGGAAGGCTCCCGTTGATCGGCAGCACGGTCTCCCACTATCAGATCCTCGACCGCCTGGGGAGTGGCGGTATGGGTGTGGTCTACAAGGCGGTCGACGTGAAGCTCGACCGGCTGGTGGCGCTCAAGTTCCTGGCCCATCAGCGGGGCGCCTCGGAGGAGGCCCGGCGGCGTTTCATCCGCGAGGCCAAGGCCGCTTCGGCGTTCGATCACCCGAACGTCTGCACGGTCTATGAGATCGACGAAACCCCGGACGGCGCCCTGTTCATCGCCATGGCCCTCTGCGAGGGGGAGGCCCTGCGCGACCGCATCGCGCGGGGGCCGCTGCCCCTCCCCGAAGCGATCGGGATCGCCGGGCAGATCGCCGCCGGGCTCGCCCGCGCTCACGAGCGTGGGATCGTCCACCGCGACCTCAAGCCGGCCAACGTCATGGTGACCCCCGACGGACGGGTGAAGATCGTCGATTTCGGCATCGCCAAGCTCGCCGATCAATCCCGCATCACCCGCGCCGGGGTGGCGGTGGGCACGGCGGCGTACATGTCCCCGGAGCAGGTCCAGGGCGAGGACGCCGATCCGCGCACCGACATCTGGTCGCTGGGGGTCATGATCTACGAGATGGTGACCGGCCGGGTTCCGTTCACGGGCGGCTCCGAGACGGAGCTCCTGCTGGCGATCATCACGCAGACCCCGAGCCCGATGGCGGCCCTCCGTCCCGGCGTGCCGCCGGCTCTGGAGCGCACCGTCAAGCAGGCCCTGGCGAAACATCCAGATGCGCGCTACCCCAGCATGGACGCGCTGGGTACCGTGCTGCGGGGGCTCGCGCCCGGGCCGGCCGAGCCGCCGGCGCCGGACGAGGACGACACGCTGCTCGAGATCCTGATCCCCTCTCTGCGGGCCGGGCCCGTGGAGACGGTGGAGGGGCCCGGGAGCAAGGTCGACCGCTACGAGATCCTGGAGCTCCTCGGCGGCGGCGGGATGGGGGTGGTCTACAAGGCGCGGGACACCCGGCTCTCGCGCATCGTCGCGCTCAAATTCCTCCCCCCGGAGCTGACGCGCGATCCGCGGGCGAAGGAGCGGTTCGAGCAGGAGGCGCGGGCCGCTTCGAGCCTCGACCATCCCAATCTCTGCACCATCCTGGAGCTCGGCGACGCGCCGGACGGCCGGCTCTATCTGGTCATGCCCTGCTACGACGGCGAGACCCTGCGCCGCAAGATCGAGCGCGGGCCCCTGCCGGTCGACCAGGCGTTGGACATCGCGTGCCAGATCGCCCGCGGCCTCGCCAAGGCCCACCACAACGGCATCGTCCACCGCGACGTCAAGCCGGCGAACCTGATCGTCACCGGCGACGGGGTGGTGAAGATCCTCGACTTCGGCCTCGCCAAGCTGGCGGGGTCGGCGGCGATCTCGCAGACCGGCTCCTCGGCGGGCACGCCCGCCTACATGTCCCCCGAGCAGGCGCGCGGCGACGAGGTCGACGAGCGCACCGATCTCTGGTCGCTGGGCGTGGTGCTCTACGAGATGCTGACCGGACGGCGGCCGTTCCGGGGGGAGCGCGAGCAGGCGGTGATCTACGCGCTCCTCCACGAGCGCCCGCAGCCGTTGCGCGAGCTGCGGCCGGAGGCGCCGCCGGAGCTGGCGCGGATCGTCGAGCGGCTGCTGGCGAAGGCGCCGGAAGACCGCTATGCGTCGATCGAGGAGCCGCTCGCGGAGCTCCGCGCCCTGATCGGGGCGACGGGGACGACCGGCGTGCCCGTGTTGGCGGCCCCGCGCCGCAGGACCGGTCTGCGGCTCGGTGCGGCGGCGGCGATCGTGGCCCTGACGGCCGCCATCTACCTGCTGGCGAGAGGCCGGAGTGACCGGCCTCTCCAGATGTCCTTTGCCCAGCTCACCGACCAGGAGGGGAGCGAGAATTTCCCGAGCCTCTCTCCGGACGGGAACCTTTTCGCCTTCGTCCGTGAGCTCTCCCCGGGGAACCATGACATCTTTCTGCAGCGGGTCGGCGGGAACAATCCGGTCGATCTCACGGCGGATTCCCCGCAGGACGACACCCAGCCGGCGTTCTCGCCGGACGGCAAGCAGATCGCCTTCCGCTCGGAGCGGGACGGCGGCGGCATCTTCCTGATGGGGGCGACGGGAGAGTCGGTGCGTCGTCTCACCGACTTCGGCTACAACCCGGCCTGGTCTCCGGACGGCAAGGAGATCGCGGTGGCCACCGAGGGGGTGTCGGACCCCCGGGTGCGCGGTACGAGCAGCCGGATCTGGCGAGTGGACGTCAACACCGGAGAACGTCATCCGGTCCCCGTCCAGGGAGACGCCGTGCAGCCGAGCTGGTCTCCCTCCGGGGACCGCCTCGCGTACTGGGGGGTTTTCAGGCCCGGCTCCCACCGGGTGATCTGGACGGTGCCGGCGCGGGGCGGCCGGGCGATCCGGGTCACCGACGACGCCCACGTCAACTGGAGCCCCGTCTGGTCTCCGGACAGACGCTACCTGTACTTCAGCAGCGACCGCGGCGGCAGCATGAACCTGTGGCGGGTCCCGATCGCCGAGTCGACGGGGGAGGTGCGGGGGGCCCCGGAGCCGGTCACCACGCCCGCGCCCTGGAGCAGCCTGCTCAGCTTTTCCCGGGACGGCCGAAGGGCGATCTATGCGACCTTGTACGGACGGGCCAACATCGAGCGCGCTCCGCTCGATCCCGCGCTCCCCAGCGTCACCGGTCCCCTGTCGCCGATCACCCAGGGCTCGCGCCAGGCCGGCTATTTCCGCGTCTCTCCGGACGGCCGGCGGGTCGTGCTCTACGCCGCGTCGCCCCAGGAAGACCTGTTCGTCGCCGCCACCGACGGCACCGGCCTTCGCCAGCTCACGGACGACGTCTACAAGGACCGCAACCCGAGCTGGTCTCCCGACGGCCGCCAGATCCTGTTCTATTCCGACCGCAGCGGACGCTACGAAGCCTGGACCATCCGGCCGGACGGCGGCGACCTGCAGCCGCTCACCAGGACCCGGGGCGAGCCCATCCTCTATCCCGTCTGGTCGCCGGATTCCCGCCGGCTCGTCTGCGGGCTCGGGTTCAGCGGCCCCGCGCTGATCGATCTGGCGCGCCCCATCGACCGGCGGGTCCCGGAACGGCTGCCGGCCGCGCCTGCCGGAGGACCGTTCTTCGCCTCCTCCTGGTCACCGGACGGGCGGTGGCTGGCGGGGGACGTCAGCGACGAGGGGGTCTTCCTCTTCTCGTTCGCCTCACGCCGGTATGAGCGGATCGCTCCGCGAGGCTCCCAGCCGGTCTGGTGGAAGGACGGCCGGAGACTGCTCTACGTCGACGGCGGCATCCAGGTCTACGACACCCGGACGAAGGGCTCCCGGCTTCTGCTCGCGCCGCCGGCGAGCTCGTCGTTCCTGGTCGCCGACCTCAGCCCGGACAACCGCACGCTCTACGTGCTCCGCAAGCGGGACGAGGGGGACATCTGGGTGCTTACAACGAAGTGACCGGAGTGCTAAGATCGGGAAAATCCGAGGTAATTTCGCGCGCTCGGCCGATTTGGCCGTCAGGTCGTTGATATATACACCGGAGACTTTCCTCCAGGGAGGTGACATGAGCTTCAAATCGCGAGATCTCATGGTGAAGCTGTCGGGGAGCGGCCAGGAAGGCTGCGACGAGCAGACGAAGCCCCCGCAGGGTTGCGGTGACTGCACGCATCACACGCAGGGTTGCGGCGATTGCTCGCACCACACCGATATGGACTGCACGCCCACGGTCACGACGGGCGACAACCAGACCGCCAACTGTCAAGGAGGCGAAGAGCACGGCCACAGGAAACGCGAGGCCTCCGGCGCCACGCTGGCGCTGCTCCGCCAGCAGCTCCAGGAGACTCTCGCGAGACCGCGGATCTGACCCGCGGAAGCGGCCCTCTTCTACCCTGCCGGCGGGAGAGGGCTGCAAGGGCGGTCGATCTCAGTGCGGCCGCCCGTTGTCGTTGGCGTGACGGCCGGTGAAGTGCTTCACGAAATCCGACTCGGTGAGGATGCCCACCAGCCGCCACCCCTCCACCACGGGGAGGCAGCCGAGCTTGTTCTCGAACATGATGCGGGCCGCCTCGTGGAGCGGCAGGTCGGGCTCGGCCGTCTCCACCTCGGAGGTCATCACCTCGTCGGTGCGGGTGCGGCGCAGCACCGCCCGCTGGATGAAGAAGGGCAGGTCCGAGCGCTCGATCAGGGCGTGCCGCAGCAGGTCGCGGTGCGAGACCAACCCCACCAGATCGCCTGCGTCGTCGATCACCGCGATGTGACGGATGCCGCGCTCGGTCATCGCGTCGTAAACCTTGTCGACGCTGTCGCCAGGGTGGACGCTGATGACGTGATCGGACATCAGGTCGCGTACTCTCAGCTCCTTCATGGTCTCTTCCTCTCGGTCCGCGGGGCATCCGGCCTGGATGCCCTGAAGAGAATTTGCCCCAACCTCGCGCGCCGGGCACCACCTTCCCGGGTGGGATTCCGGAGGTGGAGGGGTGGGGTGAGGGGGAGCTCTGGTACACTCCCGCGCCTAGCAACCCCAGAGCAGGCTGGCGCCGGCCTCTCGATTCACCTTTCAGGCCAGGAAGGCTCCCGTTGATCGGCAGCACGGTCTCTCACTACCGGATCCTCGATCGCCTCGGGGGGGGCGGCATGGGCGTGGTCTACCGGGCGATCGACCTCAAGCTCGACCGGCCGGTGGCGCTCAAGTTCCTGTCGTCCCAGCGCGGCGCGGCGGAGGAGCACAAGCGGCGCTTCATCCGCGAGGCCAAGGCCGCGTCGGCGCTCGACCATCCCAACATCTGCACGGTCTACGAGATCGACGAGACGCCGGACGGCGCCCTGTTCATCGCCATGGCGCTCTGCGAGGGGGAGACGCTGCGCGACCGCATCGCCCGCGGGCCGCTGCCGCTGGAGGAGACGGTGGAGATCGCCGAGCAGATCGCGGCCGGCCTCGCCCGCGCGCACGGCCGGGGGATCGTCCATCGCGACGTCAAGCCGGCCAACGTCATCGTCGCTCCCGACGGCCGGGTGAAGATCGTCGACTTCGGCATCGCCAAGCTCTCCGACCAGTCGCGCCTCACCCGCGCCGGCACCACGGTGGGCACGGCCGGCTACATGTCCCCCGAGCAGCTCCATGGCGAGGAGCCCGACCCGCGCACCGACGTCTGGTCGCTGGGGGTGGTGATCTACGAGATGGCGACCGGCCATTCCCCCTTCGAGGCGGACTCCGAGACGGAGACGGTGAAGGCCATCCTGCGGCGCGCTCCGCGGCCGATGGCCAGCCTCCGCCCCGGGGCGCCGCCGGCCCTGGAGCGGCTCGTCGAGCGGGCTCTCGCGAAGCGCCTGGAGGACCGCACCGCGAGCATGGACGCGATGAGCGCCGAGCTGCGGCGGCTCGCCGCCGGCCTGGCCACCCCGTCCCGCGCCTCGGACCCGGACCGCACGGTGGTCGAGATCCCCGCGCCGCTCCCGCCGCCGCCGCTGCCGGAGCCGGACACCCGGGAGGGGCTCCACGGGCAGACGGTGGGCCCCTACGAGATCCTGGAGATCCTGGGGGGCGGCGGCATGGGCGTGGTCTACAAGGCGCGGGACACGCGCCTGGCGCGCATCGTCGCCCTCAAGTTCCTCCCCCCGGAGCTGACCCGCGACCGCGAGGCGAAGCTCCGCTTCGAGCAGGAGGCGCGGGCGGCGTCGAGCCTCGACCATCCCAATCTCTGCACCATCCTGGAGATGGGGGAGGGGCCGGACGGCCGCCTCTACATCGCCATGCCCTGCTACGACGGCGAGACCCTGCGCCGCCGGCTGGAGCGCGCTCCCCTGCCCGTCGAGGAGGCGGTGGACGTCGCCCTGCAGATCGCCCGCGGCCTCGCCAAGGCCCACCGCAACGGCATCGTCCACCGCGACATCAAGCCGGCCAACCTGATCCTCACCAGCGACGGCGTGGTGAAGGTCCTCGACTTCGGCCTCGCCAAGCTGGCCGGCTCGGCGGCGATCTCGCGCTCCGGCTCCTCGGCCGGCACGCCCGCCTACATGTCCCCCGAGCAGGCGCGGGGGGACGACGTGGACCCGCGCACCGATCTCTGGTCGCTCGGCGTGGTGCTCTACGAGATGCTGACCGGCCGGCGGCCGTTCCGCGGCGAGCGCGAGCAGGCGGTGATCTATTCGATCCTCCATGAGAGCGCCCAGCCGGTGCGCGAGCTGCGGCCGGAGACGCCCCCCGAGCTGGCGCGGATCGTCGAACGGCTGATGGCCAAGGCGCCGGAGGGCCGCTACTCCTCGACCGAGGAGGCGATCGCGGACCTGCGCACCCTGCAAGGCGCGGCGACCGCGACCACCTGGATCGTGGGGGCGCAGCCGCCCCCGCGCCGGACCCCGCCGTGGATCTGGGTCGCGGCCGGCCTGGGGGTCGTGGCGCTGATCGTGGCCGTCTATCTCCTGTCGCGTCCCGGCCGGCCGGCCGGGGCGCCGCCGGTGCAGGTGACCTTCACCCGGCTGACCGATCAGGAGGGGAGCGAGACCTTCCCCAGCGTGGCGCCCAATGGCAACGAATTCGTCTACGTCAAGGAGACGTCGCCGGGGAATCAGGACATCTACTCGCAGCGGATCGGCGGCAGCAATCCGCGCAACCTCACGGCGGATTCGCCGGCGGACGACACCCAGCCGGCCTTCTCTCCCGACGGCGGCACCATCGCCTTCCGCTCCGAGCGCGACGGGGGCGGCGTCTTCCTGATGGGAGCCACGGGGGAGTCGGTGCGCCGCCTCACCGATTTCGGCTTCAGCCCCGCCTGGTCGCCGGACGGCAGGGAGATCCTGGTGGCCACGGAGGGGGTCTCCGATCCGCGGGTGCGCAAGACCCGGAGCGAGATCTGGCGCGTGGAGGTCGCCACGGGCGTCAAGCGCCGGTTGACGGAGGGGGACGCCGTGCAGCCGAGCTGGTCCCCCCATGGCCAGCGGATCGCGTACTGGGGGATCGACACCGGCAGCGCGCGAGCCCTCTGGACGATCCTGGCCGGCGGGGGGAAGCCGGTCCTCGTGCTGCGGGACAATTACCTGAACTGGAGCCCGGTCTGGTCGCCGGACGGGCAATACCTCTACTTCGCCAGCAATCGCGGCGGCAGCATGAATCTCTGGCGGGTGCCGGTCGACGAGGGGTCCGGCCGGAAGACCGGAGCCCCGGAGGCGATCACGGCCCCCTCGGAATGGAACGGCCTGCCGAGCCTCTCCAGAGACGGCCGGCACGTCCTGTACGCCACCAGCGAGAGCCGGACGAATCTCGAGCGCGCCTCCCTGGAGCCCGGAAGGCTCGCCGTGGGACGGCTGGACCCGGTGACGCAAGGCTCGCGCGGCATCCGCTCCTGCGATATCTCGCCGGATGGGCAGTGGATCGCGTTCCACACCTCCATCCCCCAGGAGGATCTGTTCGTCGTCCGCCTGGACGGCGGCGCTCTGTGCCAGCTCACGAACGACGCGTTCCGGGACCGCTACCCCCGCTGGTCGCCGGACGGCTCGCGCCTCCTCTTCCAGTCGGACCGCAGCGGCACCTACGGAATCTGGAGCATCCAGGCGGACGGCAGCGGCCTGGAGCCGGTCACCCGGGCCAGCGACGGCACGGTGGCCTATCCCGTCGGCTCGCCGGACGGCCGGTGGCTCGCCCTCATCGTGCCCGGGCGGGGAGGCGCGCTCGTCGACCTCGCGCTGCCGCTGGAGCGGCGGCATCCCGTGCCGTTCCCCCCCATGGGGGAGGCCGGAGAGCTCTTCGACGCCGTCTCCTGGTCCCCGGATGGGAAATGGGTGGCGGGCGTCGCCGATACGCGGGACGCGCGCTCCGCGCCCGGGGTCGTCCTCTACTCGCCCGCCTCCCGGAGCTATACGCGGCTGACGGACCGCGGCGAGGTCCCGATCTGGATGCCCGGCGGCAAGACCCTCCTCGCCCGGGAGGAGGGGCGGCTGCTCGCCATCGACGTGGCCACCCGGAGCCTGCGCGAGATCTTCGCGCTGCCCCCCAACTCCTCGTTCGTCTCCCACTGCGTCTCGCCCGACGGCCGGACCCTGGTCGTCTCCCGGGCGAGCGAAGAGGGGGATATCGGCATGCTCACACTCCAGTAGCCGTTATAATGCCGGTATTCGAGTCCCCATGAACGTGTGGCGATCCGGTGACGGCGGGGCTTTTCTCGAAGTCGGTCATCCGGACGCCCGCACAGATCGGGTATCTTCCCAGGAGGTGAGAGGTGGCTTTCAAGGCTGAGGAGCTGACGAGCAAGATCTTCCCCGCTGTCGTCCCCGAATCGGACGCCGGTCTCTGGGCCGGATGCCCACAGGACACGCTGGATAAAGGCGGCAAGTGTCCGGACAACACGAAGAAGCCGGGCCCCCCGGGCCCCAAAGGCCCCGGCTGCGGAGGTGGCTCGGCGCCCGGGCCCAGGCCCAGGCCCAAGCGGGCCGGGGAGCTGGACCGCGACGCCCTGGTCCTCCTCCAGGCCCAGCTCCGCGATCGCATGGCCCAGGGGTCCGCGGCCGGGCTCTAGGACCGGCGAGCCGTCATGCAGGACCTCCTCGGGCGCGAGCTGCGCGCCAATCCGGCCTACGAGCTGGTGCTGTGGGACCGCCTGGCGCCCGAGGAACGCCGCGCTCTCGACCGCCTGCCGCACGATCCGGGCTTCTACGGCATCCTGCGCCCCCGGCCGCCGGAAGGATCGAATGCGGCGCTGGGCGTCAAGGCGGTCGACCGCGACACGGCCCTGCTCTTCCTCACGCTGCGGGAGCCCGGGCCCCTGCCGTCCTACGTGCGGTCGGCCCTCGGCGAGGCGACCGGCCGCACGATCGCGCGGCTGATCGCGGACGGCGTCCTGGAGATCGAGAAAGACGGGGGCTTCGTCTGGGGCCCGGCCGCCCTCGAGGTCCGCGAAGCTCTCGCCAACGGGGGGCGCCTCGCCGAGCTGTCCCTCGCGGCCCTGCGCTACGGCCAGGCGCTGGTGATCGACGATCCCCTCCGTCTCTCCTTCCGCCTCTACGGCTACAACCGCCGGCCGCTCACCCCCCGCTGGCGGAAGCTCCTCCCCGGCCCCGAGGCCGTGCAGGCCCATCTCGGGATCGCTCCCGGCGGCGCCCACCGCAAGCTCCTCGACCGGACGTGGCGCCCCTCGCCGCCGTCCGAGGCCTGGCTGAGCTGGCGCTCCCGCGCGGCCGAGCCCGCCGGCGATCCCGGGGGCGCGACCTGGAAGCTCTACGTCAGCCCCGCGCCCGAGGCGCTGGCCGAGGGGTTCGGAGCGATCCTCGCGGCGCTCGCCGCCGCGCGGGCGGGCCAGTTCAAGATCGGCGCCGGCGCCGCCGGGCTGCTGCGTCCGGACAAGATCGTCGCCTACTTTCCCACCTTCGAGCGCCTGGAGAAGGCCGCGCGGGCCGTGGAAACGCGGCTCGCCGGGGTGGCCGCCCACGGGGTGCCGTTCACCTCGGAGATCGCCGGCGACGGGCTCCTCTCCTGGGGGATGGACCCGCCGGTGAGCGAGCGCGACCCCTGGGGGGGCCGGGAGAGCTGGCGGCTCTGGCTCACCCACCGGCTGGCGCGGGCCCTGCTCGCCGCCCGCGGCGCGGGCGAGGAGGTCGAGCCCTGGCGCTACGCCGTGGAGCGCCTGCGCCTGGAGGGGGTCGACCCTTCCTCCTGGACCCCCGCCGCCAGTCAATGGGGAGGGCGCTGACCGGTGGCGATCACCGATCCCATCCTCCTCTCGCCGGACGTGATCCTGGTGCCGGTGGCCGAGCTGCCGGAGGACGTGCGCCGGCGGCTCGATCCCAATGATGGGGATTGGGCCATCACCCATCCGCGGGCGCGCACCCCGTCGCGCCTCCTCGACGCGGCGTCGGCGGCGCTGTTGGCTGAGCTCAAGACCCCCCGCACCATCGTCGACGCCGTGATCCGCTACAGCCAGGCGCGGGACCTCGATCCCGAGAGCACCCTGGTCGAGGCCTATCCGCTGCTCGAAAGGCTCCTCGCCGCCGGCTTCCTGGTCGCCGAGGGGTCCGACGAGGCGGGGGGGATCGCCCCCGCGCTCAAGCCCGGCGACCGCGTCGCGGGCTTCGAGGTGCTGGAATGCGTGCAGGCCCTGGAGGACACCGAGCTGCACCTGGTGAGGGGTCAGATTGGGGGACAGAGCGGCGCGGCGGCCCTGAAGATCGAGCGCCCCGCCGCCCGAGGGAAGAACCAGGAGGCCTTCGCGCGGGAGGCGGCGGTTTTGGAACGGCTGGGCGGACTTTCTGGAAAGATCGCGCCGCGGCTGCTGGTCACGGGCGATCTCGACGGGCGCCACTGGCTGGCCGTGGAGTGGCTCCCCGGCGTGGACGCGTCCACGGCCGCCGCCGAGCTGCGCCGCCGGGGGGACCGCGCCGGCCTGCTGGCGCTCTGCCGGGCCGTGCTCGCCGCCTATGCCCGGCTGCACGAGCGGGGGGTGATCCACGCCGACATCCATCCCCGCAACGTCCTGGTGGGACCGGCGGGGGAGATCCACCTGATCGACTTCGGCCTGTCGCTCGCCGAGGGCCTGCCGGGCGATCCCGGGCGGGCGGGCGTGGCCTTCTACTTCGAGCCCGAATACGCGGCGGCCGTCCGGGCGGGCGAGGAGCCGCCCGCTGCTTCGCCCGCGGGGGAGCAGCACGCTCTGGCGGCGCTCCTCTTTCAGTTGATCGCGGGCGCCCCCACGCACGATTTCAAGCTCGCCAGGGACGAGATGCTGCGGCAGATCGTCGAGGAGCCGCCGCTCCCCTTCGCCCTGCGGGAGGCCGATCCCTGGCCGGATGTCGAGCCGGTCCTGGCGCGGGCCCTCGCCAAGAGCCCCGCGGAGCGGTTCGCCTCGGTGGCCGATTTCGCGGCCTCCCTGAGAGCGGTCGAGCCTCCCCGGTATTCTCTGAGAAGCGGTCCGGCCGGAAGCCTGGCGGCCGAAGGGGCGCTCGCCCGCGTGCTGGAACGGGTAGGGGTGGAGAGGCCGCTCTTCCGCGACGGCCTCCCCGAGCCGCCGCGCGCCTCGGTCACCTACGGTGCCGCGGGGATCGCCTGCGCCCTCTATCGCATCGCCCTGGCGCGCGAGGACGCGGCGCTCCTCTCGCT
>DASXJP010000477.1:0-1982 GCA_036497345.1 Thermoanaerobaculia bacterium
GGTCGCGTACTCGCGCTGGATCACGCCGAAGGTGGTGCCGATCCGCTTCGACACGCGCTTCTACCTGGCGCTGGCCCCCGCCCACTCTCCTCCGGAGCCCGATGGCTCAGAGACCGTCGACGCAGGCTGGTTCGGGCCGCAGGATGCGCTCGACATGCACCATGCGGGCGAGCTGTCACTGGTCTTCCCGACCATCAAGCACCTGGAGTCGCTGATCGGATTCGCCAATGCCGAGGAGGCACTCGATGCGGCGAGGCGCCGTGAGGTGAAGGCGGTCGAGCCGGAGGTGGTCGGTGAGGGCGACGACCAGCGGATCGTGCTGCCCGACGAGCTCCCCTAGGCGGCCTTTCGGCGAGTCGGGGGGGCCGGCAGCCCCCTGCGCTCCATGGCGCTGCCTCGGATCCTGCCCCCGAGCGCACCCAGGAGCACGCCGATGATCGCCGTGAAGACGACCAGGATCGGCTCGAAGCCGGGCAGCGAGACCTTCGCATCGGTGCCTGCGATCGCGTGTGCGACGAGCAGCCCGGTTCCGTAGAGCGTGCCGCCGACAAGTCCGCGGCCGGCGCCGTCCCAGGCATCCGCGTGCTCGAAACCGGCGAGGATTCCGCCGATGAAGGCGATCAGGCCGATCGCCCAGTAGGCCGCCGCCGAGACGCCGAGCAAGATCCCCGCCACGGCTCCCAGGGCGGTCGGGACCACCAGACCGAGGATGACCTGTGTCGACCGGGGGCGCTCCCGAAACAGCGGAGAAGCTTCCATCCATCGATCCATCGTCGCGACCGTATCAGTGGTGTGAGATTCCTCACAGATGGGGATGTTCCCGGCGCGGTTCGTCAGGTCGGTTCATAGGATCCGGAGACGGATGGAGGCGCACTCGCCGGGGGCGGACGGGGCTCCCGAGGAGGAAAGATGGCAACGGATTCGCCGCTACGCGGTGCTGGTCACCCTCGCCCTCGCCGCGCTGATCGTCCTCTATCTCCTGCTCTTCGGCTCCGGCGGCAACTACACGGTGACCGCGTCGTTCGAGAGCGCGGCTCAGCTGGTGAAGGGGAACCGGGTGGACGTCGCGGGAGTACCGGTGGGCTCCATCTCGGACATCTCCCTCTCCGACGACGGCCAGGCCCTGGTCAAGCTGGAGATCTCCGATGGCGCCTACACCCCGCTGCCCGATGGCACCCACGCCACGGTCCGCTCCCAGTCGCTCTCGGGGATCGCCAACCGCTACGTCGATCTCTCCCTGCCCACCCACCCCGACGGAAAGTCGCTCTCCTCCGGCGGCGAGATCACCCAGGCCGACACCACCTCGGAGGTCGACCTCGACCAGCTCTTCAACACCCTCGATAAGCCCACCGTCTCCCACCTCCAGGAGGTGATCCGGGGCTTCGCCCGCGCCTACGACGGGGTCGGCGCCAAGGCGAACCGCGGCTTCTATTACCTAAACCCCTTCCTCTCCACCTCCCGGCGGGTCTTCGGCGAGCTCAACTCCCAGCAGGCCAACCTGGAGGGCCTGGTGGTGGACGCCGCCGGCCTCACCTCCACCCTCGACGCGCGCTCGCCGGAGATCTCCTCGGCGGTCGCGAACCTGAACGGGATGCTCGGCACGATCGGCTCCCAGCAGGCCTCGCTCGCCTCCGCGGTCGGCCAGCTGCCGGACTTCATGCGCCAGTTCAACACCACCGCGGTCAACCTGCGCGCCGCGCTTGACGACGTCCAGCCGCTGATCAACGCCACCCGCCCGGTCGCCCGAAAGCTCCACCCCTTCGCCAAGCGCCTGCGCGGCTTCGCCCACGACGCCGTCCCCACCGTCAAGGGCCTGAACGGGATCATCAACCAGCCGGGCCCCAACAACGACCTGATCGAGCTCACCCGCCTGCAGGACCCCCTGGCCCAGATCGGGGTCGGCCCGATCGAGCGAAACGGCGCCTCCCGCCCCGGGGCCCTGCCCGCCTCCGCGGACTCCCTTAAGAACTCGCTGCCCCAGA
>DASXJP010000478.1:0-19359 GCA_036497345.1 Thermoanaerobaculia bacterium
CCCTATGTGGCCGCCCTGGGTGGGTGGGGTCGTAGGGCCGGAGCAGGCCCCCCGCCCAGGGCGGCCACATAGGGCCGCCCCTACGGAATTTTCACCCCTCTTGGGTGCCGCTTGCGGCAGGAGGATCTCTCCCGTCCCTCCACCCACCCTGACAAGAAGCCGGCTTCCCAGATATACTTAAAGCAGCCCTCAAAGACACCCTGACCTGAGCCGACACCGGATGCCCTGTCCAAGAAGACGCCTCTGCCCGCTTCTCCTCCTGGCGGCGCTCGGGATCGCTCCCGGCGCCCACGCTCAGACGCCGCCGCCGGCCCAGGAGCCGGCGGAGACGTTCTTTTCCACCGCCACCGTGCGCGAGCGCCCCCTCTCCTCGGCCACGGGCTCGGTGACCGTGCTGGACCGCGACGCCATCACCGCCTCGGGCGCCCGCACCGCGGCCGATCTGCTGCGCTTCGTCCCCGGCCTGGACGTCACCAGCAACGGCACCCGCGGCGGCTTCACCACGGCGCAGATCCGCGGCGGCGATCCCAATTTCACCCTGGTGCTCCTCGACGGCGTGCCGCTCAACGATCCCACCTATCAGGTAGGCGACGCCTTCAACCTGGAGGGGCTGCCGGCCTTCGCGGTCGAGCGCATCGAGGTGGTGCGCGGCCCCCTCTCGTCGTTCTACGGCTCGACCGGCCTCTCGGGGGTGATCAACTTCGTCACCCGCTCGGGGCAGACCGGCCCGCCGGCCGTGGAGGCCGAGGCCCTGGGCGGCGACGCCTCGCTACGCCTGGCGCAGGGCGCCCTCTCCGGCTCGCTGAGAAGCGCCACCTACTTCGTGGGTGGCACCTGGGAGCAGGAAGAGCACCGGGTGGCGGAGGAGCGGTTCCGAGAGTCGAACGTCCACGCCAACCTCGCGGTCCCTCTGGGCGGCACCCGCCTGCAGGTGAGGACCCGCTACGCCACCTGGAGCGGCGACGATTACCCCGACGCCTCCGGCGGCCCCCTCTACGGCTCCGGCGAGCTCCGCCACTCCTCTCATCAGGAGGCCTCCCTGAGCGCCGACCTCGCCTTCGGCGGCGCCGGCGGGGACCGCGACAAGCTCACCTTCGCCCTCTATCGTCACGACCGCGACACGGACAGCCCGGCCGTCTTTCCCCAGGTGCCGCCCTCGGTCGAATCCACCCGCTATACCGTCGCCCGCGCCGGCTGGTCGTCGGCCCTCTACACGGGCGCCGGCCTGCGCTGGAGCGCCGGGTTGGACGTGCAGCGGGAGACCGGGGACAACGCCAGCGTCCTCCTCCTGCCGCCGCAATTCGGCGGCCGCGTCGCCGGCGATTATTCGATCACCCGCACCCTCCCCGGCGCCTACACCGAGCTGATCGCCGAACGGGGGGACGCGGTCTACGAGCTCGGCGCGCGCTTCGACGCGCCGGAGGACGAGGCCAACCAGTTGAGCCCGCGGCTGGGCGTGAGCTGGCGCCCGGGAGAGGGACCGCTCCGCCTCCACGCCTCCGCCGGCCGGGCCTGGAAACAGCCGAGCTTCTTCGCCCTCGCCAGCCCGCGGGCCCTCGGCGGCAATCCCGCGCTCCGTCCGGAAAAGGTCCTCGGCGGCGATCTCGGGATCGAGCGTGAATTCTCCTCCGGGCGGGCCAGCGCCGGCGTCACCGCCTTCTACAACCGCTACACCGATCTCATCGACTTCGATTTCGCCAGCTTCCTGCACGTCAATCGCGCCGAGGTGGCGGCCCGAGGCGTGGAGGGGACGGCGTCCTGGAGCCCCTGGGCGAGCCTCTCCCTCCAGGCCAACGCCACCTGGCAGGAGGTGGAAGACGTGAAGACGCACGTCCAGCTCCGGCATCGGCCGAAGTGGGTGGGCGGAGCCCGGCTGGACTGGCGGCCGTCGCCGCGCCTCACCCTTCAGCTCGACAGCCAGGCCGTCTCCCAGAGCTTCGACGAGCAGATCCCCGTGCCGGACCGCGACACCGTGGCCGGCTACGGCCTGCTGGGGCTCGCCGGCACCTGGCGGCTGACCGGGCCGTGGGAGGTCCGGGGGCGGATCGACAATCTCACGGAAAAGCAATACCAGACGCTGATCGGCTTCCCCGGCCCCGGCCGCTCTTTCCGGATCGGGCTGCGGTACGCGGGTCGCTGAGCGCAATTGCTCGCTCGGCGGCGCAACAACCGTACGCGCTTACCTGATAGCAGACGCCTCTGCAAGGGTCACTCGATCGCCGACACGGACCGTGCCGGTTCGCACCACCGTTGCATACACGCCGGCGTAGTTCTTGCTGAGGCGCACGACCGTCTTCATGACGCGCGCGTCCTGCTCTCCCGTCTCCGGATCGATGTTGACCATCTTGCAGCGCAGACACGCCGGAAGGCGAATCGTCGATCCCCGGCGAGCCCGTACCAGCCAAGAAATACCGAATCCATCGCGGTTCCAGCCATGGACTTGACGGGATACCGCACGATTTCGCGAACCCGCCCGACTTGAATCATCGTGGTGTCACTCTACGTGCGAAGGAGGATGGCCACCTCGGTCCGCCACTGAGACGGCGACGCTTCCCGCGACGGAGCCACCAGGTAGTGCTCGACCCGGGCCGCCCACCACGTGACTTTGCCCTCGCTCGCGACGCATCGCAAGTTGCCTAGCGCGGCCTTTCAGGCCGCTTTGGGATGGGTTTTCCACCTCTTCCCCAGGGCGATGCCCTGGGCTAAGTTAAAGCGGCCCCTTCGGGCCTCAAGCCGACCACGCGCCGGAAACGTAATCCAGCGCTGGAGCTACCAAACCCCAAAGAAATCGCCTGCCTGCCGGGCCGAAGGCCCGGGCTCCCTTAGCCCAGCCCAACGGGCTGGGTTGCGATCCAGGTTCCCCTCCGAGCCCCAGCGGGGCGCGATAGCCGTCTAGGGCACCTAAAGGCAAGACACCCTACGCCAGTCTAACAAAGTAGAACTAACCTCGAGATTAGTTTTTCGCCGCTTTCCCCTGTATGCTTAGAGGATAACGGGGACAGATGGCCGCAACCCTCACCCGCGCCGCTTCGGCGTCCGGCTGGACGTTTGCTTCCCACGTGGCACCGAGCGCTCGGCAAGACGACCCGTCACATACTTATGGAGAACGCTAGCGATGAGGGTCTGGTACGGAACCCCTTCCTCAAGCGCTTTGGCTTGGATGTCGCTCAGGTCGACGGACGACAGGCGGATGTTGACCCGCCGGTCCTTGATGGCGGTGGCTCGGGCGGCCGCTTTGATCTTGTCGAGCTCAGCCTTGGTAGCCACCGATTTGAGCCTCCCTTCCTCGAAGGCGCTGAGAATTTCGAGCTCATACGCGTCAGTCTTTGGCATCAGGCTCACCTTGGCTCAAGTAGTCCCGCGTCGCCTTGCGGCTCGGGATGATGGTTTTGAGGAAGAGATAGTCCTCCTCCTCGACGAACGGAACCAGAAAGACGTAGTTGTCCGAAGCCACGACGAGGATTCGCTGCCGCGGATACCTCGCCGGGTTCGGATGGGCCAGGATGTCGAGCAGGCCGCCAGAGCTGATGGCCACCACGATGCTCTCGAACGAAACACCGCGATCAGCCTTGAGTGTTTCGTTCTTCTCCGGGCTCCACCGGAACGGCTTCATGCCAGGATACTACTCTGCTGTGTGCCTTTTGTCACCACACCCGGGATCGAGCCCGGGAGGTTGTCGCCGCCGCTCCTCACCAGGGTCAAGGTAACGTAGCGGGGATCCCCGCCGTCGAGGGGTCCACGACGATTCGGACCTGCCCCCGGGGGCTTGCGCCCGCCGCCGATTCCGTGCAATCTAAGCACCTCCTGTTTCACGGTCGGCGACGGCCCGGGGCCCATCCGGGCGAGCATAAGGAGCGTAGCGAATGGCCGATGCGACGAATACGCCCCCTCCCAGCCTCCGAAACCTGCTGGTGTACCTCCTGCGCGAGGCCGCCGAGATCGAGCAACAGCTCATGATCCAGTATCTCTATGCCGCGTTCTCGATGAAGAAGCGCCCGGACGAGACCTGCACGCCCGCCCAGTTCGAGGCGGTCCGCCGCTGGCAGTCGACGGTCTACATGGTGGCGCGGCAGGAGATGGAGCACCTGGCGCTGGTCAACGGCATGCTCACCGCCATCGGCGCCGAGCCGTTCTTCGACCGCCAGAACATCCCCCTCCAGTTCTCCTACTACCTGGGGCGCAACCTCAAGGAGGGGAAGTCGCTGCCCGACCAGCCGTGCGACATCCCGTTCATGTTCGAGCGGTTCAATCTGCCGGTGATCCAGCGCTTCGTCTGCTTCGAGAGCCCGTCCCTCGCGACCCTCCAGGAGCACGGCGACCCTATCCCGGCCTGGTGCTTCTCCTGCGAGGGGCAGTACCCCAGCACCTCGCTGGGCCAGCGGCTGCGCGGCGAGGTCCGCGACCGGCCGCTCCTCTTCCCGCTCGCCGCGACCCGCATCCCGGACGAGCTGCTGGCCGAGGCGCAGAAAGAGATGGCACAGCTCGGCGCCAACCTCCGCTCGGTCTCCGACGAGACGCTGCGGCCGGGCACCATCCAGGAGCTCTACGATCAGGTGGAGTACCTCTTCCGCTTCCTCGCCTCGCGCTGGAACCTCTACACGGGCGATCCCAAACGGCAGGTGTTCGTGCCGGTCGAATATCAGATCAACGTCTTTCCGATCACCGATCTTCCCACGACTCTCCAGGCGCTGAAGCTGATCGTCGAAGAGGGCGAGGGGATCGACGCGCCGCCGGATTTCCAGAGCCATTTCCTCCGCTTCTTCGACGTCCACGATCAGCTCGTGGCCCTGCTCGCCAGGGACCCGCGCTTCGATCCCTCCCTGCCCGTGCCGGTGAACCCGAACGGGGGCGCCATCAGCAATCCCTTCGCCCGGGATCTCTTCGAATTGTTCAATTACACCTACGCCACGCTGCTGTTCCTGTTGACGGCGCTCTACGCCGACTTCCAGCCGCAGGCCGGGCAGTCGTATCCGTTCTTCAGCTCGGCCCTCCAGGAGAACGCGTTCGGGCCGATGATGACCATGCTGCTGCGGCCGCTGGCGGAGATCATGGCCTACACCGCCTCGGGCGACGGCGAGCACACCACGGGCCCGAGCTTCGAGCTGAGCGACGAGGACCGAAAGCTGCTGCGCGATCCTTCCGCGCTCGGCAACATCGAATTCTTCCTCGGCCGGCTGCGGAAGATCACCGACGATCTCGCGGTCCTGACGAAGGCCGACCTCGCCGCCGTCGCCCGCACCCCGGACGACGAGCCGTTCCTCGACCGCCAGCTCCGCTTCGTCCATGAGAGCGCCACGGCCATGACCAACAACATGCGCCGCATCTATCAGATCGGCCAGCTCCCGCAATTCGTGGTGTCCCCTTGAGGCAGGAGAGCCCAATGACGACGATCGCCAAGCTGTTGGAAATCCAGTTCCAGGGCTATTTCATGTGCCGGATCGCCACCGATCCGGACCCCACCAACGAGCAGCGGGGGGTCTCCGGCTACACCCTGGCGCTGGTGGGGGAAGATCCGCTCGACCAGGTGATCCGCACCCAGATCGACGACTGCAAGTTCCTCGAGCGCAACCTGCGCCCGCCGGCGCAGGAGATGGGGATCCACGTCGGCGTGGACGTCAACGACGTGCTCTTCGACGGAAAGCCGTATTTCGGCCCGGCGCGCGACGCCCTGGTGGGGGCCCGGCTGTATCTCGAAGGGACGAACCCGCCGTTCCCCGGCCCCACCTACGACAGCCGCAACAACATCGTGGGCTCGGACGACAACATGGCCTTCGTGGTGAACCCCTTCCAGCTCGCCCTGCGCCAGGGACCGGTGGGAGAAGAATCGTTGTTGATCACCGCCGAGGACTATCTCAATCCCGCGAGCCCCGAGCAGAAGATCTGGGAGATCGAGGACCCGGAGACCTACGCCCGCCGTCTGCCGGTGGCCTTCTCTTCCAGCTCCACGCCGGCGCAGGCGGCGATCCGCGCCTTCGACGGCGCCGTCTATTTCCAGGACCGGGTGAAGTACCTGCGCAAATTGATCGCGGGCCTGGAGGCCTGGCGGTCCGCGACCACCGATCCGGCGGAGATCGAGAGCCTCGACACCCGCATCCAGGAGATCCACACCCGCATCTGGCAGATCGATTTCTGGGCCTCGCGCATCGAGACCAAGCTGGCCTTCCAACTCACTTATGCGTTCAACGTCAACGGCCCGCAGAGGGTGGTCGACCCCGCCGGCTCGCTCCAGGGGGAGATCGACCGCGGCCAGCCCTGGCCCGTCAACTTCTGGTTCGGGAGCTGGGACGGCGACCTGCTGATCGGTTGGATGCAGGGGAGCTTGAGCGTGCCGTATCGGCCGGCGGGGTGATGAGGGTTAACGGACCGAGTGGCACAGACACTCTGGACCAGTCGCTGATATGCTTCCCCCCGTATTCAATACAGGAGGCCCCCTCATGCGCTCGACCCTGTTGCTGCTCGCCGCGATCTCCGCCCTGGCCACGAGCCTGTTCGCCGCTCCGCCCGCCACCATGCATTTCGACGGCAAGACCTGGTGGAAGCACGTCCAGGTCCTGGCGGACGACAAGATGGAGGGGCGCGACACGGGGAGCGCCGGCCTGCGCAAGGCCGAGGCCTACATCGTCGACCAGCTCACCAAGGCGGGCCTGCAGCCGGCCGGCAGCCAGGGCTTCTATCAGCCGGTGCGATTCGTCCAGCGCGAGATCGACGAGAGCCGCTCCTCGGCCGCGCTCGTGCGCGACGGCCGGATCGAGCCCCTCTCCCTCGGCGAGGACGCCTTCTTCAGCGCCCGCATCGACCTCGCCCCCGAAGAGATCACGGCGCCTCTCGTCTTCACGGGATACGGTCTGCGGGTGCCGGAGAAGGGGTACGACGATCTCGCCGGCCTCGACCTCAAGGGCAAGATCGCCGTGCTCCTCAACGGCTCTCCCGCGGAGATTCCCGGTCCCCTCTCCTCCCACTACCAGACGGCCGGCGAGCGCTGGAAGGCGCTCCACGCGGCCGGCGTGATCGGCGTCGTCTCCATCCCGAATCCCGCCTCCATGGATATCCCCTGGTCGCGGATGTCGCTCAACCGTGCCCACGCCGCCATGGACCTCGCCGATCCCGAATTCAACGAGACCGCGGGGGTCAAGACCTTCCTGACGTTCAACCCCGCGCAGGCCGAGAAGCTCTTCGCCGGCTCCGGCCACACCTTCGCGGAGATCGCCGCGCTGGGCAAGGACCGCAAGCCCCTGCCGCGCTTCCCCCTCGCCGTGTCGCTCCAGACGCACGCCACCGTCAAGCACAGCCAGGTCGAGTCGGCCAACGTCATCGCCCGGCTCCCGGGCTCCGACCCGGCCCTCAAGAACGAGGTGGTCGTCCTCTCCGCGCACGTCGACCACGTGGGCATCGGCGAGCCCATCAACGGCGACCGCATCTACAACGGAGCCATGGACGACGGCTCCGGCAGCGCGCTGCTGCTGGACATGGCGGCCAACCTGGCGGCGAGCGGCCGCGGCAATCATTCCCCAAAATCGTCCCAAAAATCGCCCGCAAGGCCGCGGCGCTCGATCCTCTTCGTCTTCGTCACCGCGGAAGAGAAAGGGCTTCTGGGATCGAAATATTTTGCCGCGCATCCGACCGTCGATCCGAAATCGATCGTGGCGGACATCAACGTGGACATGTTCCTGCCGATCGTCCCCCTGAAGGTCCTCAAGATCGAAGGGATCGCGGAGTCCGATCTCGGCGACCGCGCCGCCGCCATCGCGCGCTCTCTGGGGGTCAAGCCGATCGCCGATCCGGAGCCGCAGCGCAACGTTTTCATCCGCAGCGATCAATACAGCTTCATCCGCCACGGCGTCCCCGCCCTGATGATGGACGTCGGCTTCGAGCCCAACACGCCCGAGCAGGCGATCTTCAAGGAGTGGCTCACCAAGCGTTACCACGCGCCGTCGGATGACCTCAACCAGCCCGTCGACCTCGGCGCCGCCGCCCTCTACGAGGAGATCACGCGCCGGCTCCTCCTCGACGTCGCCGACACGCCCGCCCGGCCCGCCTGGAAACCGGATTCCTTCTTCCGTCGCTACGCGGAGGCGGGCTCACCGGCGGCCCGGTGAGCGCCCATCACTCCGCGATTTCGGGCCAGTCGGCCGCGGGCTGGCCCTGCCATACCCAGACGACGTAGTCGACGTACGGGGGCTCACTCCCCAGCGTGCGGAGCCGGGCGTTGATCTGGGCGCCAGACGCGGAGAAAGGCGCGCTGGACCATGTGGACGTGATAGAGCCACATCAGGATGCGCTCGTCGTCGCGGGCCTCCTGGCAGGAGAGGACGGCCCGCCACGCGATCGCATCCGCCCATTCCATGTGGCGTGCGAGCTCGGTCCCCCCTAATTATCTTTAATTTCATCAAGAGAAAAATCGCTGCCCGGCAACGAGTAAAAGCACTTCGCCAAGATGAATCAGTGCCGCCTTCAGGCGTGCGTGTGGATTCATTGTGAACTCTCGACGGAGATCCGCAAGGTGAGCCGCTTCCGGCGCCGGGTCGCGCGCGGGGATTCCCGTCTCATCCAGCGCATGGTTCAACAACTGTCCTCGACGCCCCTTCTCGAGAAACAGAAACAACGAATCAGATGAGTAGCGCGGCAACCACACGTGCGGGAGGCGCTGGCGAATAGCCTTGCAAGCCAACTCATATCGATCCACAGGCGGCAGCAGGTGAAAGCCTCGATGCGCAACAGGCCGATTTGCAGGTCTCTGCGAGGCCTCTTCGGTTTGAATCACTTGATCACCGATGCGACTCCAGAAACGCTCTGTCGCCTGGAAGAGACGCCTTGGCCCGAAAGGCATGATGAAGATGAGCTTTGTGGCGTATTCCGGCCTAAGGACCGCGTCCAGCTCCCATTGGAATCCTGGACTTCTACAGTCGTTCAGATCCACGACGATGAGGGATGCCTGCGCCGCGGCTCGCTTCACGTTGTGCTGCCATCGAGACTCTGCCAAAGCGATGAGCCCGTAGTCTCCACCGGTGTTCCGATGGGAAGGATCTGCGATCGCAATCACCCGCCGGAGCCCCCCGAGACACTTGATGAGCCGCATCCGAAAGGGTATTATCGTGGGAAATAGCCAAGGAGTCACCCGTGAAAACTCGAAGGGCGTGCGATCCTCAATATATTCGTCGTCCGTTGAAAAGGCGCGTAAGAACAGCACGAAATCGCCCGGCGTGGCCGGTGGAGCCAGCACTCTCCGCGCGCCTGAGCCCATGCAAGCTACGCGGTACCGCATCTTCGCGACAAGATGCCAAACCGGGAAAAGTGTGCACAGCCACAGCACCGACGCAAGCCGACTGGGTGGGTCGGTGATGCCCAAAGTCTGCAACGCCGCGAATTCAACCGCGCACCAAATGACATAAAGCGCCACACCGAAGCAGGAGCTCCTTCTGAGGGTGCGCTGCGCCATTCGCCGTGCAAGGTAAGCTATATGGATACCTGAGACAATATCCGCTGGAGCGTTCCGGACGCAGGTCTGATTCAGGGTCGTAAGCAACTCGTGGTCCGGACCCAGTGTGGTCAACGCTGCCTCAATACTCTGCCGCCAAGGCCCGAAGGCATCGCGCCGCGGCGACGAGTCGACTTCCGGAAGTGCGTCCCACAAACCGGATTTGGGCACGGCCGACCTGATGACCTTTAGCTTGTGGAGGAGTGCTCTCTGGTCAGCGGGAGTTGCGGCGCCCTGTTCGGCCAGGACAGCGGTGAATGCCTTGTCTATGTGAGCCAGAGCTTGTGAGTCGCTGGGTATGTTGGGCAGACCAACGTTAGCCAACAAGAGCTGAAAACCTCTGCCGAGGAGAATGTCGAGCCATCCGAAGCGCTTCATCCGTGCGGCAGCATCCACTCCTTCAAGGTTGAACGGCATGCCCACCAAGAAGCAGTTATCGGACGGAGACCGGGGATCCACCATCGCGCGTGATGGACGTGCAGATTTATCGCGGGGAAGCCGAGTCTCCGCACCTCTCCACAGCTCAACCAGATCAGAAGCGACGGCCCGTGCCTCTAGGTCTGGGTGGAGAGCGAGTGTATGGCCTATTCTATTAGCGCGCCTTCTATGAGCTCGCGGGAGGCCTTCGACCCGTCTCATCAAGAGATGGGCTTGACACTTCAGCCGAAGCCGGCGCACTCCGGAGGTGAGTCGCTTTAGACCGTACCGGACCGCCTGAAGCCAGCTCGTCTCAACCACGCGCCTCTCCTGCTGTCTCTTCACTATTCTGCCGCCAACCGCGAGATTAACCTTTGACCGCTGCCCCCAAAATGCTTGTGGTCGAAGTCGCTCCCAGGGGTGATCTCTCCGTTGCAGTATGTCGTTGGTGGTACGAGATTTTTTGATTTTACATCTCTTTCTTATTAACGTCAACCCCCGGCAGGCGAGCCATCCGCCGGGCGTGGCTGCCATTCGTTCCCCATGCCAGATCCATGAGATGTCGCCGACGTCTGAGCCGCGTGACGGAAACCTCCCCCCCTTTGTCGCATTCATCCAGCGGAGGGCACAACGACAGCGTGGACCCGGCGTAAGAGCTGCCAAGAGGGCAGTCTCGTGGGCCGGGATCTCCGCGCGTCACGAAAGGAGTCTGTGTTTATGAAGAAGAATCTGTTGCGCGCAGGACTGCTGGTTCTCGTCTTGTTCGGCCTGACCAAGCTGATCGAGCGGCCGGCCCACGCCGTGGCTTGCGAGACGGCCCGGGGTTGTGTACAGGCGGGTACCTTCTGCCTCTGCCCGCCGCCCCCCAACGCCAAGTAGCCTGGCCGCCGGGGGCGGGACGGGCGGCTTTCGGCACCGTTCCGCCCCCGGTTTTTCTCCCTCTCCCGCATCTCTTCAGCCAAGAGCCCGCGCTGTCGATTCGAGGCGCTCTACCTCATGTTCAACGAGGGGTACGCGGCCGCGGCCGGCGAGGAGCTGGTGCGCCAGGAGGTCTGCGCCGAGGCGGTCCGGCTCGTCGCCTGGTGGCCGAGCATCCGGCGCTGGACGTGCCCAAGGCGCACGCGCTGGCCGCCCTGCTCCTCCTCCAGGCCGCGCGCAATCCGGCCCGCGTGGGCCCGGAAGGGAATCTGCTCCTCCTCTGCGAGCAGGACCGCAGCCTCTGGGACCAGCCGAAGCTCGCCGCCGGTTTCCATCACCTGGACCGGGCGGCGCGCGGCCCCGAGCTCTCCGTCTACCACCTCGAAGCGGCCATCGCGGCCTGTCACGTCACGCCCGGAGAGACCGACTGGCCCTACATCCTCGATCTCTATGGCGATCTCCTGGCCCTGAAGCCCTCCCCTGTCGTGGCCCTCAACCGCGCCGTGGCGCTCGCCATGGTGGAGGGTCCCGCGGCGGGGGTCCGGGCCGTCGAGGAGATCCGCGGCGATCCCGCCCTGGCGGGCTACTATCCGCTGCCGGTCACCCTGGGAGAGCTGCACGCGCGGGCCGGCGATCCTCAGAAAGCGGCCGGATGTTTCCGGGAGGCTCTGGAGATGGAGAGCCCGGAGCCGGTGCGGCGGCGGATTCAGGAGCGGCTGCGCCAGGGCATGAACGATCTCGGGCGCCGAGACGAGTGGATCGGGGAGAAAGATCCGTGAATCCGGGACAGAGTCGAGTGGATCGGGGACGGAATCGAGTGATCTGGAGCCGAGTCGAGTGGATCCACGGCTGAGATCAGTCATCTCTCGAGCTGGTACGATAGCCGCGCCCCATTCCAAGGGAGGCCGGCGACCGTGACCGTGGTGAGCCAGGAACCGCTGCAACGAGACGTCACAGCCCCGTCTCCGGCCGGGACGGAGCGCCTGGTCTCTCTCGACGTCTTCCGGGGCGCGACCATCGCCGCCATGATCCTGGTGAACGACGCGGGAGACTGGAACAAGACCTATGCTCCGCTCCTCCACGCCGAGTGGAACGGCTGGACGCCGACCGACCTCATCTTCCCCTTCTTTCTGCTCATCCTCGGCGTGGCCATTCCGTACGCCTTCGCCGGCCGCCTGGAGCGGTCCGGCGGCGACCGCGGTCCGCTCCACCGGCAGATCGTGCGGCGGACCCTCATCCTCCTCGCTCTCGGCCTGTTCCTGAATTGGTTCCCGTTCTACTCCGTCAACTGGCCGGCCGCCCGCATCCCCGGGGGTCCTGCAGCGGATCGCCGTCGTGTACCTGGTGGCCGCAGTCCTGCTCACCGCCGGCCTGGCGCTGCTGCTGCTCGCCCCGACCTATGAGCTGGTCGACCGGAGGGGGCGCGACGCCTGGGCGCGCCCCTTCCTGGTCTTCGGCACCAACGCCATCGTGGCCTTCTTCGCCAGCACCCTGATGGCCAAGGTCCTCTATCTGATCCACTGGACGGAGGGAGGCGAAACCGTGAGCCTGCAACAGTGGCTCTACCGTCACCTCTTCGCCTCCTGGCTGCCGGACTACCTCGCCTCGCTCGCCTGGGCGCTGGCCTTCCTCGCCCTCTGGTGGGGGTTGATGACCGTCCTCTACCGGCGGCGGATTTTCATCAAGATCTAGGGCCACCCGCCGCTGGAGTCGACGCTCTCGAGCGCGAGCCCCCTGACCCTCTCCTCCACGACGATCGAGGACCGCTTGGGCGCCTCTCCGGCACCTACTTTTGTAGCGGCGGTCCACAGGCCAGCCTCTTATCAGGCCCGGTCTCTATGATCCGCCAGCTCCTCTTTTTACGAAGAAAAGCTTGGGAGAGCTTCGCGCCCGCGATCGCCGGGGCCATGCCGGCCCCGCAACGACTCTTGCGGACGGAGGGAGATTTGCTATGAAGCAGGAATCTTGGAGGACCATTCTCACGGGCGGGGCTCTGGTCGTCGCCCTCACCCTGGCCGGCCCCGCGCCGGCTCACGCCGCGTCCGGGCCGGGCAGCCTCTGGGGCTGGCTGGCCGGCCTCTGGGGCGCACGGATCGCGGCCCCATGGACCGGGGCGGGGCAGGCCCAGGGGGAGCACCGGCATCCAGGAACGGCCACGGGATGGGAGAAGGCAGGCAGTTGCGTCGATCCCAACGGCAGCTGTGGAGGCTACGGGACCGTGGACCCTGTGAGCGGCTCCGGGAACGACCACGGCGCCGGCCACAATCCCCACGGCTGAACGGCCGCGGGCACCGTCCTCGGCTCCAGAGGACGGTGCCCTTCTATATCTTTATCTTTCCCACTCCTTGAGCTATAATCTTTACCAGATCTTCCGTTTTTTGCAGTCACGGGAAGGTATACATTCTGTTTTCGCTATAGGCCGAAGGGCTCGTTGTCGCTGGACGATATTTTAGCGTCGAAGAAGGAGTGATCCTTGAGCGAGCACCCCACCCCGGCCCAATTGGAAGCGTTCACGGATCGTCCCCTGCCCTCCGATTCGTTCCGGCACACAGCCCGTCATCTGCTCGGGGGTTGTGCCTCGTGCAACGCTCTGCTGAGGCCCCATTATCGGCACCTGCTGTCCGCCCTCTCCGCTGAATCGGCGCGGGAGGGGATCACGGTCTCCGACGAACGGCTGGAGCACCTCGCCGCCGCCTTCCGCTCCTACCGGTCCTATCTCCGGCGTGAGGAGACCCGGCGGAAGAAGGTGACCCTCCTGCTCGCGCGAGGCGGAGGCGGGGAGGCCCTCCTGGCGGGCCGGCCGGAAGCCCCTCTCCGGGACCTGGGGGCGCTCAGGGCCCTCCTGGATCGCAGTTGGGCCGTCCGGCATGAAAATCCCGGCGAGATGAAGAGCCTCGCCCGTCGGGCGGTGGAGGTCGCCGGCCGTCTGCACCCGCACTGGCATGACGAGCGGGACGGGGCGGATTGGCAGGCCCGTGCCTGGGGCGAGCTCGGCAACGCGTTGCGGGCCGCGGACGATCTGGACGAGGCCGAGCGCGCCTTCGATGCCGCCTTTGCCTTCTTCCACCAGGGCAACCAGGAGGCGCGCCTGAAGGCGAGGCTTCACGACCTCTACGCGTCCTATCTGGGGACCCGCAGGAAATTCGATCTCGCGTTCGAGGCTCTGGACGTCGTCCATGCGGCGTATCTGGAGCTCGGCGACTCCCATCTAGCGGGTAAAGCTCTCGCCACCAAGGCGATGTACCTCCACTACAGCGCCCAGCCGGAGGCGGCCGTGGTGGTCAACCTGCGGGCGATGGCGCTGCTCGACCGGACCCGCGGCGCGGAGCTGTTGTTCTTCTCCCTCCACAACCACGTCCGGTTTCTCGTCGCCTGCGGCCATCTCGACGAGGCCAGGAAGATGCTCGCGCAACACCTGGGCGACCTGCAACGGCTCGAGGGGCGCATCTATCAGATCCGGCTGCGCTGGATCCAGGCGCAGGTCAGCGCGGGCCTGGGGGAATGGCAGACGGCCGAAGAGGGTCTGCGCTCCGTCCGGGAGAGATTCGAGCAGGAAGGGATGGGCTTCCACGCCGCGCTCGCCTCCCTGGAGCTGGCGCTGGTCTGGATGCGCCAGGACCGGCATGAAGAGACCGAGCGGATGGTGCTGGAGGTCTGCGACGTGTTCATCGCCCTCCGGATCCAGCGCGAGGCGTTCGGAGCGATCATGATCCTGAAGGAAGCCTTCGAAAGGCGAATGGCGACCCAGGGGCTCCTCGAGGAGGTCATCGCTCTCCTGGGCCGCTGGCAGCTCAGCTCCGACGTGGGGTCCGTGCCGCAGGGGGAGTAGGCCGCCCGGGATTGAAATCCCGGGCGGGTGAGGTTGATCTCAATTCCTCCGGACCCCCGGCGGCACGTACTCGCCGGTGACGTTCCCCTCCGGGCCGTAGACGCGGAGCATGAGGTTGAAGCGACCGTCCGAAACCGGCAGCCAGTTGGCCGTGGGAGCCCCGGCGGGCTGCTCCCTGGCGATGTAGATCGAGACCGAGCCGTCCGGCCCCTTCTCCAGCCCCGGCAAGTAGCTGGCCACCGCGTACTTGTTCGCGGAATTGGCGATCAGCTCGATCGACTCCGGGGTGTACGCCGTCACCGACCAGAAGCGCTTGGCCTGCGGGATCTGCTCCGCGGAGAACGTGAGGACGTACCCCGCTCCGTTGTCGCCGTCGAGCGGAGCGCCCGTCTCATCCTTGAACGCGTGGTAGTACGCCGCCGTGCCGCGCCCATTCCCGTACTGGATAAACTCCGTGATCGCCGACCGCTCGACGACCTGGACGCCCCAGTCCCCCATGTTGAGGAACGTGATCCAATACTTCCTCTCCGCGTCCGTGTGCGTGAGGTACCGGTCCAGGATGAGCTGGTGGGCCGCCCGGGCGCCGGCGCTGAATTCGTTCAGATTCGCGCTGCCGTCGCCAAAGAGGCTATTGAAATGCTCCGACAGCCGCTGCACGGCCGGCAGCATCGACGGCGTGTTGGAGGACGCGACCGCGGTCTGCAGCTCCTTCAGGAACGTGATCGGTGCCTTCGTGATCAGGTTGTCGGCGATCGTCTTGTACGGGATGGCGAAGGCGACCTCCGGGAGGACCCAGGCCTCGCCTCCGGAGGGGTCTTTGACGTAGTTGCTGAGCGTCTGCATCCGCAGCGTCTTGCGGAGCTTCTCGGCCTCCGCCATCTGGTCCTCACCCGTGGCCGAGTACTTGTCGGCCCGGAAGATCAGCGTGCAGACGTTGAGTGGCATCGGGACCTGAGTCATCCCGTCGGGGATCGTCCCCTTGTAGTCGGGCCCGGTGAACGCGTAGGTCCCCGCCGTCTGCGCCGGGATGCCCGAATTGAAGATGTCGCCATAGGGGTCCAGGGTGAGCATCGAGTACGTGACCGGCGTCTCCGGGATGGTCAGGACCACCGGCTCGGCCGCCAGCTCCAGGAACGTGCTGGCGTACAGCGTGTCGACGTTGATCGCCACCACGATGTGATAGAGGGGGCTGACCCGGTCCGGGCCGACCAGGCGGTTGTGGGTGGCGAACCGCGACTGGTTGTAGGTGAACCACAGCGGATAGAACTGGGCGACGTACGCCACCGTGGTCGAGAAGGGCCCCATCCGCGAAACGTCCTGACTGCCGTTGCTCATGGCTCTCTCCCAGGCTCGCGAACGAGCTGTATGTCCTTCATTGCAAATGGCCGCGCGATGATATGCCGCCGGCCGGAGCCGGTCAACGAGTCACGCCCCGATGGCTGGATGGGCTGTTCGGGAGAGAATACCGGAAGTTGGCGTCTGCAATTCCGGGTGGATTCGGGCCAGAGGACCCTGGAGAGCCGGAACGTGCCCCTTTGGAGGAGGCTCAGAGCGGGGCGTTCCAGCCAGCCCTGAGCCTCTCCATACCCCCCTCGCAAACCCAAGCGGTTCTAGGGCGAATAAGTTTTGGGGGTGTTTTTACGTCTTCTGAGGGTGTATGGCTAGAAAACTACGCTACGTCCCCCAACCCCGCACCCTCGTCTCCATCACCAACCGCACCATCCAGGGGCGCTACCTCCTGCGCCCCGGACCCTCGTTCAACGACCTCTTCCTGGGCATCCTGGGGAGGGCCCAACGACAGCACGAGATGGCCATCGCGGCCGTCACAGTGCTCTCCTCCCATTTCCACCTCCTCCTGATCGTCGACGACGCTCAAGAGGTCTCGGGCTTCATGCGGGACCTGCAGTCCAAGACGGCCCGCGAGGCCAACCGGCTGACGGGCTGGAAAGGACCGGTCTTCGAGCACCGCTACGACATGACCGTCGTCACCGACGAAGAGCCCGCCCAGGTCGAGCGCCTGAAGTACGTCCTGGCCAACGGGGTCAAGGAGAATCTGGTGGAACGGGTGTGCCAGTGGCCCGGCGTCCATTCCGCCGAGGCTCTGATCCACGGCACGCCTCTCGAAGGGCACTGGTTCGACCGTACCCGGGAGTATGCGGCGAGGAATCAGGGTGAAGAGCTCAGCCGTGAGGAGCACGTCTTCGCCGAGTCAGTCGTGCTCTCGCCGATCCCCTGCTGGGCGCATCTGCCCGCCGACCGTTACCGCGAGCAGGTGAAGACCCTGGTAGAGGAGGTCGAGGCGGAGGCGGCTCTGGCTCGAAAGCAATCGGGCACCAGGGTCCTCGGGGTCAAGGCGATCCTGGCTCAGGATCCGCAAGCCCGGCCCACCTCAATCGCGCGCTCCCCCGCGCCGCTCGTCCATGCGGCGACGAAAGCGGCTCGCCAGATGTTCTATGAGATCTACGCGGAGTTTGTGAGCGCTTTCCGGGCGGCGGCCGACGCACTCCGGCAAGGCCGGCGTGACGTGCCCTTCCCCGCCGGCAGCTTCCCGCCCGCGCTGCCCTTCGTACCAAGCTGATCGCGGCAGGCGGGCTCTTTGACAGCCTCAGCGTCCGCCGGAGGGCGATTCGGAGGAGCGCCGCAGCTCGCCTTACCGGAGGTGTATCTTGAAAAGCACCTGAAAGCGTTCAGAGGCCTGAATTTCGTTCAGATCGCCAGGATTCGCCATGGGTAGAGCTAGGGTCAGCGCACGATTTCCCCAAGCTCCTCCATAAGTCCCTGGCATCTATTTTCCCGCAGGAACGTTCTACGGGGACGATATGCATTCCACCTTGAAGGGGGTGCGCACTCTATCTCCCGGCTGGAGAGCAAGATCCTTCCCTTGAGAATCTCGGAGCGAGCGTGATCTACGCGCGGCGCGGCGTCTGGACCATTGTAGAGACGCCCCGTGGGGCGTCTCTGGAGCGGCGACATCGGCTGTGCTCTCCCCGACGCTCCGCGGTCGCACTTTGCCAAATGGGATCGTCCTCTCCGCCTCGGAGACGCCCCACGGGGCGTCTCTACAGTGGAAATAGGACCTTCAGAATCCGGAGCTCGAAGGACATGGCTGGGCGGCGGCGCACACCGGTCCCGGCCGCATGGGATCCGACGTGTGGCCGCCGCGATGAAAGGTGGGAGCAGAGGAGCGTTCTCCGCTCCTCACGTCTCACGAAGGACCGCGAACGGCTCATTCCCCGCTCGCGGACCGCGGGGCTCCGCCGTCACCGAAGGCGTGGTGCCGCGGCTGGACAGCCGAGGTCCTCAGAAGCGCCGGCGCCATTTCCCAGCGCGCTACAATGCCCCCCTGGGAGGGCGTACCGTGGACCGAGACGAGCTGCTGCACCGCTACCGTGAGACCCGCAACCTGAGCGTCGAGCTCTGCCGGCCTCTGCACCCCGAGGACTACCGCATCCAGTCGATGCCGGACGTGAGCCCGCCGTGGTGGAACCTCGGGCATACGACCTGGTTCTTCGCCAAGAACATCCTGGAGCCGTTCGGCCTCTATTCGCAGGAGGACGCCAGGCTGGAGTTCGTCATGAACTCCTACTACGAGTCGCTCGGGCCCCGCATCCGCCGCGACCACCGCGGGCTGGTCACCCGGCCCACCAACGAGGACGTCTTCCAGTTTCGCGGCTCCGTGGACCGCCGCGTCGAGGAGCTGATCCGCACGGCTCCGGAGGCGGATCTCGACCGCCTCAGCTTCCTCGTCTTCACCGGCATCCAGCACGAGCAGCAGCACCAGGAGCTGCTCGTCACCGAGCTCAAGCACATCCTGGGGAGCAACGTCCCCGAGCTCCGCGAGGCCTATCGTCCCGCCCCGGTCACGAACGGTCACGGCGCGCCCGCCACGCGCTGGGTGGATTTCGCGGGGGGGCTCCACGAATTCGGCAACGTCGAGGGGGGTTGGTGCTGGGACAACGAGATGCCCGTCCACAAGGGGTGGCTCGACGGCTTCGCGCTGATGAATCGCCTGGTCACCAACGGCGAGTACCTGGAATTCATCGCGGACGGCGGCTACCGCGACCCCCTGCTCTGGATGTCGAACGGCTGGGCCAAGGTCAAGGAGCAGGAGTGGGCGGCCCCCTTGTATTGGGAGGAGGACGGCGGCCGCTGGCGGCTGTGGACCCTCGCGGGCGTGCGTGACGTCGATCCGGACGAGCCGGTCTGCCACGTCAGCTTCTACGAGGCGGACGCCTACGCCCGCTGGCAGGGGGCGCGCCTCCCCACCGAGCGGGAGTGGGAGCACGCGGCGCGCGTCTCTGGCTTCCCCGGCGCGAACTATCTCGACAGCGGCGCCCTCCACCCCCGGCCCGCGGCGGCGAACGGCGCGGGGCTGGCGCAGATGGGCGGCGATCTCTGGGAGTGGACCTCGAACCACTACGAGCCCTACCCCGGCTACCGGCCGTTCGAGGGGGCGCTGATGGAATACAACGGCAAATTCATGGACAACGTCCGCGTGCTCCGCGGCGGCTCCTGCGCCACCCCGGCCAACCACATCCGGGCGAGCTACCGCAACTTCTGGGCGGGGGACACCCGGTTCCAATTCACCGGCATCCGGCTGGCCAAGGACGCGTGAGCCCCTCATCACCCCGGCCCTCTTCTCCCGGCCCTCCGCCCACCCCCGCCGGGGAGAAGAGGGGGGCCTGTCCGCGGAACGTTTTGTAGGGGCGGGCCTGTGTGG
>DASXJP010000479.1:0-9251 GCA_036497345.1 Thermoanaerobaculia bacterium
TCCTACGGGAAGGAAAGTCAGCGCGCGAGAAGCCGCGGAGGTCAATCTCCGTCGCGACAGTTTTCACGGTGAATGGAACTATACAATCCTGCCAAGGACGCAATGCCAAAACGGAGTAGTTATTTCGTGACGGACTCTAAGCCTTGTGAACGGACAAGATTCTCGAAGCCGAGCACATCAAATAGGGCCACGGCAAAGAGATCTGACTTGTTGGTTTCCTCAGGTTCCATTGCACCCTCGGGCTCTCAGGACTGCCTGGTACACACTCCTGGTCCTAACTCCGATGCAGCCGCATAACACGGTCGCCTTTGAGCGGCTGCGTTAGCAGTCCGCTCTAGCGGTTGGGCCTCCAAACTTATGCCAACCGGTCAGGTCGGCCTTGCTACCACCTTTTCGCCAACCTCCTTAATCTTCCGACTTCTTACCCGAAAGGTAGTTAAACAAATCATGAATTGTGACCGCTTCACCCTCTAGCTCGAAGGTCAGGCTTGGGAATGCTCCTACCACTCCGACCGAGGGCTTAATTGCGACAAATTCCGGGATCGACCTGATTGCATTGATGATGATTGCTAACAAGGCGTGCGTGAAGTTTTTTGTCCACCCCATAATCGTCATTAGGAGTCCGCCACTCTTTTCGCGTCGCCCGGCTCCCCTAGATTCGAAATCGGACAATGGAAGTGGGAGGTCGGTCAGACCAAGCTCGTTAAATTTCCTTAGAGTGGCATTGAGAGATTCGCCTCTCTTGACGGATTCGAGAATATTCTGGATGACGAATTGCCGCGCCTCGACTTCGCCCAGAGCTTCGAAGCCTCTTGCGAGTACTTCCCTTGGGTCTTTAAGGTCGAAGAATCCATTTGCAGTTTCACGCAAAAATTCGAAGTGGTCCAGAAAGAGAGACTCTTGGGTGGAGTCCAGTTCTACTCCTGACATAGGCCTCCCCACGCTCACATCCGCGAGTCTAGAATGAGCCTGATTGTGGACTTCACGAAACGTCTCGTACGAGACTGGTTCCACTGGCATAAAGTTCTCCTTGTTATAGAAGATACAACTATATTCGGTTCCCCTACCGCCCAACGCTCGCGACTCAGCGGCGTGAACCGCGCCCGATACTTTAGCACCGACGGGAACGGTGGCGCGGTTCGCGTCCGCTGCAGCCGCTTGGATACTGGTTGGGCGATCACAAATGCTCCGGCCTCCATAGTTCTGCAAGCCATTCTGCCAGGCGGTGACCGTCAATGCCATCGAGTTGGTATCTATGTGACGTGATATAGTCGAGGGCACACGAGGTAAATACTGCGTTAGTGACTACAATTCCTCGTGTCGCGTTTCTGTCCACGACCTCGGTGTATAGCTGCTTAATCACCGGCGCCCCTACCTTACGCCCTGACCGGAGTAACTTACATTGGACAAGAATTAGCTCGGTCCCTAGTCTGTCGTGTCGTTCAGCGTACACATCGACTCCGCCATCTCTTCCAAGTGGCCCGAGCTTCACAGAATAGCCGAACGAGGAAAGGAGATCCGCTGTCAGCATTTCAAACTCGCGAGGCTCAACCAGGTGAAGCATTTCTGGATGCGAAGAGAAATAGCTGACAGCCTCATGGCTAGGAGCCAAAGAGATATGTCGGCGTTCAAGGGCGTCAAGCGACAGAGTCTCGACCGAGGTCGGAGCCGGCCAATCGGTCTCCAACTCAGCGAAGGAGACTTTGCCTTCGACAACTGCGATGGCTTCTTGCAGCCGGGTATCGTGCGGCCTATCCGAAGCCAGCTTGCGGAGTAGCCTCTGAAGCTCCAACGACAAGGCCTTATGCGCCCTGAACAAAGCAGTCTGCCGAGCATTAGGGTAGAGTACATCAGACCTTTCTGAGCGCAGCTCGAGTGTAGGAAATCTATAGAATCGTACCAGAAAATCGTGGTTGCGATCTGAAAGATTATTCAGCGCCTCCCGTATTATAGGATCGAGAAAGCGGGCAAGATTGTGATGACTCTCAAATTCTCCAAGATCGGACATTTTCTTTTTTCTACCGTAAATGGTTGGATTAACGCCCAACCTCGGATTCAACCTCCGGCCCCAATCCTCCGGACCAGCATCCTTTAGCACCTACCGGACCAAAGAAAGGAAATTGCTATCCATCTATGTTGTTCTCATGGCTTCACTTGAGACATCGTAAGCCAGACCCGTATCTGCGTCAACACGCCGGACACTGTCGTATCAGCATCCAGGCCTTTGGGAGCTTTCCTCCAGCCCGCAGGGCGACAGGAAGTAGCCCGGCGGTGTAAGCCCCGGGGAAGGAAGCGTTTCAATCTCTCCGGAGCCCCGCCAGGGGCGACAGGAATTCCTCGACGTACGCGCTCTTTGCTCTGCGAGATCCGGCGTTGGAGAAGAAGACCTGCCGCCCCTGGCGGGGCTCTGGACGACCGGGGACCCCTTGTTCCCGGGGCTTACGCCGCCGGGCTACTTCCTGTCGCCCTGCGGGCTGGAGGCAGAGCGCAGGTCCCCCCGGGACTCCCCTTGCAAGACTATGGGAAGGTGCGGTAACGTTTCCGCAGGCGATGGAGGGCCTGCGATGGGACGTGAGCCAGGAGATCTCTTACAAGGCACACTCGGACTGCTGATCCTGAAGGCGCTCGCCGCGGAGGAGCGGCACGGCTACGGCATCGTGCGCTGGATCCAGGACGTCACCGGCGACGTGGTGCAGATCGAGGAGGGCTCGCTCTATCCGGCGCTGCGGCGCCTGGAGGACCGCGCCTTCGTCGAGTCGCGGTGGGGGCTTTCAGAAAACAACCGCCGCGCCCGGTATTACGCGATCACCCGCGAAGGCCGGCAGCACCTGCGCGCCGACGCCTCGTCGTGGATGCGCTTCGCCCGCGCCGTCATGTGCGTGCTCGAAACCGAGCCGTCGGTCGTCTGACATGCGCGAGCAGCCCCGCTGGCGGCGCTATCTGCGCTTCTGGGGACCGGATGTCGCGGCGGACGTCGACGACGAGCTGCGCTTCCACCTGGAGATGCGGGAGCGCGACTTTCTCGCCGCCGGTCTTCCGCCTGCCGCCGCCCGCGAGGAGGCCCTCGCCCGGTTCGGCGATCCCGACAAGGTGGCGCGCTGGCTGCGCGCTCACGATACCCGCAAGCTCCGCCACTTCAGGAGGACCCAGGCCATGAGCGACTTGCTCCAGGACATCCGCTATGGATTGCGCAGGCTGTGGAAGGCGCCCGGCTTCACCCTGGCCGTGGTGCTGGTGCTCGCGCTCGGCATCGGTGCCACCACGGCGATCTTCAGCGTGATCGATGCCGCCCTGCTCCGGCCGCTGCCCTATCCAGAGGCCGGGCGTCTGGTCGCGGTCTACGGTCCCGGCCAGAACCCGTTCTCGTTTCCCCAGTATCTCGACTGGAAACGGGATACGGAGGTCTTTGCCGACCTCGGCGTGTACTGGCGGACGACGTACGCGCTGACCGGCGCGGGGGAGCCGGAGATGCTCCAGGTCGGCCGGATGTCGGCGAGCGTGCCGCGGATGCTGGGCGTCGTGCCGCGCGTCGGGCGTCTGTTCACGCCGGCCGAGGATCTGCCCGGCACCGAGCGCGTGGTGATGCTGAGTGAAGCGCTGTGGCGGCGCCGCTTCGGCGGCGATCCGCGCATCCTCGGCCGGAGCCTCACGCTGGGCGAGCAGCCGTACACCGTCATCGGGATCATCCCCCCGGGCCGGCGCTCGACCGTGCCGACCGCCCTGGCCGCCGCGCAGAAGCTCGACCTGTGGATGAACCTGCGGCTCGACGCGGAAAAAAACGCGCCGCGCGACATGCAATTCCTGGACGTGCTCGGGCGCTTGCGCCCCGGGCTCGGCCTCGCGCAGGCCGAGGAGCGGACCGTGCCCTTCGCTCGCGGGCTGAAGGAGGCCGTGGGGACGGACCAGGACGTCAGTCTCCTTCCCCTGGAGCGCCTGGTGACCGGCAATGCACGGCCCCTCCTCATCGCCCTCGCCGGCGCCGTGGCCATGGTGCTCCTCATCGCGTGCACCAACGTGGCGAACCTGCTGCTCGCGCGCGCGGCGGTGCGGCGGCGGGAGATCGCCGTCCGGGCGGCGCTCGGCGCGGCGCGCGGGCGCCTCGTGCGGCAACTGCTGGTCGAGAGCCTGCTGCTGGCGCTCGTCGGCGGCGGCGCCGGTGTGCTCGTGGCCTGGGCCGGCGTGGCGGGTCTGCGTGTGCTCGGCCCGGGCAGCGTACCGCGGCTCGCCGAGACCACGGTCGACGCGAAGATCCTGGGTTTCGCGCTGGCCCTGTCCCTCGTCACGGGGCTGCTCTTCGGCCTCCTCCCGGCGCTGCGCGCCTCGCGGACGGACTTGGCCGAGGTGATGAAAGAAGGCACGCGCGGGAGCGCCGGCGGGCCGGCTCGCGAGCGCCTGCGCGGCACGCTCATCGTGGCCGAGGTGGCGCTCTCGTTCGCCCTGCTCATCGGCGCGGGCCTGCTGCTGCGCAGCCTCGACCAACTGCTCGCCGTCAATAAGGGTTTCGACGCCGAGCGCGTGATCAGCAGCTATCTCCTCCTGCCGCCCAGCAGCTACCCGCAAGGGCACCAGCAGGCCGCCTTCTTCCGCGAGGTGCGCGAGCGCGTGCAGGCGCTCCCGGGCGTCCAGGCCGCGGCCCTGGTCAGCGACATCCCTCTCGGCGGAGGGTCCAACGGGGGGATCGCCATCGAGGGGCGCGAGTATCCGCGCGGCAAAGAGCCCTTCGCCGAGAAGCGGGTCGCCTCGCCGGGCTATTTCGAGACGCTGCGCATCCCGCTCCTCGCCGGGCGCGTCTTCAGCGAGCGCGACGTCGCGGGCGCGCCGCCGGTGGTCGTCGTCAACCAGGCCCTGGCGCGGAGCTATTTCCCCGGCGAGAGCCCGCTCGGCAAGCACGTCGACTTCCGGTGGGACACCAAAGGGGTGCAGGAGATCGTCGGCGTGGTCGGAGATGTGCGGGAGCAGGCTCTCCATGAACCGGCGCGGCCGGCGATCTATATCCCGTACGCGCAGCGTCCGGCGGAATGGGCCTATCTCCTCGTGCGGACGACCGGAGATCCCAACGGCATCGTGCCTTCGCTGCGCCGGGTGGTGGCCGCGCTGGACCACAACATTCCGGTGGCCGACGTGCGCACCCTGGAGGACGTGGTGGCCGCGGGGCTCGCCGCGCGCCGGCTCGGCATGGCGCTCTTCGGCGTCTTTTCCGTGCTGTCGCTGGTGCTCGCGGCGCTGGGCCTCTATGCCGTGATCAGCTACATGGTGGTGCAGCGGCGGCAGGAGATCGGCATCCGGATGGCGCTCGGCGCGCAGGCCAGGCAGGTCATGCGCTCGGTGCTCGGCCGGGGGCTGGCTCTGATCGCGATCGGAGTCCTCTGCGGTGCGCTCGCCGCCCTCTGGCTCGGACGGTTCCTCGCCGGGCTCGTCTTCGGCGTCGGCACCACCGATCCCATCACTTTCGGCACCGTGGCGCTCCTCCTCGCGGTGACGGCGCTCGTGGCCAGCATGGTGCCCGCCCTCCGCGCCGCCCGCCTCGATCCGGCGAGCGTGCTGCGCAGCGAGTAGAACGCCGCCGGGGCGTCTATGCTATTGGGGTGGAATCTGCTCTCCCCGATCGCGGCGCCACGGGAGGCAGGACCTCCCGCGGCGCCGGAAGGGTTGTGATCAGAAGGAGATCAACAGCCCCAACTGAACCTGGTCAAACTGCAGAGTGGGCGAGGCCGTGAACACCCAGTGGTAGTTGTAGGTGGCCTCGAGAGCGAAGCGGCGGCCCACGGGAACGTTGAGGCCGAGGCCGAGGTTGCCGCCGCCTTCGAAATTCCCCGGATCAAAGTGGTAGCCGCCGAGACCCGCGTTGAGGAAGACGTGCACCGGCGCTCCCGGGTTGAGGGTAAACCTTGCGTTGGCCGAGAGCGACGCCACGTCCGTATCCGGATGGCCAGCCCTGCCGTCGAATTTCGAGCGGCCGAGGCGGACGTCCCAGGCCCAGCGCAACTGGAAGGGATAGACGAAGTCGAGGTTGAAGGTCGATCCCTGTTTCGCCACGCTGTGGAAAGCGCCGTGCGGGTTCGCCAGGCCGGCGTGAAGGCTGAAGAAGGCCGGCGTCCTGGCGGTCAGCTTGCGGTTGACCCCTGGCGTGTCAGGATCATTGCTCGCCACGGCCAGGTTGCAGGTTCGCAGGCCCTGCCGCGTGGGCGTGAACCGCACCACCAGGTCGAGACAGGAGTCGTGGCTCACCACCGCCGGGAAGGGGCTGTTGATGAGCGTGAAGTCCGCGCACGCGACGGCCGCCGAGGTGACCGACAGGTCGCACGTGCCGGTGTTGCACACCTGGAGCGTCTTCTCGCCCGGGCCCCAGGCCGAAACCACTCCGAAGTCCGGCGATCCGGTCACCCGGATGTCTGGCCCGCCGCCGCTGCCGTTGGCGGTCACGCCGATGCTGGGATGATCGGGATCGTTGCTCTGAATGGTCAGCGTCGCCGTCTGCGGGCCCGCGGTGGTGGCGTCGAACACCACCTGGAAGGGGAAGCAGAAATCGTGACTGATCGTCACCGGGAAACCGGCGGAGGGCGCCGTCACGGAGAACCTCGGATTCGACGAGCTCATGGCGCTGACCTTCAGGTCGGCCTTGCCGGTGTTGCAGACGTTGAGCGTCCCCGCGCTCTTTGAGCCCACGCAGGTGTTTCCGAGATCGACGTTGCCCGGCACCTGGATCTGCGGCTGAGGCCCTTTGGCGACGAAGAAAAACGGATCGATCGAGGGATTGACCGTGGTCACGCCGTCGTCGCCCAGAAGGCGCGGCGACGGCTCGCCGTCCGGCGTCTTGTTGCGAAGGAAGGTCACACCGGCGGGGAAGGTCGCGTTGACGAGGTCGTTGTAGGAGGAGAAGACGCCGTAGAAGTCTTCGCCCACGGCCACCATGTTCAGGTAGTCGCCGATGATCCGGGAGCCGCCGGGCGAGCCGGACCCTTCGGCGGGGAAGGTGGCGAGCGTCACGTTGTCCCAGCTCGCGCCGCCGTCCGTCGAGCGGCGCAGGTGCGTCTGCCAGCGCAGGTTCGGCGAAGCGCCGGCGAGTTGCTGATACAGATAACCGATCGTCCCCTGGGGCGTGATCGCGATGGCGGCGTTCTTGGCGCTCGGCGTCGTGATCAGATCGGCCCCCCAGGTCTGGCCGAAATCGGTCGAGCGGCGCAGGTGGAGGGTCCGCGCCGCGCCCGGACGGCTGTCGGAATAGGAAATGTAGACGCGCGAGGAATCGCTCGGGTCGACGGTCAGGTACAGATCGCCGCCCCACCACTCGCGGCCCAGGGCGACGCTGCTTCCCAGCGTGTCGGAGACCGGGGTCGAGACGGCGGCGCTCTGGCCGGCCACCGACGTGACCGAGTCGACCAGGCTGCGGAAGGGCGGTGAGGTCAAGCCCCAATTATCGTCGCGCACCACGACGACGTCGGCGTTGTAGCCGCCCGCGATGCTCCCGCGGCGCCGGTAGAACGCCGCGTACACATGGCCGTCGGCATTCGCCACGGTGCGCACCTGGTAGTTGTCCCGGCCGACCGGAGACCCGGCGTCGACGCGCACCTGCGCGAAGGCCGGCGTGGGAATGCCGGAGTCGAGCGATTGATCGACGGTGGCGCTGGCAGGGCCCGCCGCCCCCTCGTTGTTGCCCACCCACACGCGGTCTTTGCCGGCGTCGGGCGGTCCGGTGACCGTACGCGAATAAATGTATGGTTGGTCCGTCCCGCGCGGCGTGTTCAGGACGGTGAGCGGCGTGGCGAAAGTCATATCCGTCGTCCGCTGCACTTCGAGGTCCACCGTGCTGTCGCGCAGAATTCCTGTATAGAAAGCCGTTCCCGCGCTGTTGAAGCCGATCGTCGCGTCGAAAGTGTTCAAGCCGCCCGAGCTCGATGGAATGACGTTCTTCGTCTCCCAGGTCGCGCCGCCGTCGAAGGAGACGAGCAGGGGGCCGTTCGGCGAGCCCAGCGGCGTCAGCAGGAACGCCGTGGCGGCGATGAGCCGCGGATCGGCGGGATTCACGGTCACGTACGGCTCGGTATCGAAATTCGTCTCATTGCTCATCGCCTTGGGAATCATGTCGACCACCTTCACCTGCGCGAGGACGGCGGGCGCGGCGGCGAAGGCGAGCGCGGCGGCGGCCATCAGGGCCTGGCGGATGGGCGCTGCGGTTGAGGTTTTCATGGCCGTTCTCCTTGGGTCCTGGCTCTCTTAGCGCGGCGCCTTGAGCAGGCGGCGGACCCGGTCGAGCTCACTTTTCGGCAGCCAGTCCAGCGGATCGATGAGGAACAGGCCGTCGACGCGGAAGCGCTTCTCGCGGTCGGGCTGCAGCAGGAAGATTCCGCCATCCCCGGCCTTGGGCTTCGGCGCCCGCCGCCACACCACGTCATCGCCATAGGCGACGTTGACGTAGACCGTCCGGCTCGCGGCCCTTCCTTTTTCGAACGATTCGACGCGGATGGGCGCGCGGTACCACCGTGGATCGTGCTCGCTCGACGGCTCCAGGGCTCCGGGGGTGGGCCTCGCCTCGCCGAGCACGCCGACGACCACCATCTCGGCGCTGGCCAGCCGCGCCGCGAGAGCCTCGTCGGCGATCGTCTGTCGTGCCTCCCGGATGCGCTGTTCCATCGCCGCCGCCTGCTCGGCCGGCAATGAGGCCACCTCCACCAGCCCGAGCGTCTGGCCCGCGGATTGGACGTAGGTGAAGAAGACCGCGCGGCTGCCGGCGGGGAGCTTTCCTGGATCGCGCAGCCGCACGGTCACGTCCTGGCCCGCCGGGTTGCCGACCGGCGGCTGGGCCTCCAGCACGCGCTCCACCGTGACGACGGCGCTGTTGTCGGGTGCCCGCGCGGCCGCCGTCTGCGGCGCGCCCCCGGCGGCCTTCACCGTGCCGACGAAGATGAAGCCCGAGCGGCGGACCGTATCGACGAAGGATTCCTGGGCTTGTAGAAACGGCGCGGCAAGGACCGCCGCAAGCACCAGGAACGAGCTGGCGCGAAAGAGAGGCGGACGGCGGCGCGTCGCGTCGTCGCGCCACCGTCTTGCGAAGGAATGAACTTTTGGCATCGCAGCTCTCCTCGTTCATAGGCCGGACGTATGTCCTTCAACCATCCGTGATCGCTTAAGGGGCCCTTTTTGCTGGAAGACGTGCTTGCAAAAGGCCATGAAGACGTGCTTTCCTCTTGTTGGTCGAGAACAAGAAAGGAGGCAGTCCCATGGCCCGAGAGAAGTCTACCCCCCTACGTACC
>DASXJP010000480.1:0-17431 GCA_036497345.1 Thermoanaerobaculia bacterium
CCAGGGCGGCCACACAGGGCCGCCCCTACAGAAAGGTGCTATTTCTCCCGCGACTGAGCCCTACCGGCTCACCACCAGAATCGTAAACGAGTCAGGCAGAATCGTGGGCCGCGGGCGCGGCTGGTCGGCGGTGGGGGCGGGGGCCGGGCCGAACTGGGCGGTGACCAGGTAGACGGTGTGGGTCTTCTCGTCGAGGGCCATGGTGCGGGCGCCCTTGCGGGTGGGGACGTTCTCGGCGACGGTGAAGCGGTCCGGGGTCTCCTCGCGGATCACGGTCAGCGTGGCGTCGCGGCCGTTGGAGCTGAAGAAGAGGCCCGTGCCGGGATCGAAGGCGTTGGCGTCCACCCCTTCGCCGATCGGCACCGTGGTGACCACCTTGCCGCTCTCGGTATCCACCACGGCGGCCATCTTGTTGTCGCAGCCGCTGAGCAGGCGGTGGTGCTGGCGGTCGATGGCCATGCCGGAGGGCTCCTGGCAGGGGCTGAGCGGCCAGTGGGCCTTGACGGCCAGGCTCTTGGCGTCGATCTCGGCGATCTCGCCGCGGTCCTCGATGTTGACGAAGACCCGCCCCTTGAGATCCGAGGTGGCGAACTCGGGCTTGCCGCCGAGCTCGATGGTGCCCACGACCTTCCCCGTCTTCGCCTCCAGCACGGTGGCGTTCTTGGAGCGGCCGTTGAAGGCGAAGACCTGCGAGGAGAAGGGGTCGTAGAGGATGGCGTCCGGGTTCTCGCCCGTCGACTTGACCTCGCCCACGTTGGCCAGCGTCTTGAGGTCGAAGATCGTCACCATCGAGCTGCGGCCGCTGCTGATGAAGCCGCGGTTGAGGTCATGGGCGATGGCGATGCCGTGGACTCCGGAGAGGCCGGTCACCTCTCCCACCTTCTTGCCGCTGTCGACGTCGATCACCTCGACCTTGTTGGTGTGGGAGACGTAGAGGCGGCGTCCTTCAGGGTCTACGGTCAGGTAGTCCCAGCCGCCTTCACCGCCGATCTGGATCTCCTTGGCGACGTGATAGCCGGGCGATTTTTCCGGGGCCTTGGCCGGGGCTTTGGCGGGTGCCGCGGCGTGGAGGGGGAGGGTGAGACACGCGAGGACGGTCAGGGAAAGCAGGGTACGGTTCATGGGTTGCCTCCAAGGAAGGGTTGAGGACGTCGGAGCGTTGACCCTCATCACCCCGGCCCTCTTCTCCCCGCCTACCCCCCAACCGCCGGGAGAAGAGGGAGAAGTCAGCTTGGTCTGTCCAAGAGGAGCCTTGAGCCCCCTCTCTCCCGGCGGTTGGGGGGGAGGCGGGGAGAGAGGGGGTTGGGGGAGTGAGGGCCAGCCCCGGAGGGGCGGCATCTTCGTGCCGGGCGCTCTCATGGCTTTTTCCTCAGCGCCACATATGCCGACGGCACCGCGAACAAGGTCACCAGAGTCGAGAGCCCCAGGCCGCCGATGACGGCGAGGGCGAGCGGCTTCTGGAGCTCGGCGCCGGCTCCCAGGCCGAGGGCGAGGGGGAGCAGGCCGAAGAGGGTGCAGAGGGTGGTCATCAGGATCGGCCGCAGGCGCACCTGGGCCGCGTGGGCCACCGCTTCCGCGAAGGGCTGCCCCTCGGCGTGGAGACGGTGGGCGTAGTCGATCATCACGATGCCGTTCTTCACCACCAGCCCCACCAGCAGGATCAGCCCCATGGCGGAGGAGACGTCGAGCTCTGATCCCGCGAGCCGGAGGAGCAGGAAGGCGCCGCCGAAGGAGAGCGGCGCCGCAAGGAGCAGGATGATCGAAGGGGTCACGCGCCGGAATTCGATCACCAGCACGAGCAGCACCAGCGCCGCGGCGGTGGCGAAGACCAGCATCAGCTCGCGGAAGGCCTGGCGCTGCGACTCGTACTGGCCGCCTACCTCCGTGGAGTAGCCCACGGGCAGCTTGAGGCCGCGCAGGCGTTTCTGGATCTCGGCGGCGGCGGTGCCGAGATCGCGCCCTTCGAGGCGCGCCGTCACCAGCGCCACCTGCCGCAGGTTCTCGCGGGTGAGCTCGCCGTCGCCCGTGCTCACGATGGGCCGGGCCACGGTCGAGAGGGGGATGAGGCGGCCGTCCGGGGATCTCAAGGTGAGCCGGGAAAACTGCGAGGGATCAAAACGGTCGCGGTCCGGATAGCGCACCCGCACGGGGATGCCGCGGTCGCCCACCTGGAGATTGGTGGCGGTCTCGCCCAGCCAGGCGACGGTGAGCTGATCCTGAATCTGCTCGACGGTGAGCCCGGCGCGGCCCGCCGCCTCGGGATCGATCCGCCAAGTGGTCTCGGGCGCGCCCCGCTGCGGCCCCACAAGGTCGACCACCCCCTTCACCCCCTCCATCTTACTCTGGACCTGCTCCGCGAGATCGGCCAGGGTGCGGGTGTCGTCGCCGAAGATCTTCACCTCCAGCGGCTCCGCGGCCCCTTCGAGGTCGCCGATCATGTCCTGGAGGAGCTGGACGAACTCGAGGTCCACGCCGGGCGCGGCGTCGGCCAGCTTCGGACGCAGGCCGGCGATCACCTCCTCGGCGGAGCGGTGGCGCTGCGACCGGGGCTTCAGCCGCACCAGGATGTCCCCCTTGTTGGGCTGGGTGGCGAAGAGGCCCAGCTCGGCGCCGGTGCGGCGGGAGAAGGCGGCGACCTCGGGGGTCTTCGCGATCTCGGCTTCCATCTTGCGCACCAGCCGGTCGGTCTCGGCCAGCGCGGTGCCGGGCGGCGTCAGGTAATCGACCACGAATCCCCCCTCGTCCATGGGCGGCAGGAAGCCGCTCGGCATGCCGAGATAGAGGAGGTAGCTCACCACCGCCAGCCCGAGGGCGGCGGCCACCGCGGCCCAAGGCCGGCGCACCGCGGCGGCGAGCGCCCGAGCGTAACCGCGCTCCAGCCGGCTGGGCCCCGCGGTGTCCGCATCGGGGCCGTGCTCGCCGTGGCGGTAGGCGAAGTGGGAGAGCAGGGGGATGAGGGTGAGCGAGAGCACGAGTGAGATCAGCACGGAGACCGAGAGGGTGAGCGACAGGGCGCGGAAGAACTGCCCCACCACGCCGGAAAGGAAGCCGAGCGGCGCCAGCACCACGACCGTGGTGAGGGTGGAGCCCACGACGGGCGCGATCAGCTCGGCGGTGGCCTCCGCGATCGCTTTTTCTCCGCGCCCCGCGCGCAGCCGCCGGTGGATGTTCTCCACCATCACCACCGCGTCGTCGATCACCAAACCGATGGCCACCGCGAGGCCGCCCATCGACATCAAATTGATCGATTCGCCGAACAGCCGCATGAACAGGAAGGTGGCGAGCACGGTGAGGGGCAGGGTGATCGCGGCGATCAGGGTCACCCGCCAGTCGCGCAGGAAGAAGAGGAGCACCAGCACGGCCAGCGCGCCGCCGATCAGGATGGCGTCGCGCACGTTGGCGATGGCGGTGGCCACGAATTCCGCCAGGTCGTAGACCTTGGAGAGGCGCAGCCCCGAGGGGAGGGTGTGGGTGAGGCCCTGGAGCGTCCCCTCGACGCCGTCCTTGACCGCCAGGATGCTGGCTCCGGGCTGCTGCGAGACGCTGACCACGGCGGCGTCGCGGCCGTTGCCGGTGATCAGAGAGGTGCGGTCCGGCGAGCCGGGGAAGACCTGGGCCACGTCGGCCACCCGCACGGTGGCGCCGTTGCGCACGGCCACCGGCGTGCGGCCGATCTCGGCGGCGGAGCCCCAGAGGGCCGAGGCGAGCACCAGGTGCTCCAGGCCGCCGGCGGCGTAGCGACCCACGGGGGCCAGGCGGTTGGAGGCCCGCAGGGCCGTGACCACGTCGTCGATCGTGAGGTTGGCGGCGAGCAGGCGGTCCGGGTCCGCCGCCACCTCGATCTCCCGCGTGTCGGTGGCCGCGACCTCGACCCGTCCCACGCCCGGCACGCGCGCCAGGGCCGGACGGATCACGAAGAACGCGTAGTCGTTGAGGTCCGGGGTGGGCAGGCCCCCCGTGAGGTTGAGGCTGAGCATGGGGAAGGAAGAGACAGTGAGGCGCTCCACGGTGAGCTCGGTCTCGGCCGGCAGCTCCTGGCGCACCTCGGCCACCCGGTTCTGGAGCTGCTGGAGGGCCCCGGCCATGTCGGTCCGGGGATCGAATTGCGCGGAGATCTCGGTGGCGCCCCGGAAGGTGCGCGAGCGCACCCGGCGGATGCCGGGCACCTCCATCGCCGCCTGCTCCAGCGGCCGGGTCACCGAGGTCATCATGGTGCGCGCGGGGAGCGAGCCGGTGTGGGCGATCACGATCAGCCGCGGGAACTGGAGCGGCGGATAGATGTCGCTCGGCAGCGACGGCAGCACCACCGCGCCGGCCCCGGCCAGCAGCAGGGTGACCAGGAGGACCGCGCGCCCCTGGCGCTCGGCGAAGCCCGCGAAGGTCACGGCTCGGGCTCCGCTGTCTCCGTTATCTCCACGAGGGCGCCGTCCGGCAGCGCCGTCTGGCCGCGCACGACCACCGTGTCGCCCGCCTTGACGCCGGAGAGGATCTCGGCATGGCCGTCGGCCGTCACGCCCACGGTCACCTCGCGGCGGTGGGCCTTCTTCTGGGCGTCCACCGTGTAGACGAAGCTCCGCGGCCCCTCCTGCACCAGGGCGTCGGCGGGGACGAGCACGGCGGCCGGGCGCTCCTCGCCGTAGATCTCGGCGTCCGCCGCCAGGCCCGCGGGCCGGCGGGTGGGCTGATCGAAAGCGAGCCGCGCCAGGGCGGTCCCGGTGGCGGGATCGACCGTCGGCGGGCGGGCGACGACGTGGGCCTGCTCGTCCGGGAAAGAGCCGCCGCGCACCTTCGCCGGGCTCCCCACCGCGATCCGCCCGAGCTCGCCCGCGGGTACCGCGGCTTCCACCTGCAGGCGGGATGGATCGATCAGGCGGACCAGCGGCTCGGGGGCCCCGGGCTCGACGAGATCCCCCACCTGATGCGAGCGGTTGACGATGACGCCGTTGAAGGGAGCCCGCACCACCTCGCGTCCGGCGAGGCGGCCGGTGGCCGCGGTGGAGCTGCGCGCCTCGGCCACGGTGGCCTCGGCCTGGGCGACGTCGCGGCGGGCGTCCTCCACGTCCTTGCGGGCGGCGATACCGCGATCGTAAAGCCCGGAGAGGCGGGTCAGGTTCTGCCGCGCCGTCTCGAGCTGCGCCTGGGCCCGCGCCAGATCCGAGCGCCTGGAGGCGGCGTCCGCCTCCAGGCTGGGGATCTCGAAACGGACCAGCAGATCCCCGCGGCGCACGTGGTCGCCCACCACCTTCGGCATCTCCGCGATGCGGGCCTCCTGGGGCGGCGTCACCTGGAATTCCGCGCCCACCGCCGGCTTCACCTGCCCGGTGGCGGCGACCACCGGGCGGATGGGACCGGCGTGGGCCGTGGCCACCGTGACGGGCACGGCCTCGGCGGTCTCCACGGCCTCGGGGGCGGGGTGGTGGCAGGCGGCGAGGAGGAGGAGGGTCAAACCGGTCCATACAATCTTGCCCTCGGGGCGTCCTGCCCTCCGAGGCCTCACCCCCGGCCCCTCTCCACTGCGTGGAGAGGGGGGGCGCGTCCCGGTTCGTTGCGATCCTTCGGAGCAGGTTCCCCCTCTCCACGCAGTGGAGAGGGGGCCAGGGGGTGAGGCTTCGAAGGGCAGGACGCCCCAGCCGGCAAGAGGCTTTGAACGGGTCTTTCTCACGGCAGCGGCGCTCCGATCGCCCGCTCCAGGTCGGCGAGCGCGTTCTGGTAATCGGTCCCGGCCTGCACCGCCTGGAGGCGCAGGTCGTGCACGGATTGCAGGCTCTGGAGCAGCGCCACCAGACCGGTCTGGCCCGAGCGGTAGGAATCCTCGGCCATGCGCTCCACCTCGGCGGCGCGGGGGAGGATCTCGTCGCGGTAGCGCAGATAGGCCTGCCGCTGCACCTCGGCGTTGGCGGCGGCGGAGAAGACCTCGCCGCGGATGCGCGCCGCGGCGGCGTCGCGCTCGGCCTGCAAACGCGCCAGCGTCGCCTCCTCCAAACGGGCCTGGGCCCCGCGGGTGAAGAGCGGCAGCGGCACGGCCAGCGAGGCGCGCCAGCCCCAGGTGAAATCCGGCGGCGAGTAGTGGGTGACCCCGGCGGCGGCGGTCAGGTCCGGCACCGCCTCGGCGCGCGCCAGCTCCACCTGCGCCTTCTGCTGGGCGAGCCCGAGGTCCAGCGCGGCCAGCTCGGTGCTCGACCGCAGGGCCAGATCCACAGCGGCCTGGGGAGGCGGCACCCGGCCGGCGTCCAGGAGGTCACTCACGGCCAGAGGGCTGTCCAACGGCCGGCGGAGCAGGGCGTTGAGATCGGCTCGGGAGCTCGCCAGGAGCCCCCGGGCCTTGTCGGCCTCTCCCGCCGTCTGGGCCGCGGAGAGCTCGGCTTGGAGCACGTCGAGGCGGGGGACGTCACCGGCCTCGAAGCGGGCGCGGGCGGCGTCGCGGGCGCTCTCGGCCAGGCGCTGGAGCTCGGCGGCCTCCGCCGCCCGCCGCTGCGCCGCGGCGAGGGCGAAATAGGCCCGGCGGACCTGATTGCGGGTCTGCGCCTCCAGGCGGGCGATCTCCGCCTCGTTGCTCCGGCCTTGCGCCTCCGCCAGCGCGATCCGCCGCTGCCGCTTCCCTCCGCGCTCGATCGGCACCGAGAGCACGGCCGCGTCGCGCGGATAGTCCTTGCTCTCCTCGATCGACAGCTCCGGATTGGGCCGCTGGCGCGCCACCTCGCCCTTCGCCTGCGCCTCCGCCCGGCCCAGGCGGGCCGCCGCCAGAGCCGGATTGGCCGCCAGGGCGGCCGTCATCGCCTCGTCCAGCGTTAGGGCCGGAGAGGGTGGAGGGGCCTGAGCGTGGCCGGGCAGCGCGATCTGGAGGATGAGGAGGGTGCCGAGGAGCGGAGCGCGCACGGGGGCGACTCTGTCTCGTCCCATAGACATCGTCAAGAGGAAAGTAAGGGCGTTCATCAAACCGTCATAAAGGCTCCGGCAGACTGCCGGCCGATGGAGACCGCACCGGACGCCCGCGCGGCAGACCTCCTGGTGTGGAGATCCTGTGCTCTCGCCCTCGGTCTCGCCGTGGCCCTGTGCTTCGCCGGGATCGGCGGTCACGCCCTGTGGAGCCCGGACGAGCCCACGGGAGCCGCGGTCGGCCGGGCGATGCTGGAGAGCGGCGACCTGATCGTGCCGCGCCTCAACGGCGAGCCGTTCCTGGAAAAGCCGCCGCTCTACTGGTGGACGCAGGTGGCGGCCTTCCGCCTCTTCGGCGTCTCGGACACCACGGCCCGCATCCCTTCCGCCCTGTTCGGCGTGCTGGGGCTCCTCACGGCCTGGGCGCTGGGCCGGCTCTGGGGGACGGAGCGCCAGGGGCTCCTGGCGGTCTGCGTCCTCGGCACCACGCTTCTTTTCCTGTACAACGTGGGGCGGGTGATCGTCGATCCGGCCCTCCTGTTCTTCGTCGCCCTGGCCCACCTGGGATTCGCGCTGGTGGCGGAGCCGCGGCGCGCGCGGGACGCGCGCGGCGCCCGCTGGCTGATCGCCGTGGCCCTGGCCCTGGCGTTCCTGGTCAAGGGGGTGGTGGCGGTCGGCCTCGGCGCCGGCCCGCCGGTGATCTACCTGCTGCTCACCCGCCGGCGGATGGCCTGGCAGGACCTCCGGCTCCTGGTCCTCCCCTGTCTCCTGTCCTTCGGCCTCCTGGTGGTCCCCTGGGCCGTGGCCCTGCAACACGCCGGCGGATGGGCCGCTCTCCGCGAGTGCCTGCTCAGCAACACGGCCGGGCGCTTCGCCTCCACCGCGCAGACGCGGCGGTATGGGCATTCGCAGCCGTTCTACTACTACCTGGAGGTCGGCCCGCCGCTGCTCCTCCCCTGGATCCTCGCCCTGCCGGCGATGCTGCGGGCCGGCGCCTTCCGCGGCGGGGTCCGGGGAGGAGAGGCGCGCCGGCTTTTCCTGGCCTCGGCCGGTCTGGGCGTGCTGTTGCTTTCGGCCGCCGCCACCAAGCGGGAGATCTACCTGCTGCCGCTGCTGCCCGCCTGGTCGGCCGCCGTGGCCTGGTGGCTCGCGCGGGTCGCGGAGGAGGGGCCCGGCGACGCCTGGGACCGCCGGACCCTGAAGTCTCTCGCCGGATTCGCCGTGCTGCTGCCTCTCCTCCTCGGGACCGCCGCCCTGGCCGTGGCCTGGGCCCCACGGGTGTCCCACAGGCTGACCATGCTGCGCGGCGCCGTGCTGCCCGGCCGGCTGGCGATCTACGGGCTTTCAACCCTCGCTCTCGCGGTCCTGGCGGCGGTCTTCCTCTCCCGCGGCCCCCGGGTGAGCCGGCTGGCCGCGGCTCTCGTGCTCGTCACCCTGAGCCTGGAGACCGGCCTGCTGGGGCTGGTCGATCCCGCCAAGCGGATGACCGAGATGACGTCCGCCGTCGCCATGAATTTTCCCGGGACGGGGCCCATTCCGGCCTACCTGCCGGCAGGCTCGAACGAGTCGGTCTACGGGATCCTCGAATTCGAGCTCGGCCGGCGGACCCTCGCGCTGAGGGCTCCGGACGAGCTGGCGGCGTGGATGCGGGCCCACCCGGGGGCCCCCGTGCTGTTCCGCATGAAGCAGGCGCGGCGGCTGCCCGCCGATGTGCTGCGAGGGCTCCGCTTCGTCTACGACGAGACGGGGAGGAAGGCGTCCCCTTTCGGGATCGCGGTGGCGGCTTCAGGCTCTCCGACCGGCCCTGATACCGCGATCTCGAAGACCCCGTCGTGAAGCCGCGCCTCTTTCGAGAATCCGAGCAGCTCGCACAAGGCGGCGACCAGGCTGAGCCCCAAGCCCACGTGCCGGCCGTCCGAGCGGGCGGCGTCCCGGCGCCAGAAGCGGTCGAAGACGCGCGGCAGCTCGCCGGGCTCGAGCTCCGTGGTGGGGTTGGCGACGCGGAGCGTGAACCGGCCATCCGAGGCCGTGGCCGCGCAGGTGATCCGGCCGCCCGGAGAGCCGTAGGCGACGGCGTTGGCGAACAGGTTGGAGAGGATCAGCTCCAGCTTCTCCCGGTCGGTGACCAAGGTGAGCCCCGCCGGGATCTCCAGCATGGCCGTCAGCCCCCTGCCTTCCGCCTCCGCCGCGGCGGCCCGCCAGCAGCTTTCCACGGTCTCGCGCAGCGGCACCCGCGACCGGTGGAGGGTGTGCAGCCCGCCGTCGTAGCGGGCCAGCGCGAGCAGGTTGACCACGATCTTCTCCATCTGGAGCCCGGCGCTCCGGGCCTCGCCGAGGGCGCCGAGCAGGGAGGCGGGGTCGTCCGGCCACTTGAGGGCGACGTCGGTGACGGCGCGCAGCTCCGCGAGCGGGGTCCGCAGCTCGTGGGCCAGATTCGCCGAGAACATGCGCTCGCGCTCGAACGATCCGGCCAGCCGCGCCAGCAGGCCGTTGAGGTGCTCGATCGTGGGCACCAGCTCGGAGGGAGCGCCCGCGATCACCACGGGCTCCCGCAGCGAGCCGGCGTCGATCGCCTCCAGCCGGCGGGCGAGGCCGTCCAGGGGACGCAGGGCGAAGGCGGTCACGATCCGCACCAGCACGGCGCTGCCCAGGAGAAGGCCGAGGATGAAGAGCGCCAGCGTCCGGTGGAGGGAGGCGAGGAAGGCATCGAGCGCCTCGCTGCCGGTGGCGACCACCAGCGTGGCGGCGCTCCCGGCGCCGGCGGGCGGTCCCGCCGTTCGCTCGTCGTCCGGCTCGACCAGAGGCCGGAAGGTGATCTCCACCCGGCGTCCCCGGCGGCCGTCCGGCAGCGTGAGGCCCGCGAATTGGAACCGGCGGGACGGCGACGCCGAGCGGGGGAGGTCCCGGCCGCCGAGTGACGGCGAGCGCGCGAGGACCCGGCCGCCCGGGAGCCAGACCTGAAAATAGTCGGGCTCCTGCCTGGCTTCGAGCTGGGGCAGCAGCCCCGGGCTCAGCTCCAGCTCCACCCTGCCGTTCTGCTGCTCGGTCACCGCCATCACAGACCGCGCCTCCGCGATCAGGTCGGCGTCGAAATCCTGCCGCAGGCGGGAGCCGATCCTCCGATCCAGGAGGACGCCGGCGAGGGTCACGAGCAGGCCGGTGCCGGCGAGCAGCCAGACGATCAGACGGCCGCGGAGGGATCTCATGGCGCCGGCTCTTCGATCAGATAACCCTGGCCGCGCCGGGTCTTGATGAAACGTTGGGGCTGGTGAGGATCGAGCTTCTTGCGCAGGGAGCAGACCAGGACGTCGACGACGTTGCTGGTCACCTCGCGGTCGAATTCGTACAGCCGCTCCCAGAGCTCCCGCCGGCTCAGGACCTCGCCGGACCGCAGGACGAGGATCTCGAGGAGGCTGTGCTCGCGGGGCGTCAGCTTCACTTCCCGGCCCTCGCAGGTGACCCGGCGCGCGGCGGTGTTGATCTCCAGGGGGCCCCGGCGGAGCACCGGGTTCTTGGCGTGATAAGAGCGGCGGACGAGCGCCTCGAGACGCGCGCACAGCTCGTCGAAGGAGAACGGCTTGACGAGATAGTCGTCGGCGCCGAGGCGGAGCCCCTGCACCCGGTCCCCGATCAGGTCTTTCGCGGAGAGGATCAGGACGTGCGTGGCCTTGCCCCGCTCGCGGAGCTGCCGCAGCACGCTCAAGCCGTCGAGGCCGGGGAGCATGAGATCGAGCACGATCACGTCGTATTCGTTCTCCAGCGCCAGCCAGAGGCCGTCGCGGCCGTCGCCGGCGGCATCCACGGCGTAACCGGCCTTGCGCAGGCCGGTCTCCAGGGCCGAGCGCAGACGTTGGGAATCTTCGATCAATAGCAGTCTCATGACGCGCGAGCTGAATATTAATGGAAAATTCATGAAGAGACGATGAAGGCGGGCCGCCATCGTGGTCTTTCAGGAATATGATTTGCAGGGAATCAGCCTCGTGCTGGGAGGTAGTGATGAGCCCACGCCCTCGTTTTTCCAAGCTATTCATCGGTCTCCTTCTTTTCACTATGCTCGCCGGCCCCGCAACCTGGGCCCAGGAGACGGCCGCGCCTCCGGCTCCGGAGAAACCCGTGGCCGTGGTGCTGACCTTTTCCCATCTGGTCGGCACCGACCTGCGGGACGTCCTGGGCGCGCCGCTCCACTGGGAGAGCCGGCAGTGGGGGCAATTCGGGATCGCCATGGCGGGCATCGGCGCCTCGGCCCTGCTGGACCAGACGATCCGCGAACGCGAGCAGAACCGCAACAGCCAGACCGCCGACCGGATCGCGAGCACCTTCGAGCAATTCGGCGAGGCCGGCGCCTTCGGAGTCATGGGAGCCTTCTACGTCGTGGGCCTCGTCGGCCACGACGGGCGGGCCCGTTCGGTGGGGGAGGACGGCCTGATCGCCAGCCTGATCTCGGGCGCGATCATCGCGCCGGCGCTGAAATTCGCCGTGGGCCGCGTCCGCCCGCGGGATACGGAGAAGACGTTCGAGTTTCATCCGTTCAGCGGCAATTCGTCGTTCCCCTCGGGGCACGCGACCGAGGCCTTCGCCGTGGCCTCGGTGATCTCGACCCACTACGACGCCCTTTGGGTCCGGGTGGTCTCCTACGGCTCGGCGGCGCTGGTCGGCTACGCCCGCATCCACCATCAGGCGCACTTCTTTTCGGACGTGACGGCGGGAGCGGTCCTCGGCACCGCGACCGGGCTGGCGGTCGTCCACCGCAACGAGGAGGAGCGCCACAAGTACGTGCTGATGCCCATCGTGGGGCCGCACGGCGAGCCGGGGGTGGGGGTGGCGGTCAGCTTCTGACCCGCAGCACGCGGGCGAGCAGGGAGATGGCGACGTCCAGGTGGTTGTCCGTCAGCCCGGGGCCGAGGATGCGGGCGCGGGACTGCCGGTTCGCCAGCCGCTCGTTGTAGGGGACCTGGGGTAACGCCCGCCGCATCTCCTCCACCAGAAGGGTGAAGTTGGCCTGCACCGACGGCTGCAGGGCGTGCCCGAAGGAGCGGTAGTCGAGCGCGCCCGACCGGAAGACCAGCGGCGGGCGCCCGGGCGCGTAGAGATGGAAGAATTCCTCCCGCTCCACCGACGTCACCTTGTCGGTCTTGCGGACGGTCTTGGTCATCATCAGCCCCTGCGTCACCAGGGCGCGGCTGAGGCTGAACTTCCGCTGCTCGGTCGTCTTCAGCTCCGTCCGTTCGTCCATCCGCGTCCCGCGCAGGAAGAGGTCGAGGTCCCGATAGGAGATCTCGGAAGTGTCGCCCCGGCGGGAGGTGGCCGTGATCCCCTGGCCGCCGAGCTCGAAGCTGCGGACGAGGAAGCGCCGGGCGTCGGTCTCGATGTCGTCTTCCGTCAGCAGGATGGGGGAGATCCCGTTCGCCCGCAGGCGTCCGGCGCAGGCCCAGGCGGGCTCGATCTCGCCGTACCGGGCGACCACGGCCGGTCCCCCCTCCGGATCGGAGAGCCGTGCCCGCACCTCGTAGGGCGTCTTGTCCAGCGCCTCCGCCAGCGGCCCGGCCAGGGCCTCCCCGCCGCTGGGGACGTAGTGGATGGCGATCACGTTCACGGCCCCACTCTGGCGCCTCGGGCGCGGCAGGTCAAGCGGCGGGGTAGGATAGGGATCGCTTTGAAAGGAGGGACGGGCATGAGCGGAGAGGCACAGCTTTCGGGTCCCGATCTGGCGCAGGGGGTTTCTCTCACGGAGCTGCCGGACGGCGGCCAGCTCCTCGGGCACAGCGGCGGCGAGCCGGTGCTGGTGGTGCGGCGAGGCGAGGAGATCTTCGCCGTCGGCGCCACCTGCACGCACTACGGCGGCCCGCTGGCGGAGGGAGTCGTGACCGGGGATACGGTGCGCTGCCCCTGGCACCACGCCTGTTTCAGCCTGCGCACCGGCGAGGCGCTGCGGGCGCCCGCCCTCAATCCGATCTCCTGTTATCGGGTAGAGCGCCAGGGGGATGGGATCACCGTCCGCGAGAAGATCGACGCGATCCCGCAACGCCAGGCGGCCGGCCCCGATCCCCTACCTGATCCAATAATCATCGTGGGATCGGGAGCCGCCGGCAACGCCGCGGCCGAGGCGCTCCGCCGCGAGGGGTACGGCGGCAGTATCCTGATGCTCGATCCCGAGGGGGAGATCCCCTACGACCGGCCCAACCTCTCGAAGGACTACCTCGCCGGCAACGCGCCCGAGGAGTGGATCCCCCTCCATCCGCCGGACTTCTATGACGAGAAGAAGATCGAGCGGGTGAACGGAGCGCGGGCCACGGCGATCGATCCCAAGGCGAAGACGGTCACCCTCTCGGACGGCCGCTCGCTCTCCTGGGGGGCGCTGCTGCTCGCCACCGGCGCCGAGCCGATCCATCTGCCCATCCCCGGCGCGGACCGGCCGCACGTCCACGTCCTGCGCTCGCTGGCGGACAGCCGGTCGCTCATCGAGGCGGCGAAATCCGCCAAAAAGGCGGTGGTGATCGGCGCCAGCTTCATCGGCCTGGAGGTGGCGGCGTCGCTGCGGGCGCGCGAGGTCGCGGTGACGGTGGTGGCGCCCGAGGACCGGCCGCTCGCGAAGGTCCTGGGGCCGGAGCTGGGCGATTTCATCCGCTCGCTGCACGAGGAGCACGGCGTCACCTTCCGGCTCGGCCGCAAGCCGGCGGCGATCGAGGAGCACGAGGTCCGGCTCGACGACGGCTCGTCGCTGCCGGCCGACCTGGTGGTGATGGGTGTCGGGGTCAAGCCCCGGCTGGAGCTGGCGCAGGGGGCCGGGCTCGCGATCGACAACGGCGTGCTGGTGAGCGAATTCCTGGAGACGAGCGCCACCGGGGTCTTCGCGGCGGGAGACATCGCCCGCTGGCCCGATCCTTACTCGGACGAGCACATCCGCGTCGAGCACTGGGTGGTGGCCGAGCGCCAGGGGCAGACCGCGGCGCTCAACATCCTGGGGAAGCGCGAGCCCTACGACGACGCGCCCTTCTTCTGGAGCCAGCACTACGACGTCGCCATTTCCTACGTGGGCCACGCCGTGAAGTGGGACACGATCGAGGTCTCGGGATCGATCCGCGAGAAGAACGCCGTGGTCACCTACCGCATCGGCGACCGCATCGCCGCCGTGGCCACGATCTTCCGCGACAAGGAGAGCCTGGAGGCGGAGATCGCCATGGAGGCGGGGGACGCGACGGCGGTGGAGAAGGCGGTGGCGTTATAGGATCTCCATCCGCCCCGCCCGCCCGAGGCTGGGGCCCAACAGGAGACCAAACGCGATGAAGACGCTGAGGAGCTATATCCGTGGTGACTGGCATGAGGCCAAATCGGGCCTCGTGCCGCTGGTGAACCCCTCCACCGAGGAGACGGTCGCGCAGGCCGGGAGCGCGGGGATCGACTTCGCGGCCGTGCTCGACTACGCCCGCGAGAAGGGAGGGCCGGCGCTGCGGGCCATGACCTTCGCCCAGCGGGCGGCGCTCCTCAAGGAGATGTCCAAGGTGCTGCGCGACCATCGCGACGAGCTCCTCGCGCTCTCGGCCCTCAACACCGGCACCACCATGGCCGACGGCTCCTTCGACGTCGACGGCGGCTCCGGCACCCTCGCCTACTACTTCGCGCTCGGCAAGGGGCTGGGCGACCGCACCTTCCTCGCCGAGGGGGAGGGGGTGCAGCTCGCCAAGACCGAGGGGTTCTACGGCCGGCACATCCTGGTGCCGCGCCACGGGGTGGCGGTCCACATCAACGCCTTCAACTTCCCCATCTGGGGATTCGCCGAGAAGGCCGCCTGCGCCCTGCTCGCGGGCACGCCCGTGATCACCAAGCCGGCCACCTCGACCGCCATGGTCACCGAGCGGGCCATCGAGCTGATCGTCGCGGCGGGCATCCTGCCGGCAGGGGCGCTGCAGCTCGTCGTGGGCTCCACGGGGAACCTGCTCGACCTCCTCGGCGGCCAGGACGTGCTCGCCTTCACCGGCTCGGCCGACACCGCCCGGGGGCTGCGCTCGCGGGCCAACCTCCTCGCCGCCAACACGCGGGTGAACGTCGAGGCCGACAGCCTGAACGCGGCCGTGCTCGCTCCGGACGTCCAGGACGGCTCGGCCACCTTCAACCTCTTCCTCAAGGACGTGAAGCGCGAGATGACCCAGAAGAGCGGCCAGAAGTGCACGGCCGTGCGCCGCATCCTGATCCCCCGCGACCGCGTGGACGCCGTGCAGGAGGCGCTGATCGCCCGCCTTTCGGAGGTCGTGGTGGGCGATCCCCAAGATCCCTCCGTGAAGATGGGCCCGCTCGCCACGGCCCAACAGCTGGAGGACACCGTCCATGGGATCGGTGAGCTTCAGCAGGCGGCGCGCATCGTCCACGGCACGGGCCGGCGGACCGACGGCGCCGGAGCTCCGGCCGGCAAGGGCTTCTTCCTCCAGCCCACCCTCCTCAGGAGCGACGACGCCCGCAACGCCGGGCCGGTCAACGAACGGGAGGTCTTCGCGCCGGTGGCCACCCTCCTCCCCTACGACGGCAGCGCCCGCGACGCGGCCGAGATCGTGGCCCTGGGCGGCGGCACCCTGGTGACCTCGGCCTACACGGACGACGCCGGCTGGGCCGGGGACTTCGTGGCCCGCGGCGGCGGCGAGACCGGCCGCATCTACATCGGCTCCGAATCCTCCGCCGGCGACGCTCCCGGCTCCGGCGCCGCCCTGCCGCAGACCCTCCACGGCGGCCCCGGCCGCGCCGGAGGGGGCGAGGAGCTCGGCGGCCTGGTGGGGGTGAAGCTGTACCTTCAGCGGGTGGCCGTGCAGGGGGCGAAATCTTTGGTGGATGGGTTGGTGGGGTAGGGGCGCAACTGTAGGTTTGCGTCCCCGGTCCGTTGGCCCTCATCACCCGGGGACGCCCGTCCGGTCACATTTCCGCGGCCTGTTTCGTCATCCTGGTGACCGGGCGAAACGCGCCCGAGTCGGACCCGAACGCGAAGTGGTAGCAGGGCCCCCCGCCCGGAACCTCACCCCTGTCCCCTCTCCCGGACGGTGGGAGGGCGATGGGCATGGTGAGGCTCCGGGAGGGGGGAAAGCCGCCCATAAGATAGGATTTCCCTCCCAACCAAGGAGCCCCCATGCCCCAAGATCAAACCCAATCCCTCCGCGACCACCTCCAGGAGCTGCTGCGCGGCGGCCACGCCCATCTGCGCCTGGACAAGGCGATCGCGGACCTGCCGCCGGAGCTGCGCGGCGCCAGGGCGCCCGGCCTGCCGCACACCATCTGGCAGCTCCTGGAGCACCTCCGGATCGCCCAGTGGGACATCCTGGAGTTCAGCCGCGACGCGAAGCACGTCTCTCCCGAATGGCCCGCGGGCTACTGGCCGCGGACCGAGGCGCCGGCGGACAACGCAGCCTGGGAGAAGAGCCTCGAGACCTTCCAGCGGGACCTCCAGGCCATGCAGGACCTGGTGGCCGATCCCAAGACCGACCTCTACGCCAAGATCCCCTGGGGAGACGGCCAGACGGTCCTCCGCGAGACCATGCTGGTGGCGGATCACAACGCCTACCATCTCGGCCAGATCGTCTCGGTGCGTCAGGCGCTGGGCGCGTGGGAGTAAAACCGGGCCGCGTCCCAGAGCGGCGGCTCTCAAGATCCGGGGGCGGCGACAGCCCTATATAACTTTGCTTCGGCCCCATATAGGGACAGTAGCTTCCCCGGAAGGGGAGCTTCAGCCCCATATAATTATTTCCACGTTCTATATAGATGAGCCTCGCCGAGCCTGGGGGCGCATCGCGGCCCATATAAGTTACTGTCAGACCCATATGATTTACTCTAGTCGTCCGGTTAGAAGTCGAATAGAATCGATTGGTTAGCTGGGGCGTCTATTCCTCGTTGGGACCGATCGGGCTGCAAGGCGTATGAAATCTCGGTTTTCTCGAAGATCGAGACCGACAGGATCTGTAGGCATGTGTACAGCGAGGCATTGAGTTGAAGCTCTTTCTTGACAATGGCGATCAACACGTAAGTGGCCACGGCACACCAGATTTGCGTCTTCACCGCGTTCTCGCTGGTGCCGAGAAATCGTTTAATGCGCAGGTGCTGCTTAATCCACTTGAAGAACAGCTCGACCTGCCAGCGGCCTTTGTACAAAGCCGTGATCGTCAAAGCGGGCAAGACCGTGTTGTTGGTCAGGAAGACGAGCGTCTTGCCCGACTCGGGATCCTTGAAACGGATGCGCCGCAGATGCTCCGGGTAGGCCTTGGCCGAGTAGAAGCCGTTGAGCATCACGCGCTGGTCGCAGATCACGCCGGTAGAGCGCTGCGTCGGCAACGAATACACGCGCCGGGCATCCATCCCTTGCTTGGCACGAGTGACGAAGAAGGCACCGGCCTGATGCATCGCATACAGCCGCGTAAAGTCCACGTAGCCACGGTCCATCACGTAGAAGGCACCGGCCTCAATCGGCAGGATGTCGAGCACGTTAACATCGTGCAGCTTGCCATCGCTGATGTGGAGAAACGTCGGGATCGAGCCCCGGAGGTCCAGAAGCGTGTGCAGCTTGACGGCCGCCTTGGTCGAT
>DASXJP010000481.1:0-2707 GCA_036497345.1 Thermoanaerobaculia bacterium
TCTGGTGCGCGAGGCTAGGGCGGCCGCGAAGTCTCTGGCAACCCTAGCGGAACGTGGCAGGGTCGTTCCAGAGGCCCGCTCGCCAGATACCCGGGAGCTGTCTGTAAAGAGCTATCGGCTGATCTACAGGATCAGCCCCGAAGCAGTCTTTGTCATCGCCTTCGTGCATGGCGCCCGCGACCTTGCCCGGTTGTGGGAGCTCCGGTCTGGAGGTTGACCCCGCTTCGGCAGCTCCAGCCTTTGCTATCCTAGAAGCCACCATGCGAAAAAAGCTCCTGGTCGGCGGTGGCCTCATCGCCGCGCTGCTGGTCGTGGCGCTGGCGGTGCTGTTGCTGGTGGATTTCGATTCGCCGAGCCTCGGCAAGGCGGTGCTGGAGCAGGTGAGCGCGCGGACCGGCCTCCAGGTCGAGGCGGACGGCTTCCGGCTGAACCTGGTGCGCGGGCTGCGGATGGAGGGCGTCCGCGTGGCCTCCGTGAGCCCGAGCGGGAAGCTGACCTTGCGGGCCAAGGGCTTCCTCGCCGAGCACCGGCTGCTCCCGCTGCTGCGCGGCCGGATCAAGATCGACCGCATCGTGATCTATGAGCCGCGCATCGAGCTGGTGACCCCTCCCAAGAAGGCGTTGACGCGGGCGGCCCTCCCCAAGCCGGTCTGGAAGGAGAAGCCGCCCGCCGCGCCCGCCACGAATCCGGAGGCAACTACTCAGCCCGCGGACGGGCCGGCGCTGGCCGTGGACAGCATCCGGCTGCAAAACGGGACCCTCGCCACCCGCACCGAGGGGGCGCCGGCGCCCGACGTGGAGATCCGGGGGTTGGACGTCGATCTCCGCGATCTCGCCCTGGCCGGCGCGCCGACGGCGATCCAGGGCCTGCGCGCCGGCGGCGATCTGCACACGGGCGAGATCCTTCTGGGCGGCGTCAAGGCCACCGAGGGGAGCGGCGGGCTGCGGCTGGCGGACGGCCATTTCATGCTGGAGAATTTCGCGCTGAAGCTCCCCCAGGGGCGCTTCCTGCTGGGTCAATTCGACGCTGATCTCAATCGCGATCCCTTCGCGTACCGTCTGAGCCTGGGCGTCGATCCCCTGGATGCCAATGCCGTGCTCGCCGCCGGCCCCGGCGGAGGATTCGGCCCGGGCGTGGTGCGCTTCGCGGCCACCGGCAGCGGCACCGAGACGCTCGACATGGACGGCGAGGGGACCCTGGCGCTGGCGGCGGGCCGCCTGCCGGGCTCGCCCCTGTTCACCGGCATCGAGACCGTCCTCGGCCGCGCGGCCCTGCAGGGATCTGCCTATCAGCCGGTGACCATCCCCTTCCAGGTCCGCGCGAACCGCCTCCACCTCGCCCCCTTCGAGGTGCGGACCTCCCTGCTCGCGCTCGGCATCTCCGGCTGGGCGGACCTCGCGGGCCCCGTGGACCTGCGCATCGCCGTGCGGGCCCCCCGCGACGCCGTGGCCCTGGCGCGCGTCCCGCCGCAGGTCCTCGATCTCGTGGACGACGGCGGCTGGGTGACCGTGCCGCTGCGCGTCCTGGGGACCCCTCAGAGCCCGCGGGTGACCGCGGACGGCGACGCCTTGCGGGAGATGACCGGCCGCGCCGTCCGCACGGTGGTCCGGCAGGAGGTGAAGAGGGGCGTGAGCCGGGTGCTGGGGAAATTGTTCGGGAACCGCTGAGAGGCGGGCCTGCAAGCGCGCGTGCTAAGCTAACGCTGAACAAGGCAAGCCCTCCCTGTGCGTTACGGCCGAAGAGTGCCAAGGTCACAATGGAACCGCCCTATGGCGTGATCAGCAGCCTGCTCAAGAAGGGACGCGTCGTTCCATTCCTCGGTGCCGGCGCGTCGATGATTGGACGTCCTCCTGGCGTCGCCTGGAATGCAGACGAGCCAGCCTTTCTCCCTAGCGGCCTCGACCTCGCCCACCTCCTGGCCGACGAGGCGGAATTCCCCAGTAGCGACGAGCACGATCGCGGCGACCTGGCTAGGGTCGCTTCGTACTTCGCGAACGTCGCGGGCCGCCGCATTCTCCGCGACAGGCTGCGGGAGGTGCTGCTGGCCGGCACCTATCGACACGGCGAGCTGCACGACTTCCTGGCATCGCAGGTTCCTGGTCCGCGGGTCATCGTCGTCACGAACTATGACACCCTGCTCGAGCAGGCGTTCCAGGCAGCCGGCCGGGCTTACGATCTCGTCGTCTACCCTGCCGACCGCAGAGACATCGCCAACGCCGTGCTGTGGTGGGAGCATGGCCGGGCGGAGCCCACGGCGGTGAGCCCGAACGAGCTCGACATCGACCTGGACCACACGACCGTCATTTTCAAGATGCATGGCACGGTCGTTACCCAGAGCGATGAGTGGGACAACTTCGTGATCACCGAAGAGGACTACGTGGAATTCCTCTCCCGCCTCACGTTCAACACGGCCATCCCGTCGATCTTCTATCCATACTTCCGCGAGCGCAGTTTCCTGTTCCTCGGCTACAGCCTGCGCGACTGGAACCTGCGAGTGCTGCTCAAAAATCTGAGCAAACACCTCTCCGCCGGCCGGCCGGCGGGAGACCAGGAGGATGAGGTGCTGCCATCCGTGATCGCTTAAGGGGCCCTTTTTGCTGGAAGACGTGCTTGCAAAAGGCCATGAAGACGTGCTTTCCTCTTGTTGGTCGAGAACAAGAAAGGAGGCAGTCCCATGGCCCGAGAGAAGTCTACCCCCCTACGTACC
>DASXJP010000482.1:0-14834 GCA_036497345.1 Thermoanaerobaculia bacterium
GTGCGGCTCCTCCAGGCGGAGACCGGGCTGCCGACCTGGGTGGCGGCGGCGCGGGGGGAGGAGGATCTAGCGGCCGCGGTGGCGGCCACCAGCGAGGGGGCGGCCCGGGTGGTGCCGGCGCCGGACCTGCCGACGCTCGCGGCGCTGATCCGCCGGGCGCGCCTGATGCTGGGCGGCGACACCGGCCCCAGCCACCTCGCCCGCGCCCTCGGCACGCCGCTGGTCATGGTGATGGGGCCCACCGACCCCGAGCGGAACGGCCCCTATGGCGACCCGGAGGGGGCCGTCTACAAGCGCCTCCCCTGCAGCTTCTGCCATCAGCGGCTCCCCGAGACCAAGGCCTGCCTGCTTGAGGTGCCGCCACGGCAGGTGGCGGTCCGGGCGGTGGCGGCGCTTTCATAGCTTGATTGCAATTTGCGTTGACCCGATTTCCCGCCGGCTGATAGACTGCGGGGCGTCTCAGACAGCCTTCGCAGCAGGTTGCAACGGAAGAAAGGGTCCGGAGAGCCCGGCCCGAGAGGTGATTGGCATGGCACCACCCGCGGAACCGATCCGCCGTACGCAAGCCCAGCAGCAGATGCCCGACAAGCTCGGGGAGCTGCTGGTGCGCACCGGCCGGATCAACCCGGCCCAGCTCAACGAGGCGCTCGCGCTGCAGAAGGAGCAGGGAGGCCGGGTCGGCACGAACCTGGTCAAGCTCGGCTACCTGACCGAGAAACAGCTCGTCGAGGCGCTCTCCCAGCACTTCAACGTCCCGTCGGTCGACCTCAACGGCGTGGAGATCGAGGAAGCGGTCCTCAAGATCATCCCGGCCGACCTCGCCCGCAAGTACACCATCCTGCCGGTGACCAAGACGGGCGCCACGATCACAGTGGCCATGATCGATCCCACGAACGTCTTCGCCATGGACGACGTGAAGTTCATGACCGGCTACCGGGTCGAGCCGGTGGTGGCGTCGGAGACGGGGATCCGCCTCGCCATCGACCGCTACTACGGCTCGACGCACGCCATCGAGCTGAAGAAGGTGATGGAGGATCTCTCGGAGGAGTCGACCAGCGACCTCGAGGTCCTGGAGGAAGAGGAGAACCTCGACCTGGCGACCCTGGAGGAGGAGTCCGAGCAGGCGCCGGTGGTCAAGCTGGTGAACCTGGTGCTGACCGACGCCATCAAGCGCGGCGCCTCGGACATCCACATCGAGCCCTACGAGAAGGACTACCGGGTCCGCTACCGCATCGACGGCATCCTCTACGAGATGATGCACCCGCCGCTCAAGCTCAAGGAGGCGATCACCAGCCGCTGCAAGATCATGGCGCGGCTCGACATCGCCGAGAAGCGGCTGCCCCAGGACGGCCGCATCAAGATCAAGACCAAGATCTCCGGCAAGTCCAAGGACCTCGACTACCGCGTCTCCGTGCTCCCCACGCTGTTCGGCGAGAAGATCGTCATGCGCTTGCTCGACAAGGACAAGCTCATGCTCGACATGTCGAAGCTGGGCTTCGAGATGGAGTCGCTGCGGAAGTTCGAGAACGCCATCCTCAAGCCCTACGGCATGGTGCTGGTCACCGGCCCCACCGGCTCAGGGAAAACGAACACCCTCTACTCGGCCCTCCAGCGCATCAACACCCCCGAGGTGAACATCATGACGGCCGAGGACCCGGTCGAGTTCAACCTCGGCGGCATCAACCAGGTGCAGACGCGCGAGCAGATCGGCCTCAACTTCGCGGCGGCGCTGCGCTCCTTCCTGCGCCAGGACCCAAACATCATCCTGGTGGGCGAGATCCGCGACTTCGAGACCGCCGAGGTGGCGATCAAGGCCGCCATGACGGGCCATCTCGTGCTCTCGACCCTGCACACCAACGACGCGCCGTCCTCGATCAGCCGCCTGATGAACATGGGCATCGAGCCCTTCCTGGTGGCCACCTCGGTGCACCTGATCGCGGCCCAGCGGCTGGTGCGCCGCATCTGCAGCTTCTGCAAGGAGCCGTTCGAGATGCCGCCTCCGGCGCTCACCCAGGTCGGCTTCTCCGAGCACGAGGCGCGCACCCTCAAGCTCTTCCGCGGCCGCGGCTGCGAGCGCTGCAGCAACACCGGCTACAAAGGTCGCATAGCGCTCTACGAGGTGCTGGAGATCGAGGACGAGATGCGGGAGATGATCCTCTCCGGCGCCAGCGCCTTCGAGCTCCGCCAGAAGGCGATCCAGAACGGCATGATCACCCTGCGCGGCAGCGGCCTCCAGAAGATCCGGGACGGCATGGTCTCGATCGAAGAGGTCGTGCGCGAGACGGTGCTGTAGAGGGGGACATGGACGGCCCTCTCGTCGTCACCGCCGAGGGGCCCGTCCGCATCCTGCGGCTCAACCGGCCGGAGGCGCGCAACGCGATCGACTCCCATACCGCCCGCGCCCTGCGGGAAGCCTGGCTCGACTTCGACCGCGATCCTCAGGCGAAGGTGGGCGTCCTCACCGGCGGCGACAAGGTCTTCTGCGCCGGGGCCGATCTGAAGGACCTGAAAGCGCTCGCCGCCGAGGCCACCGGCGACGCGGGCCCCCTGGGCTTCACCCGCCTGGCCGTCTCCAAGCCCACGATCGCGGCCATCGCCGGCTACTGCGTGGCCGGCGGGCTGGAGATCGCCTGCTGGTGCGACCTCCGGATCGCGGACGTGACCGCCGTCTTCGGCTGCTTCGAGCGGCGCTTCGGCGTCCCCCTGATCGACGGCGGCACCCAGCGCCTCCCCCGCATCGTCGGCCTCGGCCGCGCCCTGGACCTGATCCTCACCGGCCGGCCCGTGTACGCCGGCGAGGCCCTGATGATGGGGCTGGCCACCAAGGTGGTGTCGCAGGGGGACGCGCTGCGGCAGGCCGTCAAGCTGGCCCACACCCTCGCCGGATTCCCTCCGGAGTGCCTGCGCAACGACCGCCGGGCGGTCTACGAGGGCCTGGGGCTGCCGCTGGACGAGGGATTGAAGCTCGAGGCGCGGCTCGGCGCCGACACCCTGTCCTCGGGCGAGCCCGCGGCCGGAGCGGAGGCCTTCGCGGTCGGCGAGGGCAGGGGCGGCAGGCCCAGATAGGCGAGCGCCGAGGCCCCCAGCAGCACGAAGGCGATCCACAGCAGATCCGCCACCAGCAGGTGGACGATCTGGAGCCACACCGGCGCCAGGAGCAGCACGTTCACCGTCCCCGCCAGGATCTGGGTGAAGACGAGCCCCGCCGTCCACCCCGCGAAGCGCCGCGCCTCGGGTCCCAATCCCATCTTCAGCAGCCGCATCGCCAGCACCAGGGCGAGGAGCCCCGAGGCGATGGCGATCGCCGGATGGAAGATCCGCAACCGGATCAGCAGGTGCGCCGTGGGCGAGAGGTCCTGTTGCAGGGCCTGCGCGAGGGTCTGGGAGGGGAAGAGCGTATCCCCCAGGGCCGCCGTCGCGCCGCTCACGCCGGAGATCAGCAATCCGAGCGACCCGAGCCCGAAGCCGCCGCTCCACCAGCCGCGTCCGAGCAGCCGGAACGGCGAGCCGCCGCCGATGAAATGGGCCGTCAGGGTGAGCGCCGCCAGCAGGAGGAAGGTGTTGACCAGGTGGGTGGCCATGAACAGGGCCCGCGCCATGGACGGGTTGTCCGCCACCAGCCGGAACAGCACCAGGGCCGCCCCCACCGCCGCCTCCCCCACCATGAAGATCATCGACCAGACCGCCGCCTTGCGCCCGGCGTGCCCCTTGGGGAGCAGCCGGAACGCCCCCACCACCAGCCCCACGACCAGCAGCAGGGCGATGCCGCTGGTCAGGCGGTGGGAGAATTCGATGACCGTCTCGATCCGCGGGGATCGCGGGATCACCTCCCCGTTGCAGAAGGGCCAATGGCTGCCGCACCCCGCCCCGGACCCGGTAGCCCGCACGATCGCCCCCCAGAGGACGACCAGGACGTTGTAGGCGAGGGTGAGCCAGGCATAGCGGGTGAAGCGGGTCATGGGGGGGATCATACTCCGAGGAGAGCAACGGGCAGGCCTACAGGCGGAAGTACGGCAGGCAGAGGACTTGCCGTCTGGTGTAGAGTATAGGGTAGCGCTGACCTTAGAGGCGCAAAGGCGGAGATATGATCCAGAGCCTGTCCATCAGGAACTTCAAGGTGCTGCGGGAAGTTGGTGTCAAGCTACAGCCGCTGACGGTGATCGTCGGGCCGAATGCCTCAGGGAAAACGTCTATTTTGCAGGCAATTGAAGTGATCTCGGCTTGGCTTAACAGGTCACCCTTTGAAGCCCTGCAAAGATGGGATCCTAATATCTTTCTTAGTCGGAATTCAACTGGACCCGCTCTGATTGGTTGCCAAGTCCTTATCCAGGGAAAAGCAATTTACTTCAAAATCAATCTTTCTTCACGAGAAACAACAGACCCTAGCGATGGAACGATGAAGTGGAGTTGCACCTTCCTTAACCTAAACACCGAGAGGCTTGCAGCATCTTCTTATCCTAAAAGCCTTTCCCTGAAGCTTCCAAGTAACGGAGATGGCTTGCCGTCCATACTCGCAGGCCTCCAATTAGAGGACCCCAGTAAGTTTGCCGGCATCGTGAGTCAACTCAGGGATGTAGTGCCAAGCCTCAGCGACATTAGGGTCCGGCAAATTCAGATCGAATCGGACAGAGTTGGGCATGAGCTACTCTTTGATCTAAAGGGAGCACAAGGGGTTCGAGCAAGCTCCATAAGCGAAGGCACTCTCCTAACGCTGGGAGTTCTGACAGCCTTATCAACTTGCGACTCTCCTCAGGTGGTCCTCATCGACGACATCGAACGCGGCCTACATCCAAAGGCCTTGAAAGATTACATTGAGCAAATCCGGCTATTGCAGAAGAAAGATCCGGAGCTTCAGATCATAGCGACCAGCCATTCTCCCTACCTGCTCGACTACCTTCAGGCAGAGGAAATCTTGCTCACATCCCTGGATGACGAAGGCTACGCTGTGGTTAAGCCTCTAACGGATCATCCAGAATATGAACGGTGGAAGGACCTGATGGACCCCGGCGAGTTCTGGAGCAGCGTCGGAGAAGACTGGATCGTCCAAGAGAAGAAGGCAACTGCCTGAATGAGTGGTTCTGCCGCTTACACCTTCGCAGTCGTCTGCGAGGCTGCCGCAGATCTACGTCTGGCTGCCGACTTGGCAGATCGTATTCTGTGCCAAGAAGTCAAGTGGATTGATCCCGAAAACTTGGACCTGTACCGGCAATGGCGAGGCTTGGAGTTGACCGATAGTAATCTTGAGTGGCATTGGGTGTACAGGCTCGCCAAGAAGCAAAACCTAAGAGCCCATGGCCACTTCAGAGGTGAGCCTGGAGTGCTCGATGCAGCCCTAACGCGAAAAGCGCTACTGCTTTTCGCGAAATCCCGGCATCCTCCTGACGCTATTATCCTGTCATGTGATACTGACGATAAAGAGGAGCGACGACGTGGACTGGAGCAGGCCCGGAGCGCCTCTCAGTGGCCGTTTGCCATCATCCTGGCTGTTGCCCATACCAAGCGGGAATGCTGGGTTCTTGCTGGTTCGATCCTTGCTCTGAGCCAGAGGAGAGTGTGCTTGCTGAGCTCCGACGTGAGCTTGGGTTCGATCCCCGCTTGCAGGCTGAGGAGCTTACAGCAGCCGCGCCGCATGCTCTGCGGAACGCAAAGCGTGTTCTGGATCGCCTCGTGGCCGGTCGTCAGGACCGTGAAGAGGATTGCTGGACGACCAGTGATCTAGAAATTCTGGCGGAGCGAGGACAGCTTACTGGTTTAGCCGATTATCTCCGGGAAGTCCGTGAGCGTCTGGTTCCTTTGTTCGCGAATCGACCCAACTCATCCCGCTCCTAATCTTCGCCCGCTCCCCCTACCCAGCCGCGCTACTACGCCCCGTTGGGGCTTGGATGGATGGTGGCGGCGCTTCTTGACCCAGGGCGTTGCCCTGGGCTGAGGGAGCCCGGGCCATTCGGCCCTTCCACCCACCCTCTGAATCCACCCTACCCCCTCCGCCGCAGCCCCTTATTCCTCCGCCCCTCCTCCTCCTTCCGCTTCCGACTCGCCGCCCACGAGCAGATCGGGCACCCCTCCAGATCGTGGTACAGCGCCGGGCAGTGTTGGCGGCCGAAGTAGATGATCTGAAGGTGGCGCTTCCCCCAGGTCTCCTCGGGGAAAAGGCGCTTGAGATCGCGCTCGGTGGTCTCGACGTTCTTGCCGCGGGTCAGGCCCCAGCGGGTGGCCAGGCGGTGGATGTGGGTATCCACCGGAAAGGCCGGCTGATCGAAGGCCTGGGTCATCACCACCGAGGCCGTCTTGTGGCCGACGCCGGGGAGCTCCTCCAGCTCCTCCATCGTGCGCGGCACCTGTCCGCCGTGCTTCTCCACCAGGATCTCCGAGAGCCGCTTCAGGTTCCTCGCCTTGCCGTCGGTCAGGCCGATGCGGCGGATGAGGTGCCGGATCTCCTCGACCGGCAGGGCCGCCATCTGCTCCGGGGTGGAGGCGCGGGCGAAGAGGGCGGGAGTCACCTCGTTGACCAGCTTGTCCGTGGTCTGGGCCGAGAGGACCACCGCCACCAGTAGCGTGAAGGGGTCCCGGTGCTCCAGGGGGATGTCGACGGAGGGGTAGAGCTCGTCCAGGATCTCGCCGATGCGTTGCGCTTTCTCTTGTCGCGTCATGCGAGGCGAATTTCTATCACACCGCCACCTCGTCGTCGCGCTCGGCGCGCTCGGAAGGAACTTGCGCGTCGCGGACCGAGCGGTCGAGCAGGGTGCCGAGACCGATCAGGGTGAGGGCGCAGCCCACGACGAGGGCTCCCGCCACCAGGACGCCCAGGCGGGCGTTCGCGGGGACCCGGGAGATCCCCATGATGCCGAACCCCAGCGCGATGGCCGCGGTGTCGGTCACGATCGCCGGACCGCATTCGGCGATCGCGGCGAGCGCCGAATCGCGGCCCGCCCCCTCCCCCCTCACGCGCAGGAAATCCTCGTAGAGATGGATGCCGTAGTCGATCCCCACGCCGAGCGTGATGGCGCAGAACATGGCGGTGGCGACCCCGAGGGGGATCCCCGTCCAGCCCATCAGCCCGAGCACCCAGGCCACCGCCACGGACGAGGGGAGGGCGATCAGGAGGCCCACCCAGAGCGAGCGGTAGAGGATCGTCACCACCAGCCAGCAGCCGAGCTGGGAGAGCGGCTGCGAGTAGACCTGGGTCTGCACGATCGCCGGGATCATCGCCTGGCTCACCGCGATGTCACCCGCGAAGCCGATGCGCACCCCCAGCGGCTCCAGATGCTCATGGGCGTAGCGCCGCGCCGCCATCATCAGGCGGTCGACCTGCTTGTAGTCCGGGTCCTTGAGGAAGAGGGTGATCACCCCCTGGCGGCGGGCGTCGTCGATCACCTCGCGACGCCGGGGGGCGCTGCGCACCTCGTCGAACCAGTAGAGCAGGTCCGCCACCCCGGCCGCCGTGTTGGGGATGCTCATCCGCTTCGGATCGCGGGCGTGCTTCAGGTAGGAGACGGTCGCCAATTGCGAGTAGGGCCCGAGGGCTCCTCCCACGCGCGGCTGGCGGCCCAGGAAGGCCTCGAAGTCGCCGATCGCCCGCAGGGTCTTGGGATCGAGGAGCGGCCCCGGCACCCCCTGCCAGACGTCGCCGAGCGTGCCGTGCCATCCCGAGAGGTCGAGCTGGACCTGGAGCAGATGGGTGCCGTTGAACAGCCGGTTGACCTCGGCGGTGTCCCTGCGGAACGGGCTCCCGGGAGCGAAGCCGCCGACCCAGGAGTCCTGCACCTGGAGGCGGCCGATCCCCAGGCTGGTCAGCAGGGTCAGCACGGCGAGCGCCGCCAGAGTGCGCCGGGGGGACCGGAAGAGCGGGGCGAAGAAACGCCGGAAGCGATCCGAGGGCGCGGCGCTCGTCCCCACGGGCCGCCGCAGGGCCGAGGGGGGGAGCAGCGCGAGGATGGCCGGCCCCACCATCTGCGACCAGAACAGGCAGAAGATGAGCCCCGCGCCGGCGAAGAGCCCGAAGGTGCTGACGGCGACCAGCGGCGTGGAGAGGAACGAGAGGAAGCCGATGATCGTGGTCAGGGTGGAGAGCACGTTCGGCCGGCTCATCTGCGACAGCAGGACCCGCACCGTCTCCGGATGGCGGCTATCGGCCTCGTTGGGCTGCGGTCCCAGGAGCTGCTGGTAGCGCCAGAAGAGGTGGATCTCGTCGGCGAGCGCCAGGGTGGTCAGGACGATCGGCAGCACGGCCGTGGTCAGGTAGACCGGCACGTTGAGCCACCCCATGAGGCCGAAGGTGAAGGTCTGGGCGGCGGCGAGTTGGAACATCCCCTGCCAGACCCCGGCCATGCGCCGGCAGCCGAGCCAGAGCATGAAGCAGATGACGGCCATCGACAGCGGCAGGAGGATCTTCAGGTCGTCGAGGATGTGGAGGCCGAGCAGCGACTCGGCCATCGGCGCCCCCACGACCCGGACGCGGTTGCCCGGCGCCTCGAACCTCCGGCTGACCTCGACGATACGCCGGCAGAGGGCCACCCGGTCCGCCGCCGCCGCGTTGGTGCCCGCCGAGGCGCCGACGTTGGGTGCCCCGACCAGGATGGCCACCGCGCTCTGGTCCTTGGACACCAGGGTGCCGTGGAGGAGGGCGATCGCCTCCAGGTCGCCGCGGAAGATCGCCATCTCCTCCGGCGTCGTGGGCACGACGTCGAGGAAGGGCCGGAAGTTGAGCGTGCCGGGATAGACGCGGTCCCGCTTCTCGGTGGCGAGGCTGGTGACGCCGCCGGCGGGGACCCCGTCGAGCCTCTCCAGCGCGGCGGTCAGGTCCTTGACGCGCCGCAGGGTGTCGGTGTTGAGGATGCCGTTCGGGCGCGGCGTCTGGAGCACCACCACGATGGGATCGCGCAGCCCGAAGTGCCGGCGCACCTGGGAGTCGAATTCCACCGCCGGATCCCCGGGGGGGACCAGGGCGTGGCCGTCCGTGCGGAGCTGCAGCCGCAGCAGGCCGGGCGCGGCGAGCAGCGTCAGGATCACGAAGGCGAGGATGGTCCTCCGTGGATGGTCGATCGCGAAATAGGCCAGCCGGTCGAACCCGAAAGCGGATCCGAAGAGCTTGCGGAGACGGTCGCGGACGGGAGAGCGGGTCACGGCGGGGGAGATCTTCACATAAGTGTGGTGCCGCGGGGAGGCCCGGTGAGGTCAGAGCCCTCGGATCGTCCTGCCCTCCGAAGGCAGGGAGGCCGAGATGCCGTATATACACGAAGGGCGGCCCGCGGTCGCCCCATCCACCCTCGCCCCACTCTTCCGCCCTCTCCGCTCTCGAAGAGGGCGACCGCTGGCCGCCCAACTCCTTTTTTCAATTCCTGGGTTAGAGCCTCGGCGGGCCGCTCGGGCCGCTGGTGGGCCCGCCGGCGGATCCGCCCGTCCGCCCCTGCGTCTTCTTGACCGCGCTCAGGATGCCGATCCCCACCAGACAGATCACGCCGACGGCGATCCACATCGAGGGGACCCCCGCCAGATGCGCCCCCAACGCCAACCCGATGACCAGAATGATGAAGCCGATCAGATATACGCCGAACGAGGACGACATGTGCGCTCCTCCTGATTTCCGGAGATGGAAGCGGACCGGCGCGAACCGGTCCGCGGCGTCCCCAGATTGCATTCAAAACCCGGGCCAACTTCAGGCGCGGCTGTCCCAGAGTACGTCCGGAATCCCCCGCTTGAGGTTCTCGTAGCGGGCCATGACGAAGAGGGCGTCGGAGAGGCGGTTCAGGTAGCGGACGACGAAGGGTCCCACGGGCTCCTGGCGCGCCAGCGCGACAGCCAGGCGCTCGGCCCGGCGGCAGACAGTGCGGGCCACATGGAGCTGCGCCGCGCCGGCCGATCCTCCCGGCAGGATGAAGTTGTCGAGATACGGCAGCTCCTCGGACAGCTCGTCCATCAGCCGCTCGAGCGCCTGCACGTGCCGCTCCTCGACGACCGGCACGGGCATCCTGGCCTTGTCCTCCTCCAGGATGCAGAGGTCCGAGCCCACGTTGAACAGCTCGTTCTGCACCCGCGCCAGCGTCTCGGCCAGCCGGGTGCTAAGCCCGAGGGCGAGGGCGACGCCGATCTCCGAATTCAGCTCGTCGACCGTGCCATAGGTCTCGATGCGGATGGAATCCTTCGCCACCCGCTGTCCCCCGCCGAGGCCGGTCGTTCCGTCGTCGCCAGTGCGGGTGTAGACCCGGGTTATGCGCGGCATGGCTTCCCCTCCCCTTGAGGAGGTGTAAGCTATCCGAGCCCCGCCCGGGGAGCAAATGGCGGGGCATAATCGATACCACGACGATGACGACCCTGACGATCGAGCTTCCCGACGAGGTCTACGAGACCCTCCGGCGGTCCCCCTCGGAGGTCCAGAAGGAGGTCCGCCTGGCGGCGGCGATCCGATGGTATGCGCAGGGCCTGATCTCCCAGGAGAGAGCCGCCGCGATCGCCGGCCTGGACCGGACGGACTTCCTGATGGCCCTGGCGCGGGAGAGGGTGGACGCTTTCCACGTGGATCTCGACCAGCTCGCGCGGGAGGTTGTTTCGCCCTGAAGGGGCGGCTCGGCAGGCCTTGACGGGCTCGGCGGGTCCCCCTACCCTGTCGCCATGAAACCGCTCCCCGATCCCCACTGCGACGACGCTCCATTCCGCAACGCCTCGTCCGACGAGGTGATGCGCACCTGCCCCAACTGCGGCCGGCGTCTGGAGGAGCGGAAGTGCAAGCTGTTCTGCCCGGACACCCGGTGCGGTTTTTATCTCTCCTGCGCGGATTACTACTGAGCCCAGGAGCTCTCCGAACCGGCCCTCTCCTCGCGCGTCGCGCCCCTCCGCTCCGCGCAAGGCGCCCATTGATTCGCGGATAGCGCCCATTGATCCGGGGATCGCGGATCTCGGAGGGCGGCGACGGCCCACCGAAATTTCATCGCGCCCCTTCAGAGGGCAGCGACGGCCCTCCGAAGGGACGCTCCAAAATCTCGGAGGGCAACGGCTGCCCTTCGAGATCCTGGATGAAAATCTCGCAGGGCAGCGGCTGCCCTCTGAGATCCCGAACCGAAATCTCGTTGGGCGATCGCTGCCCTCCGAGATCTCGAAGGAAAATCTCGCAGGGCAGCGGCTGCCCTCCGAGAATCCGGACCGGGATCTCGGAGGGCGGCGGTGGCCCAATGAGATTCCGGAGCGCAATTGGCGGGGGGCCTGTGGAAGAATTGCTCCCCGCAGGCGATCCCCGGATCTTTGGAGATACGGATCATGATGTCCTTCCGAGGAAACTACTTAGGCCGTCTCGCCCTGCCTGTCAGCTCCGTCTGGCTGATGACGGACGTCGCCGAGGCAAAGGGGCGCCAGACTCTCTATACGCGGCAGTCGCCTCAGCTCTTGAAGGCCCTCCGCGAAACAGCGCTCGTCCAGAGCGTCGAGTCGTCGAACCGTATCGAGGGGATCACCGTAGCGCCAGATCGACTGCGCCCCCTGGTGCTGGAGGACGCGAAGCCCAAAGACCGTTCCGAGGAGGAGATTCGCGGCTACCGGCGCGCTCTGAACCTGATCCACACCGGAGCCCGGGATTTGGAGATCTCGCCCTCACTCTTGCAACGTCTTCACTCTTTGGTCCAGGAGGGAAGCGGAGATGCCGGCGAATGGAAGCGGGTTGAAAACGACCTCGTGGAATTCCGCGAGGGAGTCGCGCCAATCGTACGGTTCCGCCCTGTGGCCGCCTCCGCAGCACCTTCTGCTGTCGAAGAGCTCTGTCTTTCATACCGCCATACTCTCAATCAGAGCTCCGCGCCGCCACTGCTCGCCATTGCCGCCTTGGTTTTCGACTTTCTCTGCATTCACCCATTCCGGGATGGCAACGGGAGGATCTCCCGTCTCCTCACACTGCTCGCCCTATATCAACATGGCTATGAGGTGGGGCGATACATCAGCCTCGAACGCCTAGTGGAAGAGTCACGCGTCGACTATTACGAGGCCCTGCTTCGCAGCTCCCAAGGATGGCATGAGAGCCGGCACGATCTGCTTCCTTGGCTCAACTACTCCCTGGCCATCATCAAGAGAGCCTACCGGGAGCTCGAGCAACGCGTCGGTCAGGTGCAAAGCCCGAGAGGAGCAAAAACTGCTCTGGTTGAAGCTACCATTGCCGAGCTCCCCGGCACTTTCAGCCTTGGGGATATCGAGCGGACTGCGCCCGGGGTGAGCCGAGACACCATCCGCCAAGTGCTCCGGCGACTCCAGAAAACCGGAGTCGTCGAGTGCCTGGGCAGGGGGCCGGGCGCAATGTGGAGGAGAAAGGGTAATATCCCTTAAAAGAGGGTAAAAGAAGAGGTATTATCCAGGATCCCCTAAATAACACCTCGGCGATTCCCCCCCGATGCTCCTCCTCCCCGGCCTCTATCTCGCCCTCCTCGCCTTCCTGCTCGACCGGGCCCTCCGGCGGTGGTGGGACCCGGTGCCGGCGCGGATCTGGGGGGTTTTCGGGCTGGTTCTGGTCCTCCTGTTCGGGCCGGCGCTGTTCCTGGGGAAGGTGCTCCTTCCCGTGGACATCCTGCCCGGGGTGGCCCAGCCGGAGGACTCACGGAAGCCCCCTCAGGGGAATGTCCTGCAGAACGACCTGGTGACGCAGATCGTCCCCTTGCAGACCCAGGTGCGGCGGGAGATCCGGACCGGCGCGTGGCCTTTGTGGAACGATCTCGCCGGCGCGGGGATGCCCCTCCTGGCCGATCCGCAGTCGCAGACGTTCGAGCCGTTGGTCCTCGTCGGTCTCCCCCTCCCCCTGCCTGCGGCGGTCGGGGTGACGGCGGGGTTGCGGGTGCTGCTCGCGCTCGTCTTCCTCTTTCTGCTGCTGCGCCGACAGGGGCTCTCGGAGGGGGCGTCCCTCTTCGGCAGCCTGGCCTTCGGGCTCGGGGGGTTCCTGCTGCTCTGGCTCAACTGGCCGATCGCCAATTCGCCGGCCCTCCTGCCGCTCGTGCTCTATGCCCTGGTGATGACGGACGAGCGCGGCGCGCGGCGGGACTTCCTGCTGCTGGTGGCCGCGGTCTTCTGCCTGCTCGTGGGGGGGCACCCCGAGACGGCCCTCTACGTGGCGATCCTGGGCGGCCTCTTCGCGATCTCCCGCCTCCGGCGGCGCCCGGCCGGGGACCGGGTCCGGCTGCTGGTCCGGTGGGCAGGCGCCGCGGCCCTGGCGGCCGGGTTGGCCGCTCCCCTGCTGGTGCCGACGTTCCAGTTCGTTCCCCAGTCTCTCCGCCACCGCTGGGTCGAGGCGCGCAACGAACGGCTGGGAGCGAATCCCGAGATCGGTATCCGGGAGAGCTCGCAGGGGCTCCGGCAGCGCGTGGTCCAGGTCTTCGCGCCGAACGCCTTCGGCAACAGCCGCTATGGCGAGTACTGGGGGGTGACCAACAACAACGAGGACTCCTCGGCTTTCGTGGGCGGGGCCGCGATGCTCGCCGCCCTGCTGGCCTTCCTACCCGTCTCCCGGCGGTTCCGGGAGGAGCGGCTGTTCCTGGCGCTGGCGCCGGTGAGCCTGCTGATCGCGGTGCATCTGCCCGGCGTGCGGCTCCTCTCCGCGAAGCTGCCGGTGCTCAACCAGTCGCTCGGCGCCAACCGGCGGCTCCTCCTGGTGGTCGCCTTCTCGCTGGCCTATCTGGGCGCCGGCACGGTGGAGCGCTGGCGGACGGGCGGGGGGCCGAAGAAGGGGGCGGTCCTCGTCAGCGCCCTGGTCCTCCTGGGGTTGATCGCCTGGGGGTATCTCCTCTCGGCGGATAGGAAGGAGCTGGTTGCTCTGCGGTGGTTTTGGCTGGGGACGCAGCTCGTGGTGGTGGCGGGGACGGCGCTCGTCCTCTATTTGGGGTGTCGAAGGGCCTCGACCCTCGCCCTCTGCCTCCTGACCGCCGTCGAGCTCCTCATCTTCCACCAGCCGGCGAATCCGTCGCTGCCGCGGAGCGCCTACTATCCGGTGACGCCGTTGATCCGCTTCCTCCAGGAGAATGCGGACGGCACCCGGATCGCGGGGCTGGAGACGCGGATCCTGCCCAACGCGGCGGCGGTCTATGGGTTGGCGGACGTCCGGATCTCGGACCCCTTGAAGCCGTTTACCTATGCGCAGGCGATGGGTCCGGTGAGCGCCGCCGTGCGCTCCACGGAGCACGTGCTGATGGTCCCGGAGCATCCGCTCTACCAGCTCCTGGGGGTGCGCTTCGTGGTGGCGCCGCCGCGGATGAATTCGATCCCGGGGCTGCGGCGGGCCTTCCACGACCCCACGGGGCGGATCTTCGAGCGGGAAAAGGTGCTCCCTCGCCTCTTCCTCCCGGCGTCCACGGAGACCGCCGGAGACCAAGCCTGGCCCGCGTGGCTGGCCGCCAATCCGGACTTCGCGGCCCGGGCGCTCGTCCCGCTCTCGGCGGCCCGGCCGGCGGTCTGGACGGCGGCCCGGCCGGAGGGTTCCACGGTCCAGATCCTCGCGATGCAGCCCGCCCGCCTCGTGGCCCGCGCCCGGCTCGCCGAGGAGCGTCTCCTGGCCTCCAGCGTCTACCAGGACGGCGGCTGGCGTCTCCTGCTCGACGGCCGGCCCTTCCCCCTGGAGACGGCGGATGGGCCGTTCCTCGCGGCCTGGCTGCCGGCGGGGGAGCACCGGGTGGAGCTGGTGTATCGGGCTCCGGGGTTTCTGGTGGGGCTGCTCCTGGCGGCGGTGGCGTTGGCGAGTCTGACTCTGTGGTTGCTGGGGCCGTGGCCCTCATCACCCCGGCCCTCTTCTCCCGGCCTCCCCCCCGACCTGACGGGAGAAGAGGGAGACCGGCCGCAGTAGGTTTTGTAGGGGCGGCCCTGTGTGGCCGCCCTGG
>DASXJP010000483.1:0-3199 GCA_036497345.1 Thermoanaerobaculia bacterium
CCCCGCCGGCAGGCTGGCGGCGAGGAAGACCCCCTGGTCCACCTCCGGAGGGCGGGCCTCGCCGTTCACCAGGAGCCGCCAGCCGCCGTCCTGATAGAGGACGGAGCCGAGCCGCTGCGGCTCATCCAGATCGAGGCTCACCGTGATCCAGGCGTCCTCCAGACGGGGGATCGAGAGGGAGCCGCGCTGGGGGACGGCGTCGAGGAAGAGCGCCCTGCGCGCTCCGGGCTGCTGCCAGACCGCGCCGTCCGCGTCCGCGAAGACCTGCTGGAGGGGGGGCGGGAGCTGGACGTCCGGCGGCGTCAGGAAATAGCGCACGCCCAGCCGGGCGTAGAGCGGATGGCCGGGCGTGGTGAGCACGGGTACCTCCCCCCGCCAGGCGAAGACGACCGGCGCGAGCCGCTCCACATAGGCCTGGGGAGCCATGGGGTTGTAGATCCGCGCGTCCGTCAGGCTGTAGAGGGAGGCCAGATTGGGCGGGAGATCCTGACCGAAGGCCGCCATCCGGTAGCCCGGGCCCCGCTCGGCGCCTCTGCCGAGCTTCTCCCGCAGGAAACGGAGAGGGCCGTTCACCGGCAGCGCCAGCCGCCGCGGCATCGGGGGGTTGGCCGGTCCGTGCAGCAGCAGGAGCTCGGCCAGGACCGCCGCCGCCACCCCTGTCACGGCCAGGGACCGCCCCGGCCGCCGCCAGGAGGCCGTCCCCACCAGCAGCAGGGCGGCCAGCCCCAGGAAGCGGAGCTGCCAGCGCAGCCAGCCGAAGCGGAAGACGGCGAGGCGCCCGGGATCCAGGGGATCGGGATGGGCGAGATACCCCCAGGCGATCACCAGACCCAGCGCCACGGCCGCGATCAGCAGGGGCAGACGCCCGACCTCCCCGAGGCGGAAACGCTCCAGGGTGCAGGCGCCGAGATAGGCCAGACAGAGCGAGAGCGGCAGCAGGAGACGGTGGCTCGCCAGGCCTGGCAGGGGCGCCATCAGCAGCAGGCAGACGGCGGTGATCCCCAATGCCACCCGCTCCTGCGGCAGGCGGCGACGTGCCCGCGCGGCGAGCAGGGCCGCGAGGAGGGTCGAAGTCCCCACGAACCCGCTGGCGTCCTCGTTGGTGTTGGCCAGCCCCCAATACTCGACGAAGCGGCTGTTGCCGTAGGCGTTGGGAGCAATCAGGGGAAGATAGGTCTTGGCAAGGACCCCGCCCCGGGCTTGGCGGTGCGGCGAGGGCTGCCCCATCCGCGCCGCCCGCAGGGTCTTGGGAAGGTATTGAGCCACGGGCACGAGGACGGGCGCCGCCATCATCCCGGCCACCAGCATCGCCACCCCCGCCCGCCGGACCAGCGCCCACCGCAACCCTCGGGGACGCTGGAAGATCCGTCCCGCGAGGAAGGCGAGGGCCACCGCCAGCGCGTAGAGGATCGTCTCCGGATGCCCCCCGAGTAGCAGGGAAAGGGTGCCCAGCGCCAGCAGAAGGGCGTCCCGGCGTCCCCCAGGATCGTCGCAGCGGGCGATCCCATAGAGGACGAGCGGCAGGAGCGCCGCCGAATTGGCGATCGGCCATCCCAGCCAGAGGAGGAGGAAGCCGCCGAGCCCGAAGGCGAGCGCGCCGGCGAGCGCCGGGGCCTCCCCCAGCCCCTGCCGGCGCATCCAGAGGAAGCCGAAGACCAGGGCGAAGAGCACCCGCAGCGCCGCCACCACCCCCGCGGCCCGCGGGAGCGGGAGGGGGTACCCCAACAGCACCAGCGGCTGGAACGCCTGCGACTGCGGATCGGCCAGCAGCGGCATGCCCGCGCCGGTGAAGCGGTTCCAGAGCGGCCAGCGGCCCTTCTCGAAGGCGTCGCGGACCCGTTCGAGAGACGGTGTGACGAGCTGGATCAGATCCCCCTGGAGGAGATTGCCGTGAGGTCGGGTGGGCGCGAGCCGCAGGAAGGGGACCGTGCCGCGCAGGCCGTCGAGCGGCAGCAGCAGGCCGCCCCCCCCGAGGACGGTCCCGAACAGGATCAGGATCGCCAGCGCGAAGACGGCCAGCACCCGCGGCGGCACCGGGTCGTACCACCGCCGGAGCGCCCCGGCGAGCGACGCTCCCACCGCTCCGACCCACAGGGCGGGAAGCAGGTCCACCGGGCTCCAGTCGGTCACGGGTGGATGATACATTCCCCTCAACCATGTTCCGGGTCGCCTTCCAGATCTTCCGTTTCCGCGGGCTTCTCGCGACCCTGACCTCCCGCGAGCTCAAGGCGCGCTACCGGGGCTCGGGGCTCGGCTTCCTCTGGTCGCTCGCCAATCCGCTGCTGCTGCTGGCGGTCTACACCTTCGTCTTCAGCGTGGTCTTCAAGCCGGGGGACCGGGGGGGCATGACCCCCTACGCGCTGTTCCTGGTGAGCGGCCTTTTCCCCTGGATCTGGACGCAGGCCTCGGCGCTCGAAGGGTCGATGTCGCTCCTGGCCAATTCGGGGCTGATCCGCAAGGCGGTCTTCCCGGCCGAGCTGCTGCCCATGGTGACGGTGCTCTCGAACCTGGTGCACTTCCTCTTCGCGCTGCCGATCGTGATCACCGCCATCCTGGCCGGACGCATCCTCGGCTACCCGGTGGGCGGGACGTCGCTGGTGGCGCTGCCGGCGGTGATCCTCCTCCACCTGCCCATGGTCTCCGGGCTGGCGCTCGGCGCGGCGGCGCTCACCGTCCACTTCAAGGACGTGCGGGACCTGCTGGCCAACCTGCTGACGCTGCTCTTCTTCCTCACCCCCATCCTGTTCTCGCTCGACAGCATCCGCCAGCTCGCCCCCATCTGGTGGGCGGTGCGGCTCAACCCCTTCACCCCGTTCATCCTGGCCTATCAGGACGTGCTCTTCCGCGGCCAGATCCCCGACCCCCTGCTGTGGATCCAGATGGCCCTGGTGAGCCTCGTCTTCTGGGCCTTCGGCGCCGGGCTCTTCGAGCGGCTGCGCGAGACGCTGGCGGAGATCGCGTGATGATCGCGGAAAAGAGCGGGAACAAGCCCGGGCCCGAATCCTCGCCCGCCGAGCCGCCGGAGCCCCCGGAAGTCATCCGCGTCGAGGGGGTCTCCAAGCTCTATCGCCGCACCCTGCCCGGGGACCGGCTGCGCACGCTGAAGAGCGCCCTGGTGGGGCGGAGCCTGGCGAGCGGCCTCAAGCCCGAGGAGTCGATCGCCGCCCTGGAGCAGGTCGATTTCGCCGTCCACCGGGGG
>DASXJP010000484.1:0-40363 GCA_036497345.1 Thermoanaerobaculia bacterium
CGTCAGACGACGAGTCCTCTCGTCGAGAGAGGGAGCGAGAAGTTCGAACCGCCGCCGAATCGTGTCTTCATCGCACATTCTCTCCCAAGGATACAACAAAAATCGTAAAGATGCTACGGTTGTTCCGTGACGCTCCCTTAGTGATCGGGGCGACCGGAAAATCATCGAGGAAACGTATGTAGCGCAGTGTTGAAGCTCGCCGCATTATCCGGCCGGAACGAGCGAGCCGCTCAAGGCCAGCAGGGTTCGTTTTCCAGCGCTGACGGAAATTAGTGCCTTGATATTCGAACTCCCATCTTGGATTGGCTGATTCGAGAGAAGTATCGGAAAAGATCTTGGCTCCAACAGGCAGGGTAGCCTCGCTAGTCCGTTCTTCTGGGGTTGATCTGCGATGCCCCCCACTCGGCAGCGCCACCATGCTGTAGAGCGATCCTTCTTCAAATACCTTGTCCACGTATAGCTGGTGATATTTGACGCGAGCAGCGTCTTTGGCATACCACAAGAGATAGTCCATGGTCCCAGGTACCAAGCTCTGGCTGAGTCCGCCGGTCTTCTGCACCGAGATGATCTTGACGAAGTTGGAGGAGCCGAAGACCTCATCTAGGAGCGCGCGCACCCGATGCATGTTAGCGTCGCTGATCTGAACAAACATGCTTCCTGGGTCGGCGAGAAGCACTCTTGCCGCCTCGAGACGGACCCTCAGGTAACTGAGATAGGAGTGAACTCCCATTGACCAGGTATCCCGGTAAGCGAGAACAGTCTCCGCTTCGCGCGTGAGGTCCACGTCCTTATCCGATACTTCCCTCTTGTGAATAAACGGCTGGAAGTTACTTGCGTACCGGATTCCATAAGGCGGGTCCATGTAGATCATCTGGACCTTCCCCGCCAAGCTCTCCCTCCGCGCCAGCGACGTCATCACCTGCAGGCTGTCCCCGAGGATCAGCCGGTTCGCCCAGTCCACGTCGTGCTTGTAGAACTGCACCGCCTCGCGGTACGGCTGCTGCGGGTCCGCGAACAAGTCGCGCTGCACGTCCTCACGCATAGCCGCCCGCACGACTGCCTGGGCGCTCACCCTTTCGTGGATGTGCAGGGCGACCGGCTCGACCTCGAAGTAACCGCGCTCGTGCTCCTCGCGCTTGCCGGACCATTCGAGCCATGGATTGTAAGTCTCGAAAGCCTCGCGGATCTCACTCTGCTCCTCGGCCGAGAGGGACTCGCTGCCCGCCTTATCGACTAACGCGCGCAGGCGCTCGACCTTCTTGTCGGTCTTGCCGCTTCCATCAAAGCGCAAAACCGGCGGCAGGTGCGGATTGTAGGCATAACGAACCTTCCGGGCACGTGGCACCTCGCCCTCGCCGGCGATCTGCGCTGGCGGGATATTCTTCCGCCGCTCGTCATGGCGGTAGTCGGTAGTCTCGATTCCGGGGCTGGATCTCTTGCGGGGCATCAGTTGGCTCCAGGTACGACGTGGTTCAGGGTCACCACATCCAAGTTTCATCCCAATTGCAATGGCTGCAGATCTGGCGGAAGTCGCAGCGTCGGCACTTAGACACTTCGGGGCGGGGTGTCCAATCTCCCGCGCGGATGCGACCGACAAGCTCGCTCACTCTCTCTACGGCGACGGTTGTGCGTGTTTTTGTGACGTCGACTTCTCGGCGATCGCCAGCCGAGAGCTCGTGCAAGTAGGCTGCACGAACATTGAGTTGCTCGCCTCGCCCAGCGGCTGCGTAGATGGCGAGTTGCAGCTCGAAGAGATCTTTGCGCGCGTCGTCAGTGGCCGTTTTGTAGTCGACGATCGCTAGAGAGCCGGGAGAGCCGCCCTCGCGGTCGAGGATGACGTCGGCGCGGCCGGCCAAGCGACCGTTGGGCAGGTATAGCTCGAAGGGACGCTCCGTGTCCCACACCCGCTCCAGGTCGTCGCTGTATGCGGCGAGATAACGGTCGATCAGCCGCTTCGCCGAGGCGTGCATCCGCTCGACTGTCGCCTGATTGGCAAAGGGCAGATAGAGCTCATCGGCGAGCAGCGCCTCTACCTCGGATGGCTCTGGAAGGCGACCGGCGGCGCGGGCACCTTCGGCGAGCAACCGCAGCACATGATGGATAGCCTTGCCGTAGCCGAGCTCGACTGCCAGCTCCTGCTCGAATCCATAGACAGAGCCGAGTCGGTAGCGGTGGCCGCACTCGTCATATCGCGCCACCTCCCAGAAGCCAACCGAAAGGGGTGGCGGCTCCTTCGGTGGCGCCGAGACGGGGACCGGTAGCATAGTCCCGACAGCAGTGGGTAGGTTGGAACCGGCGACCTCGAGGAGGTAGGGCGAGGGACGGAAGCGGTTAGTCTTGCGGGCGAAGCAGGAAAGGAAGAGAGCATCGCGCGCCCGTGTCACGGCGACATAGAAGAGGCGCCGTTCCTCCGCGTCACCACCCTCGTAGCGAGAGCGGGTCGCGGGCGGAAATACGGTTTCCGGCAGTAGCCAATCCTGCGACTGGCCGGCGCGCCGCGAGGGGAACCGTCCAGCTACCAGCGCCGGTAGGAAGACAATTGGCCATTCCAACCCTTTGGCTTGATGAACTGTGAGGACGTCTACGGCGTCGAGGTCGACGGTTGGTTCACCAGGAAAGTCCTCGTACTGGTCGCGAGCATAGAAGATGAGATAGTTGAGCAGCGCCTGGTAATAGGGCTTACCACGATCCCGGCCGCCTCGAAAAACGCGTTCGCCCCCTTCCTGGACGAAGCGGCCTCGGCGGGTCACGTGCTCGAAGTCGGCGAGCACGCGCGAGAAGCGGGCGTAAGCACCTAACCGGGCCGCGCCCGTCGGCGTGTCAGGATTGATAGCTTGTGCGCCAACGAATCGCAGCAGGCGGTAGAAGTCACCAACCAAGCTTACCGGGCGGTTTCCTCGCAACCGCTCCATCTTCCAGTGCTCGAGATAGCGTTCGATGTCGGCTGGCTGGCGCTGCGGGAAAAAAGAGGAGAGATCGCGCACCAGGGGTCCGAGAGCGACCGGCTCTAGCTCTTCCCAGCGGTCTTGCCGCCACGAACCGTCCGCGAGCCACGCGTGGATGCGCCCGAAAAGATCAACCTCGGGCTGCAAAAAAAGGCCAGTTCTTCCTGCAGCGGCGAAGGGGATTCCGCGACGGTCAAGCGCGTCGAGCAGCGGTGGAGCCGAGGTACGAACGGAGCGAAAGAGCACGGCGATATCACGGTAGGCAAAGCCGCGAGCGTGGAGCCGCTCAATGGTCGCCGCGATGTCCTCTGCCTCTGTCTCCGGTGTCTGCGCCTGCCAGGCGACGATCTCAGCTTCTCCGGCGGCGCGGTCGGTGCGCATCGCCTTCGGCAAGCGTGGCACGATCCCCTCGGAAAAGCGGTTGGCGGCTTCGACGATGCAGGGGCGGCTGCGGCGATTGGTCTCCAGGGGCAAGGTTACAGCGTCGGGGTAACGCTGGGCGAACTGTAGGATGTTTTGCACGTCGGCGCCGCGCCATTGGTAGATAGACTGGTCGTCATCGCCGACAACGCTTAGTGTGATCGGAGGCTGAGCGAGACGGCGGATCAGCTCTTCCTGCGCTGGGTTGATGTCCTGGTACTCGTCTACGACTAGGTGTCGCAGTGGCTGTTGCACTCTGGCGAGGATCTGGGGATCGCCCAGCGCTTCTACAGCCAGCGCGATGATCTGGCCGAAGGATAGGAAGTGGTACCGGTCCAGCATGGCCCGGTAGGCGGTATAACAGTCGCCTAGGGGCGTACCCGCCAGTGCCTCGGGTGGTATGAGCTCGTTGGCGATGACGTCAACCGTCTGCAGAAAGTCTCGTACCGGTTGCCAATGCCCGCGTCGGCCGAGTTTATCTAGAACTAATCGGCGGGCCTCGCGCGAAAGGATCCCCGCATGGCGATGCTCGTCGAGCACGTCGAAATTGCCGTAGCGTGGTACATGGACCTGCAGCAGCCGAAAGCAGTAGCTGTGGATAGTGCCGACGAAGAGAGGGCCGAGGCGGTCGAGGTAGTTGGAGCCCAGAGCCTCTGCCGTCCGTTTGGCTACACGCTCCTTGAGCTCGGTCGCGGCTCGCTCAGTGAAAGTGAAGGCGACGATCGATTCGGGGGGCGAGCCTTCGGCTAGGAGCGCCGCGATGCGGCGAGAAATCGACTCAGTCTTTCCTGACCCGGCACAGGCGATGACTTGCAGGTGCTGGGCACGGCTGGTCACCACTGCATGCTGCTGAGAGGAGAGCGCAAAGACAACTGACTGTTTCGACACGATCACCAGAAGGTATGTTATATCGAACTTTGGCTACCGCTCCAAGGAGCGAAGTCGCTCTGACGCCAGCCAGGGTTATTTGTTTGAGACCGCTCCATCTTCCGCTTTGTCTTCACCCTCTCCCCATCCTATCTCGCCATCCCGAGATTCCTGTTTCCCCCCAGGGAGGCTTTAGTAGGAGGGACATGGGAGGGCTTAGTCGTGTGTCCCTTCATCTTATGGTATCGTAGCGCCATTCGTACCCGTATTTTGCAAGGAACTGTTCCCGCCAGACCTCCTTAGCCGACCCCGTGACAGGGTCGCGAGAATCGCTGTGAGCCCGCTTTCTTCGAACCTCGACGAGGGCAACCAGCTCCTACGATCCGCAACCCGGAGCTCAAAGCGGTCCATCGCCAGCATGTCTCTCTTCCGCTACATCTATACCTTTCGTATCGTCAGGCCAAACCTCCCCAAGGCGTGGCTGCCGATGGCAGCTCGCCAGAAGAGGGCTCAGGTGCTTGTCTCGGAGAGGATACTCCATTTTTTTGAGATGCGCTACGCGCTAAGGCTTCTTTCGCTGCCTTCTTTGGGGCTGCTCCTCCAAGCTTCGGAAGGCCGAGCTCCGGCGCCTTGCCGGGAGGTCAGACCTAGGGGAGAGTGCAAGCCGGTTCGCCGGGGTGCTGGCGCTCGACCAAGCCCGCATGGTGTAGTCTTCACGCACGAGCGCAGGGTGGGGGCGCACCGATGGACGGTGCGCGGGTTTAAAGCTTGGAGGACTCCATGCGCAAGAGCCTGAAGAGACTCACTCTCAACAAAGAGACCTTGAGGAACCTGGATTCCCGGCTCTCGAACGTCGTCGGAGGATATCCCGTCTCGACGGCCACTGACTGCAATGCCTGCGGCAGCGACGGGTGCAGTGGAGACACGATCTCCTGTGGAACCTCCTGCTGCGCAATGGAGAGCGGCTGCTGGAGTTGCGCTCAAACCTGGTGCATCTGCTGAGGGCTACGGGAGCCATTCCAGCGAGCGTTTCAGGCTTCCGGGCTTCGCTGCTCCGGTATAGGGAGGCGATGAGCCGCGTGCCCTCCCGGCGAGCTATCCGGAATTTCCGGATGGTTGCCCTCGGCTGCGCAGTCGCAATAGACGGGACCCATGGGCGGCGCCGGAAACCGCCCATGGGCGTAGGGGAAGGCCAGGAGGCGGCTGGGCGGCCGGCTCCTGGTGCGTCGGTTGTCAAAGATCCCATGGCCTCCTTGGGGCTGCTCTCGGAGTAGATCGAGACCTCTGGAGCATACGGAGGAGCCCAGACAAGCGTTGGGGCCGGCGCGCGATCCAGATCCGGGCCTTCCGGCGCCCCCAAGGCACGCCGGTTCTGGCGCCTCTCGCCTCGCGGTGTGCGCCGCTCGCCCCGAATCTGTGGAGCCCGCCTTTTGGCGGCTCCGGCCGGATTGCCGGGAGCCGGTCAGTTGCGCAGGCCGAGCCCAGGTGCCAGGCACCTATACGCACTTCGCGTGCCGCCGCCAGCGGACGACGAGCCCACCAGAGGTGGAGCGTGGACGGGTGCCCGCGGCGAATGGACTTCTCGCGGGCCGAGGCCTTGTTGATGGCGTCGAGGGTGAGGGCGACTTCGATGAGCTTCTTCTTCGGGGTCATTAGGCTAAAACTGGGAGTCTGGTCTCTGCACACCAGGGGCAAGGCAGGTGGTGTAAGCAATGAAGTTGCAATAGGGGAACCCACAAGCTATTGCAGTTAAGAGAGTTAGATGGCTAAGCTCGACTTTGCTTTGCAGGCTCATTGCAACCAGTCCTATCCGTGGTTGCAATTGGCGGTTTGCGGTTCAGGGTACCATGAGGCAGCTCTGGTGGTTCCGTGGACATGGCACCCTATACGCACTGCGCGGGCCGCCGCCAGCGGGCGGCGCGCCCACCAGAGGTGGAGCGTGGATGGGTGCCCGTGGCGGATGGACTTCTCGCGGGCTGAGGCCTTGTTGATGGCGTCGAGCGGGAGGGCGACTTCGATGAGCTTCTTCTTCGGGGTCACTTGACCACCCTCACGGTGACCCGGACGTGGGTGGCGTCGACCTGGTACTCCGGCGGCGGGTTGCCGTTCCTCTTCAGCTCACGCTCAGCGGTCGGAATACCCGCACCGTAGTGCTGAACGAAACCCAAGACGCGCAGCGCTTCCGCGATATTTGGATTGCGGTAATCGGTCAGACCCGGGGCGCCGAAGCTCTCCGCTGAAACCGCGCCGAAGGGCCCGCCTGGGCTCATGATCTCGATACGGTCGTCGTACCAGTAGACCCGAACGGGCGCGTTGGTCGCCTCGTAGGTTCGATGCAGCACGGCGTTGCGGACGAACTGCTGCAACGCCGCCAGGGGATACGTTTGGGTACGCTGCTCGAGCGGGCCGGTCGTAAAATCGACGGCGGTCCTGTTGTGCGAGACCAACTTGTCGTCGATTCGCCGAAGGACGTCTTGAAGCGGTCCTTCGATCAGGAGCTCGTCGACGATGGGATCGCCTAACGCATTTCCCGCGACCCGAAGAAACTGAATGTAGGCGCCGGGGAAAAAGTCGCGTGGGCGATTGCCGAGCACCAAAATGCCCACCACCGTGGGAGTGGGGGTGTCGGCCGCGACAATCATCTTGGTGACTGCAAGGCGTTGCTCGAGGCTTCGTTCGTTTGCGTCCAGCACGTCGCGCGCGAACGCTGCAGGAAGATAACTCTTTTCAAAGAACGGGAGGTTGAGGTCGTCGATCGTCGCCGTGCGCACCGGCTGCACATCGAAGGGCCGGTCGCGATGTCTGCGCCTTTCATTCAGGATGCGTTCATCCTGCGCCGAGGCGATGGCTCTCCGAGGTCCGACACGGATGTGGACCCGGCCCTTGTAGCGCACCGGCGGCGAATCGGAGGGCCAGACGGTCACGACGGCCATCTCGTAGCCCCGCAGCACGTGCTTCGTGACGGTCAGAGTGGGCGGTGGAACGATGTTGCCATCGGTTTTCATGTCCGCGAGTTGGAGAAGGAGGTCGTCGGTCACAGCGAGCCTCGCGGGGCTGCCGTCGTCTCGCGCGCCGATGAAGACGACGCCAGGCTGGCCGTGGCCGGGCAGATCATTGGCGAACGCGCAGACGGCCTCGCGCGCCTTGGTGGGCGCATCGCCCTTGAAGGATTCCTTTCGTTCCGTGAGGTCGGACTCCAAATCGAAGAGCATGCGCTCCAAGTCTTGATCACTGTAGACGGTCATAAGTCTCTCCCGGGTGCCTCCATATCACACGGGCAGGGGCACCACCATCGAGGTGTGGACCGCGAGCACCGGATCGAAGAGGTGGGCGAGACGGATGCGGTTCGCCTCGGAGACGAGCCGGAAGAGGTGGCCGTCGCCGTCGAAGCTCCAGGGGCGTCCCTGCTCCGCGACCTGGAGCCGCGGCTCGTCGTGCCGGTAGAGCAACTCGCTGCCGAGCTTCCCGCCAGGGTCCTTGTAGGTCAGCTCGAGGGCCTCCGAGCCGAACCACTGCACGCTGACGATCGAAACGAGGGCGTCCGGCAGGACGCCACGGAGGGAGGCGTTGGGCTGAAGGTCTTCGAGCTTGCTCATCGGGTTTGCTAATTAGACCATGAGAGCGGTGCCGGATGGGAGCGGAGACGCCTAGAACGCGCAGTCGCAATAGACGGGACCCATGGGCGGCGCCGTAAACCGCCCATGGGCGTAAAGGAAGGCCAGGAGACGGGTGGACAGGCCGGCTCCTGGGGCTTCGGTTGTCAAAGATCCCATGGCCTCCTTGGGGCTGCTCTCGGAGTCGGATCGAGGCCTCTGGAGCATACGGAGGAGCCCGGCCAAACGTTGGGTCGGCGCGCGATCCGGATTTCCGGGCCTTCCGGCGTGCCCCAGGCACGCCAGATCCGGCGCCTTCGCCTCGCGGCGTGCGCCTCTCGCCCCGCATCTGCCGGTCCCGCCTTTCGGCGGTGGAGGCCCGCCTCGCGAGGCGGGTGAGCCACGCCGGATCTGGTGTCACGCCAGATCCGGCGTGCGCCATTCGCCCCGCGTCTGGTGAGCCCGCCTCGCGGCGTGCGCCCCTGGCCTCGCGAGGCCGATCGTCCACGCCGAGGTCGCCGCAACAGGCTCGGGGCGAGCCGTTTGCGATGAGCGTTTTCTAGCGCGGCCTTCCAGGCCGCCTCGGTCTGGACCTTCCGTCTCTCACCCAGGGCGATGCCCTGGGCTAAGTTAGAGCGGCCCCTTCGGGCCTCAAATCTTGCCGAGGTGCTCGGGCTCGAAGCGGCCCACCTTCAGCTCGATGGCGCAGAGGCAGTTGAGGCCACGGTGGAAGAACAGGAGGTCGAGGGCGAAGTCCCGATTCCCCACCTGCACCGGATACTCGGAGCCCACGAAGCAGAAGTCGCGGCCCAGCTCGATCAGGAAATCCCTCAGTCTGTGAACCAGCCCGCGATGCAGATCGCCCTCGTGATGACCATCGGGGAGATCGAGAAACTCGACGAGGTAGGCGTCGCGAAAGACCGCCTCAGCACCTGGGTGTAATTGTCTCAGCGCCGCTGAGACTTTTGGTGGGTTCAGCACCGCGCGCTCGAAGAGGGCGCCCGCGAGCTGACGCTCGAGATCGCGCCGCGACCAGCCGTCCCGCTGTGCCAGACGAAGATAAAACTCGCGCTCCTCCGGCCTTTTGCAGCGGCCCAGGATGAGCAGGTTGTGGCTCCACGACAATTGTCGCACCAGCGGTGCGACTTTCTCGTCGCTCCGGTAGGTCTCATAGAGCTGTCTCATCCGGAAGAGATTGGCCCGGGTAAAGCCGTTCAACCCCGGGTGGTGCCGCTGGATGTAGCGCGCCAGGGCCTCGACCACGCCTTCGCCCCAGGCCGCGGTCTCGAGCTTGCGGGAGATGTACTCACCGATCCGCCAGTAGAGGTCGATGAGAGCCGTGTTGACGGCGGCCAGGACCCGGCTTCGGCTGGCCTGGATCATCTCCACGACCTCGGCGAAGGCCTGCTCCTCGGATATCGCGGCGAGGGCGGACGCTCGCGGGCGCCGTTTGCTCCGAGGTTTGGGCTGCTTCATCGTGGCTCCTTAGCCTGTGCCGGGCCGTCGCTTATGACCATCACCAGGGCATCGGAAAGGATGCCCTGGGGGAATTTTGGGGCTGGAGATCTCCAAGCTTGCTCGTCCAGGTTCCGTAATTACATCATGAGAATGGGAGCCAGGGCGAGCGGGAGTCGCGTGGCGCTGTCCGGGCGGCTGCTGCTAGACTCCTGCCGCTTCGGAAGCCTGAAAAGGAGAGAGCCGATGAGAAAGCTGCCGTTGGTCGCAGGAGCCCTGGTGTTGGCCGGGATGGCGCTGCCGGGAGGGGCGGCTCCGGCCGGAGCTCCGATCGTGCTCAAGGCCGCCCGCGTCTTCACCGCCACCTCGGAGCGCCCCCTGACGCCCGGCATGGTGATCGTCGAAGGGGATCACATCACGCAGGTCGGGCAGAGCCTGGCGACGCCGCCGGGCGCGCAGGTGATCGATCTCGGGGACGCGACGCTCCTGCCCGGCTTCATCGACGCTCACGTCCACCTCGACATGGAGATGGGGGAGGACTGGTACCGCGATTTCTACCAGGGCATCATGCGCTTCCCCGCCGAGCAGGCGCACTACGCCGCCCTCTATGCCCGCCGCACCCTCGAAGCCGGCTTCACCACCGTGCGCGACGTGGGCTCGGTCGACTACGTGTCGCTTGGTTTGCGGAACGCGATCAACGCCGGCATCACGGAAGGGCCGCGCATGCTGATCGCCAACTACGCCATCAGCTCGACGGGCGGGCACGCCGACCAGGCCCCGTATCCGCCGGACCGCGTGAAGCCGGCGGGAACCATCCAGGGAGTGTGCAACGGCCCCGAGGAGTGCCGCGAGGCGGTGCGGTATCAGATCAAGTATGGCGCCGACGTGATCAAGTTCATGCCCTCCGGCGGCGTGCTCTCGCTGTCCGATCCGGTGGACGTCCCCGAGCTGACCCAGGAGGAGATGAACGCCGTGGTCTCCGAGGCGCACGCCTGGCACCGCAAGGTCGCCGCCCACTGCCACGGCGACGCCGCCGCCAAGATGGCGATCAAGGCCGGGGTGGACTCCATCGAGCACGGCTCCTTTTTGCAGGACGACACCCTGCGGCTGATGAAGGAGAAGGGGGTCTATCTGGTGCCGACCATCTTCGCCGGCGCCTGGGTGGGAGAGAAGGCCGACCGCTTCCCGCCGGCCATCGCGACGAAGGCGCGAGCGGCGTCGGCGCAGATCCAGTCGATGTTCCAGCGCGCGGTGAAGATCGGCGTCAAGGTGGGCTTCGGTACCGATTCCGCGGTCGAGCCCCACGGCCTGGACGCCCAGGAATTCGCCCTCATGGTGAAGAACGGCATGACCCCGGCCCAGGCGCTGCTCGCCGCCACCGCGGCCGACGCCGACCTCCTGGGTCTCGCGGACAAGATCGGCACCATCGAAACCGGCAAGCTCGCCGATCTCGTGGCGGTGCCGGGCGATCCTTTGCAAGATATCCGGCAGACCGAAAAGGTTTCGTTCGTGATGCAAGGGGGCCGGGTGATCAAGAATCAGAGCGCGCACTGAGCCGGAGCGCGCGGCCAGCTCTCACCGCAGCTCGGCTTTGGCGAACAGCTCGAGCATCTCGCTTTCGGAGCGGGGGCTGAGGACGTCGCGGTCCGCGAATTCCTCGGCTTCGGGGTAGCTCGTGGCGCGAATCCGCGCGGCGGCGCGGGGGAGGTCGTAGTCGGTGTGCCGGAGCTCGACGCCGGGACCCAGCAGGAGCCAGTCGGCGCCGGGCCGGCCGAACGGCATCCCCACGCTGCCGGCGTTGACGACCCGGAGCGATCCCACCTTGCGGTCGAATTGCATGTGGGTGTGACCGCAGACGACCAGGGAGGCGTCGACGCCCGCGAAGGCCGGGGCGAGGCGGTCTTCCGGCGTCAGGCGGGTGAAGATCTCGGTGTCGCTGCGCGGCGTGGCGTGGCAGAAGAGGACCTTGCCCAACCCCGGGATCTCGACGCGGAGGGTCTTGGGCCAGCCCAGGATCCAGGTCTCGTGCGCGGGCAGAAGCAGCCGCGCCGTCCAGCGCAGGGTCTCCCGGACCGTCTCGGGGAGGGAGACCTCCCGGCCCGCTTTCTCCGCGAGCACCGCGGCCTCGCCGTTGCCCACGATGAAACGGGCGGGGATGTCGAGGTCCAGCAGCGCGTCGAGGGTCCCGCGAGGCATCGGACCCGGCAACACGTCGCCCCCAATCAAAACGAGATCGACCCCGGTCCGGCGGACCTCCGCGAGCACCGCCTCCAGAGCGGGTAGGTTGCCGTGGATGTCGTAGAGGGCGGCGACTCGCATAGGCGCGGGGGGATTCTATCGAATCCTCCCCCTTACGAAGCCAGCGCCGCCTTCACCCGTTCCGGCGTGAGCGGCAGGCGGTAGAGCCGCTTCCCCGTGGCGTCGAACAGGGCGTTCGCCACCGCCGCTCCCAGGGGGACGATCGCCGGCTCTCCGGCGCCCTGCGGCGCGACGTCGTCGTTCCTCACCAGCACCGTCTCGATCTTCGGCAGGGCCGAGAAGCGCGGCAGGTGGTAGACGTCGAAGCCGCGGACGAGGACCTCGCCGCCCTTGAAGGGCACCTCCTCGCTCAGCACGTAGCCGAGCCCCATGGTGACGCAGCCTTCCATCTGCATCCGGGCGCCGTCGGGGTTGACGATGATCCCCATGTCCTGCGCCGCCACCACGCGCTCGACCTTGATGGCGCCGGTGACCGCGTCGACGGCGATCTCCGCGATCAGGGCCACGTAGGTGCCGGCGTCGATGCCGCAGGCGATGCCGCGCCCCCTCACCGGACCCGCCTTGGGGCCTGGCCAGCCGAAGGCCGTGGCCGCCGCCTGGAGCACCTTCCGCATGCGCTCGTCGGAGGTGTTGCGCAGGCGGAATTCGAGGGGATCGACGCCCGCCGCGGCGGCCATGAGATCGATCTGCGATTCGACCGCGAAGACGTTCATGCGGGCGCCGGGCGCGCGCCATGGTCCGGTGGCGAACGGGTGGAGGCTCGGCCCCGACTGCGGACCCGCTTCTTCGCGATAACTGGTGCCGCCGAAGGCCCGTACCCGGGCGTTGGGGATGTCGTAGAAGAGGGCCGCGCCGCGGTCTCCGGCGGCGTAGACGGCGTAGTCCCAGAGGGCGATCTTGCCGTTGGCGTCGAGCGCCGAGGCGACCTTCACCACCGCGGCGGGATCGAAGGTGTCGTAGAAGAACTCTTCCGCGCGGGTCCAGGCGACCTGCACCGGCTGGCCCACCGCGACGGCGAGCCGCGCCGCCTCGATCGCCTGCCGGCCGGCGCTCTTGCCGCCGAAGCCGCCGCCGAGATAAGGGGTGATCACGCGCACCTTCTGGGTGTCGACCTTCAGGGCCTGCGCGATCTGGTCGCGCAGTGGGAAGGGGGTCTGGGTCGAGGCCCAGACGGTCACCCGGCCGTCCTTGGGCTCGGCCACGGCGGTGTGCGGCTCCATCGGCGAATGCGCGACGTAACCCTTGTGATAGGTCGACTCGAAGAGGCGGGAGGCCGCGGCCCGTGTGGCGTCGACGTCGCCGCGGCGGTCCTTCTCCTCAGCCCTCGTGGCCGCCTTCTCCAGGTGATCAAAAATGTTTTCGGGATCGAGGGCCAGAGGCTCGGTCTTCCATTCGGCCTTGACGTCCGCGAGCGCCGCGCCCGCGGCTTCCGGATCGGCGTGCAGGACCGCCACGAGGTCGTCGAGCCTCACGACCTTCACGCCGGACCGGCGCTCGGCGGCGGCGGTGTCCACCTTTCCCAGCGTGGCGCCGTGCGCCGGCGGACGGAGGACGCGGGCGTAGAGGAGGCCCTGGGGCCGCACGTCTCCGGCGTAATGCGCGGCGCCGGTGACCTTCTCCCGGCCGTCGAGCCGGCGCGGCGACTTTCCCATCACCTTGAATTGGGCTACCGAGCGGAGCACCGCCTTCTCGTCGATCAGGCGGGCGATTTTCTTGCCCTGCGCGAGCTCGGCGTAGGTCACCTTGCGATCAGGATTTCCCTGGACCGAGACGACGCCGTTCTCGACGATCAGAGCGGTTTTCGGAGCGCCCAGCTTGGCCGCCGCCAGGTTGAGCAGGACGGCGCGCGCCTCGGCCGCGGCGGCGCGAAGGGAGGGCCCGAACATGCGGGTGGTGAGCGAGCCGAAGGTCCCCATGTCCCACGGGCAGAGATCGGTGTCGCCGAGCACCATGTCGATCGATTCGAGCGCCACGCCGAGCTCCTCGGCTGCCATCTGCGCCTGCGAGGTGAGGACCCCCTGGCCCATCTCGATCTTGCCGGAGAAGACGGTGACGCGGCCGTCCGCGCCGATCCGCAGATAGGCGTTGAGATCCTCGGGATACATCCGCCGGCGGTCCTGCGCGAAGAGCTCGGCGGGGCCGCCGACCACTAGGACGGCGATGCCGCCGCCCACCATCTTGAGGAACTGGCGGCGGTTGAAGCCGTGGGAGGGATTGAGCAGGGCGCTCATGGCTTGCCTCCCTTCGCCTGCGCGGTGGTGGTCTTGGAGGCGGTCTCGACGGCGTCGAGAATGCGGGTGTGCGCGCCGCAGCGGCAGAGGTTGTGCTCCAGCCGGGCGGCGATCGCCTCGCGGGTGGGCGCCGGATTCTCGTGGAGGAAGGCGGCGGCGGTGAGGATCATCCCCGGCGTGCAGTAGCCGCACTGGAAGCCGCCGTGCTCCAGGAAAGCTTCCTGGACCGGATGGAGGGCGCCGTCGCGCGCCAGCCCCTCGATGGTGGTGACCTCGCGGTCGCGCGCCGCGCTGAGCGGGGTGACGCACGAGCGGACGGGCTTGCCGTCGATGAGGACCGTACAGGCGCCGCAGATCCCGGCGCCGCAGCCGTATTTGGCGCCGGTCAGCCCCAGGTCGGTGCGGAGCACCCAGAGGAGCTTGCGGCTGTCGTCGGTGTCGAGGGAGGTGGGGTGGCCATTGAGGCGGAGTTGGATGGACGATTTCATGAGGCACCTCCACGCGGAGTGGCTTGGGGCCAGTGTACTCCAGACGCGGCGCCGGGCAACCACCCCACGGGCAGCTCAATTTCGGCCGGCGAACAGGCTCTTCGGCAGGCGCACGTGGACGCCGAGGTTCGGCTTGTCCACGAGCTGCGTCACCGCCACATTGCCGGCGATGCTCACGAGTTGATAGGCCTCGTGCTTCGTCATCTTGCGCGTGGCGGCGACGAAATCGATCATCTCCTGGATGGCGGTGCGGGTGGCGACGGCGAGGTCGGGATCGGTCGCCATGGTGATGATGTCGGTGGGCGTCTCGGCGCGCGGCCAGGTGAGCTTCAGGTCCTTGCGGACGGTGAGCTGGATGCGCCCGCGCAGCGACGTCTCGATCGCCGTCTGATCCACCTCGCCGTCCCCCTGCGCGGCGTGGCCGTCGCCCACCTCGAACAGCGCGCCCGGCACGAAGACCGGAATGTAGAGCGTCGAGCCGACGCCCAGCTCCTTGTTGTCGAGATTGCCCGCGTGCTTCCCCGGCGGGACGCTGCTGACGCGGCCGAGCTCCGGAGCGGGCGCCACGCCCATGCTGCCGAAGAACGGGTGCAGCGGGATCACGATGCCGGGCGCGAATTCCGCCGTCATCGTCTTGGCGTTGAGCGGGATGATGCGCGCGGGAAGCGATCGATCACAATTTTCCGGCAGGTATCCGTTGCAGCCGTTGTAGCCGTACCCGATCGCGAAATCGATCGCCAGGATCTTCACCTCCAGCACGTCGCCGGGTTGCGCGCCTTCGACGTATACCGGGCCGGTGAGGATGTGCCCGCCCGGCCCGCGGCGGTCGCCGGTCACCTCGGCGACGATCGCTTTCAGCGCGCCCTGGATCTTGTCGTCGGGCACGCCGGCCTTCTGGAGCCCGGTGGGGGTGTTCGTCAGCAGCGTGTCCACGTCGATGACGTCGCCCGAGGCGATGCGCAGCACGGGCTTGGCCTCGGACCAGTAGTAGCCGTAGGCGACGGTCGACGGCGTGGCTTCGAGGCGGTGGACCTTGGGCGCCTGCGCGTGCAGGGCGGCGGCGGCGAGCCAGAGGACGGACGCGGCGGCGGCGGGTTTTCGCATGAGGATCTCTCCTTAGAGCTCCAGGCTCTCGCCGTCCGCGGGGATCAGGAGCCGCGCGTCCGAGATCCCCGCCGCCCGGGCCTGAGCGCGGAGATCCGCGCGGGAGACCTCGCCGTGGTCCAGGGAATCCAGGTGGATGGCGACGACTTGGGCTCGGGGCAGGGCCGCGCAGACGGCCAGGGTCTGGGCGGCGTCCATCACGATCGGTCCGTCCCCCTTCCACAGCGCTCCGGAGGAGTGGGTGACGACGACGTCCGGCCGGAATCTCGCGAGGATCTCCCGCACCGGCTCGTACAGGATGGTATCCCCGGCCCAGTAGACGGTGGGCTCGCCCGACGCCTGGAAGACGAAGCCGGAGACCTGGCCCATGTCCGCGAGCTCCGTCGGGCCGGTGCCGTGCTGGCCCGGCGTGCGGGTCAGGGTGATGCCGTGCCACGCGAGCGTGTCGTCCACGGGGGTCACCCGCGCGAAGCCGTGCCCCCGGATCGTCTCCTCATCGCCCGGCTGGCAGAGGACGGGGAGATCTTTGGGCAGCAGGCGCTGGGCTTTCGGATCGAAATGATCGGAGTGCAGATGGGAGACGATCAGGAGCTCGGCTCCCGCCATGATCTCCTCGGGCGGGCAGGGGAGGTCCACCAGCGGATTCGGCGAGCGCCCGGCGTAGGACGGCCGCGAATGCTTCGGCGCGAAGTAGGGGTCGAGGAGCAGCTCGCGTCCGGCGTAGCGGAGGCGCTGGGTGGCGTTGCGGAAGAGTCGGAGGCGCATGGCGGGTTTCCTCGTGGGAAAGGGGGCTCCGGATGGGAAGGATATCAGGGAGCATGAAGCCTTGATACGCTCACCTTCCTGGAGGAGAGCGCCCGATGCCCAAGCCGGTCTGGCTGATCTGCCTGTCCCTGATGGTCCTGTCCCGCGCCGGGGCGCAGACCTTCGACTTTCCGGCCGCGGCGGCCGAGGATCCCGCGGCGCTCTCTCAGGCCCTGCCGGGACTGGCCCGCGCGGCGATCGACGTTTATCGTGAGGACAACCGGGAGGATGACCGCCGCAAGTATCTCGACAACCTGTTCCGCCTGCAGATCGCCGCCGGCCGGTATGGGGACGCGATCCAGACCCTGGCGCCGCTGCGCGAGCTGGGCGCGGGCGACCTGTCGCCCCAGGCGGGCGCGACGCGGGTGCTCTACGAGATCTTCTCCAAGGCCCACGAGGGGACGGACGGATCGCCTTTCGACGCGGCGCTCCAGCGCTCCTTCCGCGAGACCCTCGGCCGGCTGGACGACCGCACCGCGGCCCTGGTGATGCGGGCGCTCGGCGTCGATCCGACGGCGCTCCAGCAGACCTTGAACGGCGCGCTGGAAGCGCGGAAGGGAAAGAGCTCCATCCCGCTCGCCGACGCGCTGGCCCTGGTCCGCGCCTATGAGGCCGGGCGGGTCTTCCGGAGCTTCGCGCCGCTCGCCGCGTCCCTGATCGCCGAGGACGATCGCCGGCGCTATGTCATCGATCAGGACATCCAGGTGAAGGCCCCGGACGGCGCCACGGTCTGCGCGCTGGTGGTCCGCCCCCGGTCGGCTCCGGGGCGTCTGCCGGCGCTGCTCAACTTCACCATCTACGCCAATCCCCAGACGATGATGGACGAGGCCCGGCGGACGGCGTCTCACGGCTACGCCGGCGTCGAGGGGCTCACGCGCGGCAAGGGGTGCAGCTCCGATCCACCGGTCCCCTACGAGAAAGACGGCGTGGACGCGGCGGCCGTGATCGATTGGATCGCCCGGCAGGAGTGGAGCGACGGCCGGGTGGGCATGTACGGCGGGAGCTACGAGGGCTTCACGCAATGGGCCGCGGCCAAGCACCGGCCGAAGGCGCTGAAGGCTTTGATGCCTTCGGTCACGGTCGCCCCCGGGATCGACGTGCCCATGGAAGGAAACGTTTTCCAATCCTTCGTCTACTACTGGCCTTTCTATACCACCACCAACAAGACCCTGGACGACGGGCCGCTCAACGACCGCGGGCGCTGGTGGAAGATGAATCGCGCGTGGTACGTGGACGGCAAGGCCTATCGCTCGCTGGACAAGATCGACGGCACGCCCAATCCGTTTTTCGACCGCTGGCTGGAGCATCCGAGCTACGACGCCTACTGGCAGAGCATGATTCCCTATCGTAAGGAATTCGCCGGCATCGACATCCCGGTGCTGACCACCACCGGCTACTACGACGGCGGGCAGATCGGCGCCCTCTACTATTTCATCCAGCACAACCTGTTCCGTCCGGGCGCCGAGCACTATCTGCTCGTCGGTCCTTACGATCACGTCTGGAGCCAGCGGGGGACGTTCGGTCGCCTGGGTAGTCCGCAGACGAATCTGCGCGGCTATGAGATCGATCCGGTGGCGCAGATCGATCTCGGGGAGCTGCGCTATCAGTGGTTCGATTCCATCTTCAAGGGCAGCCCCAAGCCGGCCATCCTGAAAGACAAGGTGAATTTCGAGGTGATGGGCGCGAACGAATGGCGCCACGCGCCCACGCTGGCCGCGATGGGGGAGGAGAGGCTGCGGCTCCACCTCAGCGCGGAGCGGACGGGGGACGATTTCAAGCTCAGCCCGCACGGGCCCCCGTGCGACCCTGCCTTCGTGCCGCAGAAGGTCGATCTCGCCGACCGCGCCGACGCCGACCGCATCGTGCCGGGAGGGAGCATCGTCGACAAGGAGATCGACCGCGCGAATGCCGTCGTCTTCGTGAGCGATCCGTTCCCGCAGCCGGTCGAGCTGAGCGGCCTGTTCTCCGGCCGGCTCGATCTGATCACGAACAAGAAGGACCTGGATTTCACCGTCGAGCTCTATGAGCTGAGCCCCCAGGGGGAATACTTCGAGCTCTCCTACTTCCTGGGACGCGCCAGCTACATCAAGGACCGCGGCCATCGCCAATTGCTGGCACCGGGTCAACGCCAGCGATTGGATTTCCAGAACGGGCGCCTGACCAGCCGCAGGTTCGCGCCGGGCAGCCGGCTGGTCGCGCTGCTCAGAATCGTCAAGTCACCCGGGGCGCAGATCAACTACGGCACCGGCAAGGACGTCAGCGACGAGACGATCGCGGACGCCAGGGAGCCGCTGGAGATCCGGTGGCTGGGAGACAGCTTTCTCGAGGTTCCCGTGAGGAGATAATCATTACCATGCGCTACCGTTACTTTATCTGCGACGTTTTCACCGATACGCGTTTCGGCGGCAATCAACTGGCCGTGTTGCCCGACGCCCAGGGGCTTTCGGACCGGCAGATGCAGCAGATCGCCCGGGAATTCAACTTTTCCGAGAGCACGTTCGTGTTTCCGCCGGAGGCGGGGCATACCCGCAAGGTACGGATCTTCACTCCCACGATCGAGGTCCCCTTCGCCGGGCACCCCAACGTCGGCACCGCGTTCGTCCTGGCCACCGCGGGCGAATTCGGTGCGATCGAGCCGGCGATCACGGTGACCTTCGAGGAGAAGGCGGGGCTCGTCTCCATCGCCGTGCGGAGGCGCGAGGACGGCCTCATCGGCTGCGAGCTGACGGCGCCCCAGCGTTTCTCGCTGGGCAAGACCGTTACCGCGCAGGCACTGGCGCGGGCGGTCTCGCTCACCGAGGACGACGTGGTCACCCGGACGCACCCGCCCCAAGTGGCCTCGGTCGGCCTGCCGTTCCTGATCGCGGAGCTCAAGAGCCGGTCCGCTCTCGAGCGGGCGCGAGTCAACATGGATGGGCTGGAGGCCCTCGTCGCGGAGAAGGTGACGCCCGACGTCCATCTGTACGTCCACAGCAAGGACGAATTCGATCTCCGGGCGCGGATGTTCGCGCCTCTGGACGGGGTGCCGGAAGACCCCGCGACCGGCAGCGCCAACTGCGCGCTGGCCGGGCTGCTCAGCCATCTCGACGAGAGGCCCGACGGCAGCTTCTCCTGGCGCATCGCCCAGGGGGTGGAGATGGGGCGCCCCAGCATTTTGGAGGCCCGCGCGGAGAAGCGAGGGGGGACCGTCGAGGCTATCCGGGTCGGCGGCGCGAGCGTGATGGTGAGCGAGGGGGTTATCGAGGCCGGTTAGTCTCGTGTTGCGTTCCCCCAGTTGGTTTCGGCCGCCGGCTGACGCCGCTGGCCGGCCGCAGCCCCTGGCTCGGGAACGGCTGTTTCATGCACCATACAATTAGGAGATCCGAAATGATTCGAGCTCCATCAAGGAGGATAGGTCTATGAAGAGACTCTCGATCTGTCTGGTGCTTGCGCTGACGAGCCTGATGGCATCCCCAGCATTTGCTGCCGATCGTGTAATTTACAACGGGATCGATCTGTGGAGCACCGTCGCGAACGGCGCCACCTTCGCCGATTTCTCCAAGACCCCGATTCCCGCCGGATTCTTTTGTAACAAATCGGAGCCGTTTACCGGTCGGATCGCTTTCAAGGGTATTCCCGTCGCCAACAACCTCCCTGGGGGGCTGAGGGGAGCAGACACCATCGTCCAGCGCCTGGACGACGCCGTGTTCAACAAGAAGGGAATCGCTCAGACCCGCCTACAAGTCCGTGCGCTCAACTTCGAGAGCCTCGCGCCCATCCAGACCGCCTGTGGCCAGTTCATCGCCAGGGTCACTCTCGATGGCGAGCAACCCATCACCCGTATGCAGATCATCCGAGAGAGCTCTGCTGGCGGCCGGTTCCTGGCTCCCATCTCCGTCAACGTAAAAATCTCGTTTACACCGGCCGGGCGGCCTGCGACCGAGCCTCTGGAAATCCGGAAGAGCCTTCGGTTCCCACCGCTTCCGAACCAGCGTTGGGAAAGTGTGTCGGCACAGAGCAACAACAAAATCCAGGGTTTCCTGCTTGTCGATACGGACGGCGACAAGATTCCGGATACCTACCTGCCCGGCACCTCGAATTTTGGCGTCGGTCGGATGCGCCAATCCAAGGACACCGTCTGCTCGGGAGGTACCGAAATCACGCCATGCCATCTTGAATACGACTGCGAGCACTGCGTGTGCTGAATGGATTTGACTTGAGGCGCCGCTCTTACTTCTCCGGCTCGGCTCGCACATACCGCGCCAACTGCGTCTGAGTCTGCCGGGCGGCGTCGCTCTTGCCGAGAGCCTGCTGGGCGCGCAGCAGGCCCTGGAGCGAGCGGGTGCGGCCGGGGGCGCGGGAGAGCGCCGAGCGATAGGCCTGCTCCGCTTCGGCCGCGCGGCCCAGGGCCAGGAGCTCGTCACCGAGCAGCTCCGCGGCCGGCTTCTGGATCATCGGGGGACCGAACTCGAACGTCATCGCGCCCTCCGCCTCCGCCGCCTTGCGCAGGAGCGCGACCCCCTTGTCCTTTTTCCCCTCGCGGATGTCCTGGAGCCCATCGATCTCCTGCACCAGGATCTCCGCGCGCTGGCGCTCGGCGGGGCTGGTCTCCTTCTCCTTCGCGATCTCCGCGAGGACGTCGCGCTGCCGCTCCCGGAGCCGCGCCGCGGCGGCGGGGAACGCGGCCGGACCGCCGCCGGACGCGGCCAGCGTCTCGCCGTAGGCCATGAGGAAGCTTGCCTCCGCGGAGCCGTCCGGCAGAGGAATGGCGTCCGCGGCCTCCCACCGTCCCGTCTCGATCCCCTGGAAGACGCGCATCGAGGCGTAGTCGGCCAAGTGCCCCCCATACTCGCCCTTGGCGGCCGCGGGACCCGAGGCCTCGGCCACGACCTGTTGCCGGCAGGCGTCGAGCTGCCGCCTGGCCTCGTCATACCGCCGCTCCTGGAGCAGGGCGTAGTGCAGCCAGTTGGCGTAGTGGCCGCAATTCTGCGGCGGCAGACCCTTGTCCGCGCGATGCTGATCGACCACGTGCATGGCCCTCTGGTTGGCGGCGATCACGTCGTCCCACAGGCCGAGCGCCACGAAAATGTGAGAGGTCATGTGCAGCGCGTGCCCGGCGTTCGGCGCCACGGTGCCGTAGAGCCGCGCCGCCCGAAGCCCAAGCGGCGCGTGGATCGGATCGTCATACGAATGGATCAGATAATGGAGCACCCCTGGATGGTGCTGGTGGGTGGGGAAGACCTCCTCCAGCAGGGCCGCGGATTTCATGTAGATCGCGAAGTCGCGCCCCTGATGCGCCGTGCCGAGCAGGGAGAGGGCATAGAACGCGGTGGCGTCGACGTCGTCCGGATAGCGCTGGTGGAGCGTCGCCATGGCGTCCGCGTAGCGGAAGTCGCGCTCCTCCTTGGTGCCGTCGCCGTAGAGGATCTCCACCGCGCGCAAATAGTCGCGCTCGCGCTCGGTCTTCGCCTTGGCCAGCCGGGCCTCGGGAGTGGCGCCGAGGCGGGCCAGGACGGCGCGGGCCGCGTCGCGGTCCTGCTGCATCCACACCGGATGGGTGTAGGTCATGGCCTCGCCCCAGTAAGCCATGGCGAAACCGGGATCGATCCCCTGCGCCTTGCGGAGCTCGGCCGCCGCGTCGGGGTACTCGAAGTTGTGCAGCAGCGCGAGCCCGCGCAGGAAGGTCGCCTGCGCCGCGGGAGAGCCGGAGTTGGCGAACGAGACCTCGCCGACCTCGGTCTGCGCGAGGGCGGGGAGGGTGGCAGCGAGGAACGACGCGAGAAGCAGCGGGAACGCGGTCTGGCGCATGGGGTCACCTCCAGGTCGAGCCATAGCTTAATGCAGCCGGGGGCGCTCGGAGCCGCGACGCGGTAAGATCGCGACATGGCCGAGTCTTCCCTCCTCGTCCGGTTGACCGGGATCTGTCTGGCGTTGCCGGAAGCCGAGCGCCGGCGCATGGGGGATCACGCCTCTTTTCTGGTGCGCAAGAAGACCTTCGCCTACTTTCTCGACACCATCATGGCGATGGCATCGTGTCCGTCTGCTGCAAGACGGCGCTGGGCGAGAACGTGGATCTCATCGCCGCGGACCCCGCGCGGTACTACATGCCTGCCTACATCGGCCCCAGAGGCTGGGTCGCGCTCCGCCTGGACACCGGCGAGGTCGATTGGGACGAGGTCGCCGCGCTCGTGGTCGCCAGCTATCGGCTGGTGGCTCCCAAACGGCTCGCGGCACTGATCAAGGAAGCGGCGCCGGAGCCATAGTCCGTGAGCTTCATTGCTCCGGAATCCCGGCTTCGTGAGACTGTGGGCCGGACTGGGAGCTTCGCTTCGCTATCAAGGCTTCCGGCCAGATTTTGCTATGCACCAATCTATTCATTTTGAGAGCACAAGCTCAAAGAAGAAGACTCCTCGGACGCCGACCGCGACGAGAAATCTATCGCTCAAGCACCAAGTGCAATTTGTAACAGGAGCAGCCGTCCTGATACTTGCAAGCTTGGCGCCATCCTCTGAATCCCAAACAGTAACTGTGCCGTCACCTCCGACCGCTCCTATCCGTGCGTTATCGGCACTCAGGGCACACTTGTTGAGGCCAGCGTCAAAGTTGACCACGTCGATTTCCTTAACCAATTCTCCATCAGGTAAGGTCCTAATTTCGAGCGTTCCGACGCATAGAGCCAACACGATAAAGTGTTCGCTTGAGAACGGCTCGCAGTCATTGACTGGATATTCAGAAATTTCCAAGTCCAGCTCAACTTCACCACTCTGGGCATTCCAAACCTTGAGAGTTCCATCTGCCGAAGTAGAAAATATATGTTCTCCATCCGGGCTCATGGCGCACTTGGTGACTGGCCATGTGTGTCCCTCGAAGGTAATGATTTCAGCTCCGGTTCTGAGATCCCAAAGCTTGAGTGTGTTGTCTCCCTTTGTGGAATTTGTAAAGTCTCCCCCGCCCGATAGAATAATTTGTCCATTCGGGCCAAAGCAGCATGTCTGCACAGGGCCACCGTGGCCCGCGAGCGTCAAGCGTACCTCTCCGGTCCCGACATCCCAGACTTTAAGGGTTCGGTCAGTTGACGATGAAACCAGCAAGCAACCGTCCGGGCTAAAGGCGCAGTCTGTAACAGTTTTCTCGTGCCCAGCGAGACGCCGGAGAATTCTCGCCTCTTTAGGCTCCCAAAGCACGACCTCCTGATCCGAAGTCGTCGCCAAAAATTTCCCATCGGCGCTCGAAGTGCACACGTAGACTGCTCCCTCGTGCCACGACCGCCGGGCCTCTCCTACAGAGTGCCCTGGATCTACATCCCAGATGCGTACAGTCCCATCCCAGGAGCAAGTCACAATGGTGTCATCCCGCGGGTCGATCGCAATACCGGAAACGTAGTCCGTATGCTCTGCCAACACTGCCACCCGACGGTTCTCAGCGAGGTTCCATATTTCGGCGACACCGCTGAAAGCGGAAGCGGCTACCAGCCCCTGGGCGCTTGCTGCACACGCTGTCACTAAAGGGCCTTGGCTCAGGAACTCGTAGCGTAGATTCTCTTGCAGATCAAAGACCCACACCCGGTTGTCAAAGCCGCAGGTGGCATAGCGGCCGTCAGAACTGAATGCGCAGCAACTTCCGCCAAACACTGAAGGCAGGTCCATTTTCGTAGGCGGCGCCTGCAGATCCAACCACCATCGGATTGTACGATCTGCGGAGATAGAGAGGATCAGTGAACCCTTCGGATGGACAGCGCAAGCCCTGGCCGCGCCCTCATGTCCGGTCAGGCAGGTCAATTCACGGCCGATCTCAACATCCCAAAACCTCAGCGTTCGATCGTCCGAGGCAGAAACAAGAATGTGTTCGCCAGGGAAGAATGCGCAGCTGTTGACCTTTTGCGAGTGTCCCCTCATTGTGCAGATCTCTTCACCGCTCTGGGCATTCCATATTCTCAGCGTATTGTCTTTGGAGCCTGAGGCGATGAGCTTTCCGTCTTCACTGATGGCACAGCAGAGCACCTCGTCGGAATGTCCGGTGAGCCGAAGGCGAATGATCAAAGAATCCATATCCCATACAAGTAACGCTCCGTTCCTGAGTGCTCCGACAAGGACTCCGGCTCCCACAGCACAGGCATTAAGCGGGACACCCGCTTTCAATGTTCGTCGAAGAGCTCCCGGAGCGCCATCAGGAACTGGCTGACGCGCGATAAGATAGGGCGGTGTGAGCCGTTCCTCCAATCTTCTAAGCCCATGGACCAGATCGGATTGGTGCATGAGCCTGCTATGGAGAGTCACCGCAAGCTCTTGGCGGCTCTCACAACTTTCGAGGAGATGGCGGGACTGGGCGAAGCTTCTTTCCAAGCGCCTCAGGTCCGGCCGATTCCCTGACCACTTCAGTGCGGCCCGGAGGTCCGATTCCACCTCCAGCCCACCGCGAAGCCATGTCTTGGCTGCTAGATACCAAGGATCCTGGACGGTGGTAACCAATTCGCTTCCAAGTCCTGCATCGAGTAAATGGTATGCCAGCCGGTCCCAAAGATAAGGCTCTTCGGATGAGCGATCACCCCAGCCGGAGGGCGGGCGTTGGGCATCGAGGAACAATCTCTGGACGGCAGGGATCGCGTCTCCCAAAGCATCGCGCAGATAATGGCGAATTACGTCATGAAGCCTGATAGTTCTTGCAGAGAGATCGAGTACCTGCAGCAGTGACAATCGCGCGAGGCGACTGAGGAGGTTTTCGGTCCCCAGACGCCAAAGCTCTCCTGTTTTGGCCCAAAGGATCTCGACTATGACGAGAGGTATGTCCTCTTCCTCGGGAAAAATGGAGAGCTCTTGATAGCGAGACTGCTCGTTTTCCGTGAGGTGTTTCAGGCTAACCCCCATCGTCATCTTGACTGCTTGGTTGCGCTCGGCGGGAGAGTCAGAGTCGAAAGCTGTCAGGCCACTGGCGGTTAGATCTCCATCTACGTAAGCCGCAGCGTCCAGGAATGGCTGTCCTGTATCCTGTATCCGATAACGAAGTACACCATTGACCAGCTTGAGAAGTATCGGCCAATCACCTAGGCGGCCCGCAAGATGCTGCAAAGTCCCCTCTTCTTTATCCGACAGACCGTAGCCCAGTAATCCAACCGCCTCTTCTGAGCTCATAGCGCCTACTATGAGCTTCTGGGCTCGCGGCGGTAAGGCATCGACAAGACGGGTAGTGATCAGGCGTGTGCAACGTGGGCCGCCTTGAAGGAATGGATCCATGTGAGCGCGGTCCCACACGTCGTCGATGACGATTAGCAGATCGCGATCTGCAAGCAACTCGCTTAGACGAGCGATCGCTGCTTCGAGGCTGGAGAAGCCAGGGCGCTCGCCTGCTAATGTATAGATCAGATCTTCTAGGTGGCGCGTTATGTCACCAGGGGATTCCCCTAGTGTTACCCATAGGATGCCGTGGTCAAAGGCTTCCTGTACATCTGAAGCAAAACACGCTGCTCGTGCAAGGGTCGTCTTACCGAAGCCGCCAGCACCCACAAGAGCTACGATTCCGGCGATCGGCTCTACCTCTTCACGTTTCCGTAGCAAATCGAGCAGCCGTTCAGTCTCTCGCGGACGCGCAACAAAGTCCTCCGCGAGATTTTCTGCCATGAATGGGACCCGCGGTACTTGGCAAGGATGGCTAAGCTCGTCGAGGAGTCTTGTCCACTCCCGTTCGTCCCGAATGTCGTGAATGTGAAGCTTGCTCAACCAACGCGGGAGGCTGGAAGGGTCAATATTAGCAGCTCCAGAAACTGGATAAATGCAGACACCCCGCTTCCGAGCATACCGCCACTCGTCTCGGACAATAGACGAGCGAGCGCTCTCTGGAGTAACCACGAGGACCATGAATTCGGCTCGGTCAAGAGCCTCGGTGATCTGCAACCACCAGTCCTTTCCACCCTGGAGCCCACCTTTATCCTGCCAAACGTTATGGCCTTCGGCTTCGAACCGTTGCCGTAGTTGAGCAGCAATATCACTCCCGTCGCTCCGGGCATAAGAGATAAAAATACCGGTGCTCACAACATCAAATCCCCACCATTGATATCGAGCGAAGCCCCCGTGATGTACCCGGCGGCCTCGGAGGCCAGAAAGCAGATCAGATCGGCCACCTCCACCGCCTCGCCCAGGCGGCGGACGGGGAAGGTCTGGGCGATGGCCGCGAGCTGCTCGGGGGTAGCGTTCTCGCGGGTGAGCTCGGTGTCGAAGAGCCCCGGGCAGATGGCGTTGACGGTGATGCCGTAGGGCCCCAGCTCCTTGGCCGCGGCGCGGGTCAGCCCCTGGAGGGCGGCTTTCGAGGCCGTGTAGTGGGCGCCGCCCAGGGTGCTCACGGTCTTGCCGGCGGTCGAGGAGACGTTGACGATCCGCCCGTAACCCTGCTCTCGCATGGCCGGCAGCACGGCGCGGATGAGCAGGAAGACTGCCGTGACGTTGACCTCGAACGTGCGGCGCCACTCCTCCTCGGTGATCTGCTCGAAACGGGTCGTGAGGGCCATGGCCGCGTTGTTGACCAGGACGTCGATGCGGCCGCAGCGGTCTAGGGTGCGATCGACGATCGCCCGCAGATCGGCGGGATTTTCGAGGTCGCCGGATACGGGGAAGCCGCGGTCTCCCACCTGCCGCGCGGCGGTTGCGGCGCGTTCGGCGTCCCGGACGTGGACGGCCACCGCGGCGCCGCGCTCCGCCAGGCGCTTCGCGGTGGCGAGCCCGAAGCCGCGGGACGCTCCGGTGACGAGGGCCACCCGGCCGGTGAAGTCCTCAGGCATGCTCCCATTCTAGCGGAGCGGGCTGCCTACCGCCGCGGCCATTCGTTGGGAGTGATGAAGCCGTCCCCGTTGACGTCGAGGCGGCCGAAGGTGGTGATCGAGCCCATCCACTCCCCGCGGCTCAGGCGGTCGTCGTGATTACGGTCGAGGACTTGGAAGCGGACCCGGTCCTGGGGGGTGGCCCAGGGGCTCCAGAGGCTCTCGAGAGGCCGGATCCCGGCGCCCTGCGCGGTGTGGTTTTGAGGAGGCTCGTGGTGGAATTCCAGCCGGGGGACCTGGTACGGCGCCGGCACATCGCGCAGGATGCTCGGCTCCAGGAGCTCGCCCGGGCTCAGACGGCCGTCGTGGTCCCGGTCGACGATCCGGAAGCTGGCGGCGTCGAGCGGCCACTCGTCGAGCGTGACGTAGCCGTCGCCGTTGCGGTCCAGTTGCTTGAAGCGCTCGACGTAAGGGTTCTTGGCCTCGGCCGGATGGCTGGCCGGAGGCTTGGAAGCCTTGGGCGGCGCGCTCGCGGCGAAGGCCAGAGAGGAGATCAGTAGCAGAGGGAGATAGCGGGCTGGACGTCGCATCGAAAACAACCTCCTGCGAATCTCTGAGACTGCAAGGCGGGTACCAGTTGCCTCAGCCGGTCGGCGCGAGCGCCGCCGCCAGCCTCGCCCGGACCTCTGCGATCTCATCCTTCCCATAGGGCACGGCCGCGCCGGAGCCCCAGACCGGGCCGGGCCAGGCGGGATCGCCCGCGGTGCGCGCCACGACGTGGACGTGGAGCTGCGGCACGACGTTGCCCAGGGCGCCGACGTTCAGCTTGTCCGGATGGAAGAGGCGCTCCAGCACGCCGCTCCCCAGGGCGATCTCCTCGATGAGCGCGGCCCGGTCCGCCGGCGAGAGCTCGTGGATCTCACGCACCGAATCCCGCTCCGGCACCAGGATCAACCAGGGGAACCGGCGGTCGTTCATCAGCAGAACGCGGCAGAGCGGCAGCCGGGCCACCTCGACGGTGTCGCGGGCGAGGGTGGGGTGGAGGGTGAAGGTGCTCAGGGGAGGGCTTTCCTTCGTGTTTCGAGGCGAGCGCGGGTCATGCGCTCACGGAGCCCACCTTCCTGGAGGAAGGCTTTCTCCAGTTGGCGGATCTGCCGGTCGAGCAGATAAGTGGTCACACGGACCAGGCCCAGGATCACGTTCGCGGAGATTGCCGGATCGGGATTTTCGATACCTTTCTGGAACGTTGCGTAGGTCGCGTCCCGGATCCTGTTGAGCTCGCGGAGACGCCGCGCATACGGGTGACCCGCGGGCCACTCTTCGAGGCCGCGCACGCGCAAGAAATCGAGATAATCAGCCAGCAGCTCTTCGAGGCTGGCGCGGGCCACGTTGGTCAGCTTGATCTCGGTCTCCTTGGAGGTGCCCGAAGCCTGGCTGCCTTCGAGGATGTTCTGCTTGCCCGAACGGGCCGCCTGGATCATCTGATCGTGAGTGCGGCTACGCCGGTCGACGAAATGGTCGCAGAAGTAGATCGTGGCGTCGTACACGATCTCCGCTTTCTGATAGGAAAGCAGATTCTTGTAGCCGCCGTGCGGCGGTATGAAGCGCCCGCTCAGAGGAGGACCTCCCTTCTCGCAAAAAATACCGGGAAGAAGCATAGCCGAGGAGGCCAAGGGACTGCAAGGACCTAAACGACCTAAAGGACCAAAAGGACGAAAAGGACAGGAAATGGGGGTTTTTCGTCCTTTTCGTCTTTTAGGTCCTTTAGGTCGTTTAGGTCCTTTCTCCCTGGCCCCTCCGCCCAGTATAGAATCCCCCACCATGGACCCCGTCAACGTCTTCGACATGGAAGCGATCGCCCGCGAACGGCTCCCCCGGGAGTCCTGGGACTACTACGCCAGCGGCGCCGAGGACGAGGTGACGCTGCGCGCCAGCCGCGCGGCGTTCGAGCGCCTGTCCATCGCCTATCGGGTGATGGTGGACGTCTCCCGCCGCGACACGGCGACCTCGGTGCTCGGCCAGCCGGTGGCGATGCCGGTGCTCGCCGCGCCCACGGCGTTCCACTGTCTCGCCTGCCCCGAAGGGGAGCTGGCCACCGCGCGGGCCGCCGGCGCGACGGGCACGGTGATGATCCTCTCGACCCTTGCGAACACCCGCGTCGAGGAGGTGGTGGCCGCCGCCTCGGGGCCGGTCTGGTTCCAGCTCTACATCTACAAGGACCGCAGGGCCACGGAGGGGCTGGTGCGGCGCGCCGAGGCCGCGGGGTGCCGGGCGCTGGTGCTCACCGTGGACGCGCCGCTCCTCGGCCGGCGCGAGCGGGACATCCGCAACCGGTTCCGCCTGCCGCCGGGGCTCGCCGTGGCCAACATGCTGCCCGAGGGGTACGGTGAGGTGCCGCCGGCCGTCGCCGATTCCGGCCTCGCCGCCTACGTCGCCACCCTCCTCGATCCGGCGCTGTCCTGGCGGGACGTGGCCTGGCTGCGATCGATCACCCACCTGCCGGTGCTGGTCAAGGGGATCGTGCGGCCTGACGACGCCCTGCGGGCCGCGGAGGCGGGCGCCGCCGGGATCGTGGTGTCGAACCACGGCGGCCGGCAGCTCGACACCTCGCCGGCCACCATCGACGTGTTGCCGGAGATCGCCGACGCCCTGAGCGCTCATGACCATCGCGTCGAGCTGTTGATGGACGGCGGGGTGCGGCGGGGGACGGACGTGCTGAAGGCGCTCGCCCTGGGCGCCCGGGCGGTGCTGGTGGGCCGGCCCATCCTCTGGGGGCTGGCGGCGGACGGCGAGGCCGGCGCGGCCTGGGTGCTGCGCCACCTGCGCTATGAGCTCGACCTCGCCATGGCCCTGGCCGGCGCTCCCACCGTGGCGGACATCACGCGGGATCTGGTGCGGCGGGGGACGGCGTAGGCCTTAGCCGGCCCGTCAGGCCGCGGGCGCTGTCATTCGAGCTCCTTGAGCTCCGCCGCGTAGGGCCTGTCGATGTTGAAATACACGGTGCTCTGTTGCCGGGTTTTCGGATTGAAAACATCCATCTTGTCATAGTGGTGCTTCCCTTCCCCCAGCAGCGCCTGTTCTTTCAGCCGCCAGCCCAGAACGCGAAGAATCGTATATTCCTCGTCCACGGAGATCACCACGTAAGCCGACTCCAGGGTCTGCCCGTCGCCCGAGGCGAGGATCGATCGGCAGAGCCCCTCCGCCACGAAATTATGGAGCTTCTCGTTCTCCGCGTCGTGCTTCTCTTTGTAGGCCAGAGCGGAGACGATGTGGGCGTCGATATCGAGATAATTCTTGGCCAGGACCTTGCCGGCGATCTCGATCGCCTTGTCGTAGTTGTTCTCTCCGAGCGCCGGGAAGAGCTTCTTCCGCAGGTCGGGATCGGAGCCCTCCCCCTTCTTGAACGGGCGGTCGGCATAGGCCATCCGCAGCGCCGTGAAATCGACGCTGGGATCCTGCTTCTTTACTTTTTCCAGCAGGCTCTCGTAGGTTGGCTTGTTCTCCTGAGCGGGCAGGGCGCCTGGTACCGCGGCACAGAGTGAAAGGAATACGCCGATGCAGCCCATCGTCCTCGCGTTCATGTCGTGCCTCCTTGCCTGGCTGTCCCGGGATCAAGCAAGGAGAGTGCCGGGGCCTGACCCGAGAGAGGCGATCCCGCCTCCGTCCTTTCGGGAGGACGTTTTTCAGCGCCGTTGTCCACGGGTTGGATTCCTGATGAGATAAGCTATCCCAAGTCGCCAAAACCTCCTTGTAATGGACGATCCGCTCAGGGCTCGATGAACAGGCCGACGCTCTACGATCAGGAGGGCCGACCCGTCCACCTCGGCTCCGAGCTGGGGAAGGGGGGCGAGGGCTCGGTCTTCACGGTGGACGGCGCGCCGGAGCTGGCCGCCAAGGTCTATCACCAGCCGCTCGATCCGCTGAAAACCGAGAAGCTCGCGGCGATGGTCCACCAGCAGAGCGAGGGGCTGCTGAAGGTGGCGGCCTGGCCGGTGAGCACCCTCGCTCGCTCTCCGGGAGGGCACCCTGTGGGGCTGCTGATGCCGAAGGTCACCGGCTACAAGCCGGTCCACCTCCTCTACGGCCCCAAGAGCCGCCTCGCCGAGTTCCCGCAGGTGACCTGGGCCTTCCTCGTCCACGCCGCCGGCAACCTGGCCCGTGCCCTGACCGTGCTGCACGCGGCGGGCAACGTGGTGGGCGACATCAATCACGGCAACGTCCTGGTCTCCTCCCGCGCGGTGATCAAGCTGATCGATTGCGACAGCTTCCAGATCCAGGCGGGCGAGCGGCGGTACCTCTGCGAGGTCGGCGTGCCCACCCACACGCCTCCCGAGCTCCAGGGGCACAACCTGCGCACGGTGGCGCGCACGCCGAACCACGACGCCTTCGGGCTGGCGGTGGTGATCTTCCAGCTCCTGTTCCTGGGCCGCCACCCCTTCTCTGGCACCTTTCTGGGACGCGGGGACATGCCGCTGGAGAAGGCGATCCGGGAGCTCCGCTTCGCCTACGGCCGTTCCGCGGAGGCCCACAAGATGCGGCAGCCTCCGCACACGCCGCCGCTCGACGTCGCCTCCCCCGCGGTGGCCGTGCTGTTCGAGAGGGCCTTCGCGCCGGGGAGCACGAAGGATGGTGCGCGCCCCCTGCCGCGGGAATGGGTCGAGGCTCTGGAGGGCCTGCCGCTCCGCGCCTGTGAGCGCCGCAAGGTCCACGTCTTCGCCGAGGCCCTGGAGTCCTGCCCCTGGTGTCTGATCGAGGTCACCACGGGTACGCTGCTGTTCAAGGGGGCGGACGTGGAGACCGCCCTCCAGGAGGCGTTCGACGTCGCCGCGGCGTGGAGCCGCATTCAGGAAGTCCCCTCTCCGTTCCCGTCGCCGCAGTCGCTCTCCGATCCGCAGCCGCCCGCGTACTATTCCGCCGTGCTGTGGGGAGGTGTGAAGAAATTGTTTTATCTCACGCTCACCTTTCTGGCCGGCCTGGCCATGTTATCCAACGAAGCGCTCCTGTGGCTGGGAGCTACCCTGACCGTCTCGATGGGGCCCACCGCCCTGGTCTGCCTGGGGAAGCTGATCGCCGCGCTCAGGGCCCAGGGGAAGCTGGAGAAGCTCAGGAAGGCCTGGCAGCACCACCCTCCGGTCGACTCCTCCTTCGACGTCCTGCTGCAGAGCCTGGACCACGCCGTCAAGGCCTATCTCGACCTGCCCGCCCTGGAGAAGCGCCGGACGGATGAGCTCACGGAGATGCTGCGCAAGCGGCAGCTCGAGCAGTACCTGGACGCCTACCGCATCGACGGTTCCGGGCTCGAAGGCCTCACGCCGGGCGTGCTGGCGACCCTGCAATCGCATGGCGTCGAGACCGCGGCCGATGCCATCGCCATGAACCTGTTGAAGGTCCCGGGCCTCGGCCAGGCTCTGGCGGACCGGCTGCGCGAGTGGCGGCGGGATCTCGAGGCGGGGTTCGTGTTCGACGCCCGCCGGGGGATCGACCCCGACGATCTGTCGGCGGTCAGCGAGACCATCGGCAGGATCCGGAAGGATCTCGAGGCTGAGCTCCTCACGGGGCCGGATCGCCTGCGCAAGGTCGCCGACAACCTGATGCAGCGCCGCGGGGGGCTGCTGCCCCAGCTCACGGCGGCCCAGACGGCCCGCAACTGGGCGATCGAGGGCCTCCGCCAGTTCCTCGCCTACCGGTGACGCCGGGAGTGCTAAGATGCCGCGCGATCTACCCAGCCCCTCTCTGGAGGCCGACATGTCCGAATTCGATCAGGTCCCGTTCGCGGACGCCCAGTTCGCCGAGAATCCCGAGCCGCGCTGCCCCTGCCTGCTGCTGCTCGACACCTCCACCTCGATGTCGGGGGCGCCGATCCAGGAGCTCAACGACGGCATCCGCCAGCTCAAGGACGAGCTGATGGCGGACGCCATGGCCGCCAAGCGGGTCGAGGTCGCCATCGTCACCTTCGGTCCGGTCCAGGAGATGACCGGCTTCCAGACCGCCGACGTCTTCCAGCCGCCGAAGCTGGAGACCACCGGCGACACGCCGATGGGAGCGGCGATCGAGCGCGGGCTCGAATTGCTCCACGACCGCAAGGAGATCTACAAGCAGAACGGGATCTCCTACTACCGCCCGTGGGTCTTCCTGATCACCGACGGCGCCCCCACCGACGACTGGCATGCGGCGGCGCGGCTCGTGCACGAGGGGGAGGGCGCCAAAGCGTTCATGTTCTTCGCGGTGGGCGTGGCGCAGGCGAACCTGGACGTCCTCCGCCAGATCGCCGTGCGCGAGCCGCTGCGGCTGAAAGGGTTGCAATTCCGCGATCTCTTCTCCTGGCTCTCGAACTCCCTGGGCTCGGTCTCCCGCTCGCAGATGGGCGAGCAGGTGCCGTTGCAGAACCCCACCGCGCCCGGCGGCTGGGCCATCGCCGGATGAGCCCGCCGGAGTGGCGGCTCGCCGCCGCCTCCGCCCTCGGGACCGCGCACCTCAAGCTGGGCCTCCCCTGCCAGGATGCCCACCGGTGCAGCGTCCAGCGCACGGCCGGCGGCGAGCCCGTGCTGATCGCCGTGGTCTGCGACGGCGCGGGCAGCGCGGCGCGCGCGGACGCCGGAGCCCAGCTCGCCAGCCGGATGATCCACGACGAGATCGCCGCCGCCCTCGACGGAGGTTGCGGGGTCCGCGACATCACACAAGGATGGATCGAAGAGCGGTTGGGCCGCTTCCAGGCCGAGGTGGCGGCGCGGGCGGAGGCCGAGGGGGGTGAGCCCAAGGACTTCGCCTGCACTCTCCTGGCCGCCGCCGTGGGCCCCGACTGCGCCGCCTTCTGCCAGATCGGGGACGGCGTCATCGTGATCGGGGAGGACGCGGAGACCTATCGCTGGATTTTCTGGCCCGATCGTGGCGAATATGAAAACGTAACCTTTTTCGCCACCGAGCCGGAGGCGGCCGATCACCTGCAATTCGAGCTCCTTGAGGGGCGGATCGACGAGGTCGCGCTCCTCTCGGACGGTCTGCAACGCCTGGCGCTGCACTACCAGACCCGCACCGCCCACGCCGCCTTCTTCGATCCCATGCTGGCCACCCTGCGCGCCGCGTCCGCGGACGCGCTGGAATCGCTCTCCGACCAGCTCGCGGCCTACCTCTCCTCGCCGGCCGTCAACGAGCGGACGGACGACGACAAGACGCTGGTGCTGGCTAGCCGGCGAGGGTGAGGGTGGCAGGGCAGATAGACCTGCCACCTCTGCTCGACGCTTCGCGTGGTCAGGCGCTCGTACCCAGGGGCTGCAGCCGGTCCGCCAGCTCGGCGTCGGCGAGCAGCCCTCCCTCTCTTGGCGCCTCCCGGTACCAGGTGGGGATCAGATATCCGATCATGAAACCGATGGCACAGCTCATCGCCAACGCGGCAGGAAAGGGTAAGCGGGGCGCCGGCACCGTATGGCGGCTGAGCGCCACCGCATCGAGCCAGGGGAAGACCAGCGAGACAGTGATCGCAAGGGCTCCTGCTCCGGCCAGACCCTCGACCCACCGCAGCCGGGCGCGGGTCAGGAGGGCCGTGGGCGTGTCGTCCGTCATCCATGCCATGAGGAACGCCGCCGTGAAGGAGCTCAGGCACCAGGGATAGTTGAGTAGCGCCTGCCCCCAGGTTATTGGTAGGTTACGGAAGATCGCCAGGTTGTAGAGAAAGCTGAGGGCCAGGCTCGCCAGGGCCGCCAGGATGCCGGCCGCGAAGTAGAAGGCGATCGGCCTGACGCTGTGCGGGTCCCGTCGCGCGAAGCTCCAGCGCTCCTTGGGAGAGACGGCGCAGACCGTAGCGACGCTGTAGATGACGGAGATCATGACGATGCGCGTGAGGAGCACCTCGAAGCTGACCCCCGGCGGCGTGCCGAGGAACATGAAGGCCCCCAGGACGATGACCGCGACCATGCCGAACAGCGCCATCATGTGATTGAGCGTCAATTTCGGCTTGAGCTCCACCGTGTGCAGGTCGAAGCCGAGCAGCGCGAGGCTGGAGGCCCGCGCACTGTACGTGATTCCGCACTGCAACAGCCCACGGCTGGTGAAGTTGTAGAGCCCCTTGAGGATCTCGTTGCTCTGCTCCGTGAGGTCTGCCCGCACCTGGACCACCAGGTCGTCGCTCCGGCCGTGTCCTTCCGGCGCGGTAACTCGCGACAGCCGGAAATAGTTGCGGACCTTCGGCTTGAGCCGCCGGTAGCTCTCTTTGAGCGCGTTGTATTCCGATGCGAACTGATCGAGGAAGCCAGTGAATTTACGGTCGCCTTCCCATTCTTCGATCAGGACCATGAGGGCCGAGGTTCTGGTCCATACATAACCGAGCCCCGGGCTTTCCTCGAAGAGGAGGTCGTCGGCCTGGAAGCCTTCACTGACCAGCCGTGCCGTCACCTCCTCCCGCAGACGCGGAGAGAAGGAGAACCGGGACTTTTGGAGCTCCGAGGCAAGTCTCCGCGCCTCATAGGGAATGGCCCCCATCCTCTGAAGGTGCTCCCGAATCCAGGCGTCTCCCTCCGCCAGCAGAGGGATCTTGGGGAGCAAGACCGTCAGCAGCAAGGCAGCGAAGGGAGCGGACGAGAGCTCCTTGCGCAATTCACCGAAGAATGCCGCTTCGGTCTTGATGCCCTCCAGGAGAGGCCCAAAGCTCAAGAGCGCGACATAGAGCCCCATTCCCACAAGCAGATAACAAAAAAAGGCCGTGTAATAGCGCAGTGCCGTGGTCGAGGAACGATTGGTGTGAGGGGTATTGAATCGTCCCGCGGCGGAGATCAAGACGAAGATCGCTCCGATAATGACCTGACCAATTTCCTGCATGACAGCCTCCTCGAGTTGGCGGGAGCTTTTTACTACACGTCATCCTCAAGAGACGGCCGTGTCGCGAGATTTCCCGCCCGCGGCCCTCAGATTGAGAACCGTCCTCCGCTAATCAGGGGATGAGGCGCGGATCCGTGGCGCTACCTCCGATGACTTCGAAAGCACCCCAGGCCTTTGGGTCCATGCCGTGCTCAAGAGCTTCAACCTGGGTGGCCTGGAGCGCTCCGGCCACGTCGAAGCGCTGTGCCAGGTGGTGGTAGAACCGCGCGAAAAATTCAGCGGTTGGTGGATCGTCCACGTCCCAAAGTGAAGCGACGACCTCCGGCACGCCGGCAGCCAGAAAGGGGCGGGCGAGGCTCTCGACCCCTTCGGTGCTGGAGATTCGACCGGCGGCGGTGCTGCAACTGGCGAGGACGGCCAGGCGGGTATGCGCGAAGCGACGTCCCAGCAGGTCGCCAGAGTGGAGGACGCCGCGTGCCCGGTCGTCCTTGTCAGGCGCGAAGAGCATCTGGGAGAGCAGTGGATACCTCGCGTTCACGAGGGAATGCCCGCCGAAGTGGAGGATCTCGAAATCGCTGGCACTGTCCAGGAAGGCGCTCCGCGTCGCGGCCTCTTCCCTCAGCATCCGCGATCCCGGGAAGAGCCCGGGGATGACGCGCTCGAGGTGGGATGCCCTCAGACGAGGGATGCTATAGAAAAGGCTGCTGTCGAAAGCGGGGTCTTCCATCACCAACGCCCGAGGAGGCTGGCTGGAGGCGAGCTCCCCGGCGCGGCGGAGGCTGGCGATCAGGAGTCTCACGCTGGGCGCTACCGAGCAGACGTGGTCCTGGATCAGGTACCTCCCGCTCCGGCTGTCCCGCAACAGGGCGAAGGGGAGGCCGTGCAGCGCTCCATCCGGCACGACGACGAGGCGGTCGGCGGGTGTGAGATGCCGGGCGATGGGCCGGATCAGCAGCTCGAAGAGCTCGGAAGACGTCGCCAGGGCCTCGGCGCGCCGTCCCTGCGCCAACTCCTGTTGCAGCCGGCGGCTCAGAGCTCCGAGCTTCTTCGCGCCAATGGGCACGGCTTCGGCCGCGAAATGGTCGCGGCGGAGCACCCAGACCTGCGCGCTGCGGGGGAGCAACCAGTATTCGATGACCGCCGTACCCGGGGGGATCTGCCGCTGGAGCTCGGCCGGGTCGGTGGAGAGCGGAGCTCTCTCCTGGGTTGACTCCGGCGACGCCTGGCCGATCGGCTGCGCGAGGACCCAGTCGAGCAAGACCCGAGCCTTGGCGCGCTCGCTGAACCGAAAGGCCTCCGCCGGCTGGTGGAGGCGCTCGGCGTGAAGCTCGATCATGGCGTCGAAGAGGTCCCGCGTCCGATCGAAATAGGAAATCTGCTCCTCGGAAGTGGGGATTTTCGTGCGCTGGCGCTCGCATTCGGCGATCGCGGCCGAGAGGTCCCGCGCCGCGTCATCGCTCCGGCCCAAGGCCTCGTAAGCACGGGCGCGGGCGAGGAGCGCTTGCGCCAGCCGGTACTGGTAGGAGGTCGAGCGGAGGATCGGGATTACTTCGTCGAGGAGAGCGATCTTTTCGGCGGGCGATGCCGCGAGCCGGGCCTCCGCGAGCTTGAGGTCCCCGTCCATCGAATCGTGAAAGCGTGGATCCGAAATCTTCCGCAGCTCGTCCCGCGCGAGCGCGAAGTCCTGGGCCGCGCCGGTCCGGTCCCCCAAGCCTTCGAGGATCTCACCGCGACCGCGCCGCGCTTCCACGATCCGATAGGGATCGCCGATCTTCATCGAGTTCCGGAGCCGTTCTTCCTGGAACCAGAGCGCGATCTCCGTCTCACCATCTCCAGTGGCGAGCCAGGCGGCCACCACACAGATGACCTCCCGTTCCGCGGGCACATCGAGGGTCGCGGGGTCAATCAGAGCGGGGTAAAGCTGCCGCCAGGCCTCACTCCGCATCCCCAGAAAATCGAAGCTGGTGGCCACGGTCGAGGTCACTCGCGCGGCGTAAGCGGCCTCCCCAAGCTTCTTGAAGTCTGCCAAGGCCTCCTGGCTGGCTGTCAGCGAGGCGGTGGGATCTCCCCGTACGACCGCGATCAATCCTATGAGGTAGAACGCCTGTCCGTGCAGCGCCGGGTACCTGTCGCGGTAGAAATCCTGAGTCAAAGGCTGAAGGAACGCCAGGGCTGCCGGATACTCGGAGCGCCTGTAGTGATAGACCGCCAACCGAAAGGAAGCCCACCCGGCGAGGGGGCTGTGCTGGCTCGTGAGCCGCCGTCGCGCGGTTTGGAGCGCAGGGAGAGCCCCGTCGATATCTCCCTTCTGGAGCTGAGAGACGCCGCGGCCATAGGCCTCCAATGCATGGGCTCGCGCGGCCAGGCCTGAGGCGTCGCCGCGCAACCGGTCGATCTGTGCAACCATATCCGCTCCCATCCACTCCCCATTGCCTGTTGCGAGCACCTGTCCGATCGTGCGCGCAACCGCCAGTAGGCGCTCCGCTTCCGCGGAGTGCCCCGCCAGCCATGCATCGGCCCATGCGGCGAGGAGGTGTGATTCCAGATACTCGCGAAAGTATTGAGGAGAGCCCATGACGAGGGCTTTGGCCTGCTGTGGGTCACCGCGCCCAACTGCTCGTTCCAGCGCGTCGAGGCGGGTCTTCGGATCGACTCGGACGGAGCTGCGGACCAGGGCATCGGCATGGATTCTTGCCGCGTGGCGCCAGTGGGGATCGTATTCGGTGGTCCGGAGCACCTCCCAATCGGCTCTTGCGCGCTCATAGAGGGAGAGACGCTGGAGCGCAAGGGCGCGGTTGAACCGGGCTGCCCGAAGGTCGGGATCGAGATGGCACGCCCGGTTCGCGGCCGTGAGAGCCGTCACAAAATCGTAGGGATCCGCGAACGCCGCGCCTCGCTGCAAGTGGGCGGCGGCCAGATCGCTCCATAGGATGGGCTGGAGAGGGGCCCGCTCCAGGGCCTTTGAGAGCCGCGAGATGGCGCCGTCCGCATCTCCAGAGAGGAGAGCCACCACCGCATCGGCCCGCGAGGGCCCGATCGTGTCGAGGTCACCGGCATCCTTGAAGGCCTGGAGGGCATCCCGGCGTAGCGAGGAAGCGCCCCTCCGCAGGCCGTCCGGGGTTATGTTGTTCCAAGAAACCCCAGCCAACTGCCCCTCCTCCGGCCGGAACACGAGGTGCTTGGGAGACTCACCTACGTTGCTGCGGCTCGGAGCCTTCGCCTTCGTCGGCTCTCCGCAGTCTCCCAGGAAAAGCCAGAGAGCGCAGAAAAACGCGACGCTGATCCGTCTATTGCGCTGTGCGGAAGGCGGCCCGAAACCACCATCGGGAGCACCGGAGCCCGCACGGAGCCGGGCTCCCCCATCCGTAAGAAAGGAAAAGCAATGACGACGCTGCCAATCCGAATCATTCTCCATGGTCTTATCGCTCTGGTTCCTCAAACCGATGCCAGCGGCCCAAAGATGATGGCGCTCCTGGTGGACGGACACAGCAAGCCGCCCGAGATGGACTGCTTCTCCGAGCATTTGCCGAGGATCAAGTTCCCCACGACGTCCCAGCAATGCACACAGTCTGACGATTGTATCGTCGACCAACCTGGCTCGTGCCTATGCAAGCTCAACCGCCATGAGATCTCGATCCTACCGCAGACCGCGCAGGTAGCGGACCAGCCCCTCGATAGGACGCCTCGTCGCAATCTCCCGTTCGACGCGAATGAAGCTGCCAGCTTCGCTAACGTCGTCAACATTTCCCGGTTGGGATACAAGCTCGATCCTGCCTTCCGGCTGGGACCAAATGCTCCGCCCACCACCCTGGCAGCGCGCTTTGTCTTCCCATTCCGCATGGCTGCGTCCTGTGGGCTCGCGACGCGCCGAGATGATCTTGCTGATTATGTGCATCCGCTAAGCATGCGTCCCTTAGAGAAAGAGGAAGAGAGCGGAGAGATAAGCCAGTCTATGACTATGCGGGTGGAAGCTACGACTGCAGTCGATGTAGACATCTCGGCAGGGAAGGTGCCTGTCCTTCGATTGAGCCGATTTCCTGGTGAAGTTGGAGACACTATTGAATTTTCGTTGCCAACCGACCTAAGTGAAATCCAGATCGAAGTCTCCAATGATCGTGAGCACTACATGGTACCTGATAAAAAGTGTGACGACGGTGTCGGTCGGGATTTCGCATTCTTCTACGAGCTCGTCGACGCCCAAAATAAGCCCAAGCCCAAATGGCTTGATCGTCCGATTCCGCACGCCAAATACAGTGTGGCAAAAAGCAACTCTGACCTGATTCTCGGTGCCACATCGACACTCTGCCTGACGAAGGGCAAGGCTGCGATGAGTCGTCCAATTTGTGTGATGGCAAGTATAGATGAAAACTAGTAGCCAAAATAAATAAGTGAGGCGAGCTTATGTCAATCAACGATCCATTGAATGACCAGGTAGGTACTAAATTTGCTTTGGTTATAGGTAATAGCTATGCGGGCGTCGACCTGATCAGCGGGGAAGCAGATGCAGCCGCGATGGCTGATGCTCTGAGGAAGCTTGACTTCTCCGTTACCTCGCTGTCAAACGGCACTGTGGATCAGATCAAGGCGGCATTGAAAGACTTTCGGGGGAAAATCGAGAAGGCAAGAGTCGTAGTGTTTTTCTATTCAGGTCATGGCTATC
>DASXJP010000485.1:0-6980 GCA_036497345.1 Thermoanaerobaculia bacterium
CGTCAGACGACGAGTCCTCTCGTCGAGAGAGGGAGCGAGAAGTTCGAACCGCCGCCGAATCGTGTCTTCATCGCACATTCTCTCCCAAGGATACAACAAAAATCGTAAAGATGCTACGGTTGTTCCGTGACGCTCCCTTACGATCCGAATGAACATTCCGGCACAGGTACGAGACACAAGGAGTCATATTCCTTCATGCGGCGCTTCGAGATCACCCCGGCGGCATGAAGATCACGCGCGGTTTCGTGGACCGCCTCCAGAACGCGGCTTGCCTCCTTCTTAGCTCTTGCGCCCATGGCAAAATCCCTCTCTGCTGGTGGCCACGCTAGGTACCCGGACCCGAAAAGGGGTTCTCGACGGTGATCCCACCATAGACTTGTCCGTCGCCAAGATCCTCCGAGAGCACCCTCGTGCACCCGGCCTGGCGTGCTGCCTCGAGAATGGCGGCATCCCAGGGAGAGATCTGCGATCGCTCCGAGAGGCTGAGCGCCGACAGGACAAGCTCGGGAGTCATCTCAATGACGGGCCACTCCGCGAAGGCCCGAACGTACTCGAAAGCCTGGCGCGCCGGGAGGCCGATCTTCACCTTCCGGGTGATATTGACGTATACCTCCATCATTACCTGGGTACTGATGGCAAAGCACCCTTCCGTGAAGCCTCACGCCACGATCTCCCGTGCCCTTCTCTGCTTGGACGGCTCGTTGTCGCTGACGGCGTAGACGAGCACGTTGGAATCCACGAAGGCCGCGAGGTCAGCGCTCATGAAGCTCGTCTCTGGAAGGACGGGGACCACCGAGGTGAACGGAGGGGTGGTCGAGAAGAGGCTGGATCCGCTCCAGCGCCGCGTGGCGGCGGCTCTCCTCGCCCACCACATCTAGCGAATAGACATCCTCCTCCGGAGCCTCGAGGTCACGGAACGCGGGATTTCGAGCCGCTGCTCGCAGCCATTCATCCTCGCTTATCCCCTCAGTCAAGGGGTACAACACGATGACGCGGACCCGCATCGGACCGGAAACCGGCAGGGCTTCGTCCAGCCTCAGCCGATGATCCTCGTCAACCGTTCCGGTCGTCTCTATGGCCGTCATGGCGGCTTCCATGTCGTACCTTCCTTTCCGAATGCCGGTGAGCTCGAGGCGTTCAACCAGGCCCAAGTCGAACCGGCAATAGGGAAGTGTAACGCAAGCAGTCTCGGGTGCTTGGCCATGACAGCACGATAGCGCAAAAGTGCGGACTGGGGGCCAGGTGCCTGGATAGCGCCAGTCCGCCTGGCATTGACAGGCGACCCTGCCAGGCCTATGCTGGAAGCCTATGCCTGGGAGGGCTCTATGGCACCGGTGATCGCAAGAATCTTTCGCAACGGCCGGAACCAGGCGGTCCGTATCCCTGTCGAGCTGAGCCTGGACACAGAGACTGTGACGATTGAGCGGCAGGGGGACGCCTTGATCCTGCGTCCGTTGCCCTCCGGCGGTTGGGACCAGTTCTTTGCCGACCCATCGCTCGTGTTGCCGCCGGACTTCGAGGTTGGAGACGATCCACCTCCTCAGGAACGTTCCGAGTCCTGATGTACATCCTTGATACCGATATCTGTAGTTACCTCATGAAGCGCTCTCAACCGGCGCTGATCGAGCGGGTGAAGACGTTCGCTCCTCGCGACCTGAAGGTCTCCGTCATCACTCTTTTCGAGTTGGAATACGGGATCCAGCGGAGCGATCGTCCCGATCCGCTGCGGCGGGTCGTTCGGGCCTTCCTGGAAAACGTCGAGCTCCTGGACTGGACCGAATCCGCGGCACGCGAAGCCGGTGCTGTCCGGGCCGAGCTCGCGGCGGCAGGGAGTCCGATCGGCGCCTACGACCTGCAGATTGCTGGACACGCCCGCAGCTTGGGCGCGACCCTCGTGACCAACAATCTCCGGGAATTCTCTCGCATCTCCGGGCTCCGCTTGGCGAATTGGGTGAGCGGCGCAGACCAGGGGGAGTAGACTGGCCGTTTGAAGGCCGCGAAGTCAGCGCTCCTGAAGCTCGTCTCTGGAGGGGCGGGGGCCACCGAGATGAACGGAGGGGTGGTCGAGCAAAGGCTGGATCCGCTTCAACGCCGCGTGACGGCGGCTCTCCTCGCTCACCACATCTTTCAGGAACTGACGAAACATCTCGTTGACGGAGGTCCGCCACTGGGCCGCCACGGCCCGGGCCGCTCGCAAGAGGTCTTCCTCCACGACCAGGGTCACGTTCAGTCTCTTCACCGGAGCATCTCCTCTGACTCCCTCAGGAGGTCAGTATAGCGCGGGTTTCGTGCAGCTTTGTGCTGGACGGGCCTACTCGCCGGAGCCTCCGGCCACGGGAGCCTATGTAGCAGAAAAAACAGAACAGGGACGACAGGGACAGCAGGGACGCCAGCGACAAGACCGCTATCGGCGCCTTCTTTATGTCCCTGCGGTCCCTCGCCTGGTCGCGATTGCCTTCGCACCGGCTTTGGCGGCAGCAGGCTTGCCGCTCAGATGCCGGATGACTCGGGAAAGCTCACCCTCAGATGCTCCGGAGCCAGGGTCGAGAGGAACGCGCGTGCGTCGAAGAGCTCCCCGGGCGCGAGAGTGCCGTTCGCCTTCCGCGCCTGGCCCGACAGCAGGCGTTGCGCCGCCTCGACGACCAAGGGCGCGGTGACCGCATAGATGTCTTGCCCGCTGGCGGTGGCCCGCCGTTCCTCACCGCCTCGTTGGACCACAACGTCGAGGACGAAGCGCTGGGCGGACCGGCCGCGCTCATCCACCGCGACCGGCGCGGAGGTCGCGGGGTCACGCAGGTCGGCCAGGGGTTTTTGATTCATGAAAGAAATGATTTTCCCCGCTCGGATGTGACGCGAAATCAGCACGATCTCGGTCAGCGGCACGGCGAGCACGTCTTGGGGCCCGAAGGGGTCGGGAAACGTCCAGTGCCTGCGCGGCGGGGGATCGGGGAGCGGCACCAGCTTGCCCTGGTCGCCGATGAGCCGGCGGGCGGTGTTGCGCCTTCCCGTCTCGCGCGTGCCCTGGGTTGGATGCCAGCTGTCGAGCGCGACGGCGAGATCGATCGCATCCGGCTCCGTCCATTCGCCGGCCGCGGCGGTGGCCAGAAGGTCGCCCAGGCCGCCATAAAAGGCCATGCCAGGCACCACGGGCACGGCGGCGGCGCGGGCCTGCGCGTCGCGCTCGGCATAGATGGTGAGCACCGTCGCCTGCTCGGCGGTCACGTCGACATAGGGGATGCGCGCCCGCAGGGCGGCGTCGATGACCGGCAGGGCGGTATCGAAGAAGGGGCCCGCGCAATTGATCACAGCCCCCGCGCCGGCGAGCGCGGCGTCGAGCGAGGCCGGATCGGCCATGTCGACTGCTCGGCGGGCCTTCACGGGGGTGGAGGCGGCGACCTCTTCCAGGCGCTCCGGGCTCCGGCCTGCCAGGATCGGCGTCAGGCCTCGCGCAAGGAGCTCGGCGACGACGAAACGCCCGGTGTGCCCCGTCGCTCCGAGGACCGCGACCGGAGGCAAGTCCCGGCTCATGGCTTCGCCTCCGCCGGCGCCTGGCCATAGCCGGCGGGTCTGCCCGGTCCGCTCATCCAAGGGGTGCATGCATTCCATCCGCGTCTCCTCTGAGCCCTCGAGAGGCCAGCATAGTACGACGGCCGCGGAAACAGGCTGCCACCCGCCGCCGCATACGGGTGGCAGCCGAGGAGGGCTGCCAGGAGGATGGGCCATCCTGGCAGTGCTTCAGTTGTCAAAGAGCCGCAACAGCCTCTTCGGGCGGATCTTGGAGTGAGCATCTCGAGGCGTCCTGGTATACGGACGGATCGGCGGGACCGTTGGGGGTTTCGAGTAAGAATCTTGGCTGGAAGGCCGGCGGGGACGCCGGCGGTCCCAGGGGGGCATGCCGGATCTTGGGCCTCTCGCCTTTCGGCGTGCGTCATTCGCCCTGAATCCGGAGGACCCGCCTTTCGAGGCGAACGACTCGCCTCGAAAGGCGGACGATCCACGCCGAATCCTGCGCCGCTCGCCCCGAATCCGGAGCTCTCGCCTTTCGGGGCGGATGGCTCGCCTCGAAAGGCGGATCGTTCGCCTTTCGGGGCGGATGAGACACGCCGGATCGTCCCTGATCTACGAATCCCGCCTTACGAAGGGGTACCGGTCGCGCACCCGGCGGGAGACGAAGCCCCCCTTGGACGGCGCCTTCAGCAGAGCGCGGTAGACCTTCTTCGGGACGTTCAGGTAGTCGTAGACGGCGCCGCTACAAAACTCCACCTCGAGGACGGCGGAGCGGTCGTCGTAGCCCACCGAGGAGATGGCGGCGGAGGTGACGTGGGTGCGGTGCATCGCGGGTTCCTTCCAGGGAGAAACCCCGCGCGGGGAGATCTCCCTGGACGGAACCGGATGCAATCCAGATACCGACGGAAGAGGAAAAGTGTCTAGATGACGATCCCTTTGAATTCGACTTCCAGCGTCGGGACCTTGGGGCTGTCGGTGTGGATCGTCAGCTTGCCGGTGAACGGCCCTTTGGGGAGCCCGGGGTTGACGACCACCCGCACCTGGTACTCGCGCCCTTCGTTGATCGGCTCCAGCTTGGTCTCGATCCCCTTCGGCAGGCTCGAATCGATGCCGGTGACCTTGATCGGCTCGGTCGCGAAGTTGCGGATGTCCAGCGACCGCTTGAGGGGCTCCTTGAGCTCGATGTTCCCGAAGTCGGCGGTCGGCGGCGTGACGGCGATCACCGGCCGCACGAAGCCGGAGACGGGGATCTGCACCACCTTCTGCTTCGGGTGGTTGGTGTGCACGGTCACGTAGTCCGCCAGCGGGCCCACCTTGGCGTTGTTCGAGAGCTTCATCTCGACCTTCCACTGCTTCCCCTTGCCCTCGGGGAGCCGCTCTTCCGGCTTCGCCTCGTGGTAGGCCACGGTGAGGTAGGGGTACGGCGAGTCGGCGCCGGTGATGTCCCAGGACGTGCCGTCGGGAGCCCAGAGGGTCTGGACGATGTTCCCCTCCTGGGGCTCGCCCTGCACCGTGATGTAGCGGGCGTAGCCCGGCTTGACCGAGATGTAGGGCTCGATCTTGGCCTGCACCGTCAGCTCGATCTGGGGGTGGTCGGGGTCGTTGGTGAAGACGCTGACCCCTTTGGAGATCGGGCCGTTGAAGGTGCTCGAGTCGACCACCGCGTGCACCTTGCCCGTGGCTCCCGGCTTGATGACCTTGTCGAACTCGGCCACCGTGCAGCCGCAGGCCGGCTGGACGTTGGTGATCTGCAGGTCGGCGTCCCCCTCGTTCTTGATCAGGAAGTCGTGGACGATCTTCTCCCCCTTGGGGACGGTCCCGATGTCCTTGACCGGCTCGGCCACGGCCGCCTTCGGCTTGCCGGCGGCCAGCAGGGAAGCCGCGACCAAAAGGGCGGCGCAGAGTGCCAAAATGACGGTCTTGATCTGACGATGCATACGTCCTGCTCCTTCTCGGGTATGGATGACGGCTCGGGCAATGCTACACTCCGGGCCCTTAAAACGAGAAATTCCCTAGAGAAAATCCACCTTGACCTCTTCTCAGCTCGACATCTACTGCATGGCGATCGGGGGTACCGGGATGGCTCCGCTCGCGTGCCTTCTGCAAGAGCAGGGCCATCGGGTGCGCGGCACCGACGGGCCGCTCTACCCCCCCATGAGCACCCTGCTCGAGCGGGCCGGCATCCACCCCTCCGTGGGGTATGACCCGGCCCATCTCGAGCCCCGGCCGGACCTCGTAATCATCGGCAACGCCATCCACCGCGACAATCCGGAGGCGGTGGAGGCCGAGCGTCTCGGCCTCGAAATCGTCTCGATGCCCCAGGCGCTCGCCCGCTTCTTCCTCGATCACCACCGCTCGCTGGTGGTGGCCGGCACCCACGGCAAGACCACCACCACCGCCATGGGGTCCTGGGTCTACACCGCCTGCGGCCGCGACCCCGGCTATCTGATCGGCGGCGCCCCCAAGGATCTGCCGGCGAGCTTCCACGACGGCGCCGGAGGCCGTTTCATCATCGAGGGGGACGAGTACAACGCCGCCTACTTCGACCGCGGCCCCAAGTTCCTCCATTATCAGCCCGAGATGCTGATCCTGACCAGCGCCGAGTACGACCACGCCGACCTCTATCCGACCGAGGAGGCGCTCTGGAGCGCCTACGAGCGGCTGATCGATCTGCTCCCCGAGAGCGGCTTCCTGGTGGCCTGCGGCGACACCCCCAAGGTGCGGGAGCTGGCCCGGCGCGCCCGCTGCCGCGTCCTCTTTTACGGGCTGGACGCCGGCAACGACCTCCATCCCCTGGGGGAGATCGAGACCCTGCCCGAGGCGAGCCGGTTCCGCGTCCACGACGAGGAGGCGGGCGAGGTCGAGGTCACCCTGCCGCTGGCGGGCGGGCACAACGTCTCGAACGCCCTGGCCGTATGGGCCGCGGCGCGCCGGGACGGCATCCCCGCCGCGGACGTGGCCGCCGCCTTCGCCCGTTTCCACGGCGTCCGGCGGCGTCTGGACGAGCTGGGCACGGCGCGCGGCGTCACCGTGGTGGACGACTTCGCCCACCACCCCACGGCGGTGGAGAAGACGTTGGACGCCCTGCGCCAGCGCTACCCCGGCCATCGCCTGGTGGCGCTCTTCGAGCCGCGCAGCCTCACCGCCGGACGGTGCTTCTTCTTCGAGCCCTACCGCCAGGCCTTCGCCGGCGCCGACCGGGTGCTCTTCGCCCCCATCTTCCACAGCGGCCGCCTGGCCCCCGAGGAGCGCCTCGACTTCGGCGCCCTGGCCGCGGCGCTCACCGCGGGCGGGGTGCCCGCCGAGGTCTACCCGGACAACGCCGGGCTGCTCCGGCAGGCCCTGGAGGAGGCCCGCGACGGCAGCGTGCTGGTGACGATGTCGTCGGGATCGTTCGAGGGGATGCCGTATCGGTTGATGGAGGCGTTACAGAGTCCGGCCTGAATCGGGTCGTCCTGCTCGAAGGGCAGGAC
>DASXJP010000486.1:0-2975 GCA_036497345.1 Thermoanaerobaculia bacterium
GGCCCCGACCGCTACCGGGACGGTCTCCAGGCCCTCCGCCGCCTGGAGCCGGCGCCGGACCTCTTCCTGCTCGACGACGGCTTCTCGCACCTGCGCCTCCACCGCGATCTGGACCTGGTGGCCTTCCCCGCCGGAGACCCCTTCGGCGGCGGCCGCCTCCTCCCCTCCGGCCGCCTGCGCGAGCCGCTCGCCGCCATGGCCCGCGCCCACGCCGCCCTCCTGACCGGGGTCCCGGAGATCGACCGCCAGGGGGAGACGCTCGCCGAGGCCCTCCGCCCCTATGGCTTCACCGGCCCCGGCTTCGCCAGCCGGACCATCCCGGGGGCCCCGAGACGGACCGACGGCGGCGATCTCCAGCCCGGCGCGAGGGTCTTCCTGGTCACCGCCATCGCCCGGCCCGAGGCCTTCGCGGCCACCGCCCGCAGCCTCGGCTTCGAGATCGCGGGCGAGCTCCGCTTCCCCGACCACCACCGCTACCCGCCGGCGAGCCTGGCCCGGATCGCGGAGGCCTGGCGGGCGAGCGGCGCCGAGGCCGTGCTCACCACCTCCAAGGACCGGGTGAAGCTCCACGGCCGGCTCGACGTCCCCCTGGCCGAGCTCCCCATCCGCGCCTGCCCTGAGCCGGCGTTCTGGCAATGGCTGGACGGGGAGATCGGGAGGATTGAGATCTCCCCCTCTCCCGGTGAGGGAGGGGGAAGGGGACGGGAGAGGGGGACGGGGGGTGAGGGTCCATGAAGGACCGCCCCATCCGCCACCGCATCGAATACGGGCTCTACCTGACCCTCAAGGGGTTCCTGCGGGCGTTGCCCCACTCGGCCGCGCGCCGGTTCGGCCGCGGGATCGGCGCCCTCGCCCACGCGGTGGACCGCCGGCACCGCGAGATCGCCCTGCGCAACATGGCCCTGGCGCTTCCCGAGACGACCGAGGCCGAGCGCCGGCGGCGGGTCCGGGAGTGCTTCCGCCATTTCGGGGCCGCCCTCTGCGACGCCGTCTCCGCCACCCGCTTCGACGCGCGGGAGCTCTGTCATCTCTTCACCCTGGAAGGGTGGGAGCATATGGACGAGGCCGAGCGGCTGGGCAAGGGGCTCTTCCTGCTCACCGCCCACCTCGGCTTCTGGGAGCTCTCGCCGCAGCTCATCGGCCTCACGCGGGGACCGATGAGCTTCGTGGTCCGCCCGGCGGACAACCCCTGGCTCGACCGCGAGCTCTTGGCCATGCGCGAGCGCTTCGGCAACACGGTCATCCCCAAGCACGGCGCGGCGCGCCGGATGATCGAGGTGATCCGCGGGCGCGGCCGGTTGGGCATCCTGATCGACCAGCGGGTGCAGGAGCGGGAGGGGATCGCCGTCCCCTTCTTCGGCCATCCGGCGCTCACCAGCCCCATCCTGGCCCGGCTCTCCCTGCGCTCCGGGGCACCGGTGGTCCCCCTCGCCGTCTACCCCGAGCCGGGCGGACGCTACCGTCTCGTGGTCCGCGAGCCGATCTTCCCGCCGGAAGGGGAGAACGGGGACGAAGCCGTCGCCGCGCTCACCCGCCGCTATCTGGAGGTCGCCGAGGAGGACATCCGCCGGCATCCCGAGATGTGGCTGTGGATGCACCGGCGGTGGAATGAGAGGAAGGGGTGACGGTCAAGGAGTCGTCAAGGAAACTTTAGCCAGTCCGCATCTTAGCCGGTTTTTGTTATCGCCGGGGCTCTTTATCCCCGGCTTCTACCGTTTCCCCGTGCTCCGGATTATGGCGGTAGAACGGACTATCTCATCATCTCCAAAGAGATGTCGGGCGCTCGTGGGATCGTTACCGCTTTCGCTCGGATCCTAGTCTCTGAACCTTGCCGGCCCCTCGGATCTCCGATCCTCCATGCCGGCCTTGGCTGCCGATCATCCGTCCCCGGACTTCCCGGCAATTCACCCGATTTTCAACCGCCGCTCGCGCGACGGTGGGCCTTGAGTCAAGCCATCCTGACGATCTCAATCCTTGCCGATCAAGAACCTCCTGTCGAGAGTATAGGCGGGCCGGTACCGGCCCGCCTCGTAATGGTACACCACCAGGGGCTTAGCAGGTGCGATCAGGGCTCCGAGAAGGGGGGCGATAACCACGGGGCCTCGATAGAAGAGGTGCAAGCGGACAAAGCTTGGATCTTCAACCCACTCGCGGATCTGGTCGCGAATCCTCACCACCTCAGCTTCCCAGTGTTGCTCATCTGGATTGACGTATTCGGGTAGAGCGAAATCGACGAGAACCTCAGCCTCCTCGAGTGCGAGCGCCATCAACGAATGCTCAACCACAGGTCGAATCGACTTCCCGCCAATCGAAATCAGAATCAGTCCCTGACGTCCGCTCGTGTATGTTCCCGTCGCCCGTTCACCAGGCCTGAAGGCGGGGATCACGACCTCGAAGCTGCCAGTCCCGGGTAGAATCTGCGGCCTTCTCCCTGACGTGGCCTGTGTTTCTCGGATGATCGTCCCGAGTCCCTGCCCTGCGGCCTGCGCCAGTTGGAGCTTTAAGAGGAAGCTTGCGAGAGCAGGGTTCCTCCAGATTGGATGAGCGTCCCCCCGCCGCAACCGGTCGAGGTCTGCGCCTGGGGTTGGGCCACCAGGGCTCACGATCTCAATACGGTCCGAGAACACGGTGACTCGGACAGGCTCCTGGGATTCGTAGTCACGATGGACGCATGCATTGACGATAGCCTCCTGGAGAGCTTTCAAGGAGTACCGAGAGCGGTTCTGCTGGATCTCCATGGCACTGGCAGATTTATCGATGCTGATCCCCGTATAGAGCCGAAGGCGGTCAATAAGGCCGCGGATCTGATTCGGTAAAGGACCGACCGCCTCAGACTTAGGGAGCGTCACGGAACAACCGTAGCATCTTTACGATTTTTGTTGTATCCTTGGGAGAGAATGTGCGATGAAGACACGATTCGGCGGCGGTTCGAACTTCTCGCTCCCTCTCTCGACGAGAGGACTCGTCGTCTGACG
>DASXJP010000487.1:0-6887 GCA_036497345.1 Thermoanaerobaculia bacterium
CCGCGGGGGCCGCCAACACCGTCCGCGTGCCGAACGGCGGCAACCCCGAAGGGGCTGACAAGTGCGCGCCGGGGAACCCGAGCACGGTCCGCTTCAGCCAGAGCTGCGGCGCGCTGGTCACCCTGACCGCGGCCGACACGACGCCGGCCTACGTGCAGGACAACTCCCCCTCGGGCGAGACGGCCTACCGCGCCCGCTTCTACGTCAACCCGCGGCTGCTCCAGATCTCGGGCAGCGGCTTCGACGTCTTCGCCGCCTACGACGGCCCCGACCCGGTGCCGCCGGCCAATGCCGGCAACCCGGTGTTCCGGGTGGTGATCCAGCAGTCCGGAGCGCAGAAGCAGCTCACCGCCTTCGCCCGGCTGAATTCGGGCAACGAGTCGCAGATCACGGCGCCGGTCAACATCGCCAACGGCTGGCGGTCGGTCGAGGTCGACTGGGCCAAGGGGGCGGGCAACGGCCATCTCAACCTGTGGGTGGACGGCAAGGCGCAGACGACGGGGCTCACCGCGCTCACCAACGACACGGAGACGATCAACTACGTGCGCTGGGGGGCCGTGTCCGGCCTGGACGGCAATGCGTCGGGCTCCTTCCGCCTGGACGACTTCGCCTCCCAGCGCAGCGGCTACATCGGCCCGGCCTTGCCCTTCGGCGACGTCGATTCGACCAGCGCCTTCTTCCCCTTCGAGCAGGGGATCTACGCGGCCGAGGTGATCCCGGACTGCGGCGTCGGCGCCTTCTGCCCCAACGGCGCGATCACCCGCAAGGAGATGGCGAAGTTCCTGCTGCTGGCCAAGAACGGGGCGAGCTACAACCCGCCGGCCTGCACCACGGCGACGTTCAGCGACGTCCCCTGCTCGAACCCCTACGCCCCCTGGATCTACGAGATCGCGCGGGAGGGGATCACCAGCGGCTGCGCCGCCGGCGTCTTCTGCCCGGACGGCACCATCACCCGCTCGCAGATGTCGGTCTTCCTGATGGTGGCGCGCGGCTTCCCGCCGGCGGCCTGCCCGCCGTCGTCGTTCGCCGACGTGTCGCAGTCGAGCCCCTTCTGCGGCTGGATCAACCAGGTGGCGGCCAAGGGGATCACCGCCGGCTGCGGCGGCGGCAACTTCTGCCCGGAGTCGCTGGTGCTGCGCGGCCAGATGTCGGTGTTCCTGGCGACGACGTTCGGGATTCCCACCCACGCGGTGGGGCCGTAAGGCTGCCTGTAGGGGCGCCCCGATGTGGGCGCCCTGCCTGCGCTACCACCGAATCCCCCGCCCCAGGGCGGCCACACAGGGCCGCCCCTACAATTTTTACGGCGTCGCCATGCCGAAGGTGGTGGCGAGGAAGACCGCCATCTGCCCCCGGGTGACCGAGCCCGACGGGCAGTAGTTGCCGCCGCCGCAGCCGCCGGTGACGCCGCGCCGCGCCAGCTCGTCGACCCAGGGGGCGAAGGGGCTGGAGCACGGGACGTCGCTGAAGGTGGGGGTGGCGCAGGCCGGCGGCGTGTAGCCCGATCCCTCCTTGGTCAGCAGGAGGAAGGTCGCCATCTGGTCCCGGGTGGTGGGGGAGCCGGGGCAGTAGTTGCCGCCGCCGCAGCCGGTGGTGACCCCCTCGTGCGCGAGCTGCTCGATGAAGGCCGCCGCGAAGCTCCCGGCCGGCACGTCGTTGAACACCGTGCCGGTCGCCGGCGGGGGCATGTAGCCCGGGCCGTGCTCGGCGATCAGCAGGAAGACGGCCATCTCGGCGCGGGTGATCGTGGATTCGGGACAGTAATTGTCACCGCCGCAGCCGGAGGTGATCCCCCGCGCCGAGATCGTCTCGACGAAAGGCCAGGCGAAGTAGGTGGGGCCCACGTCCGCGAAGGTGTACGGGGCGAGCCACTGGAGCGTCTGGCTGGAGGGATCGGTGAGGTAGATCCGCCCGGTCTCCCCCTCGCCGAAGCTGGTGATGTTGAAGGCGGTGTCGAATTGCTGCGCGGTCATCCAGGTGGCGCCGCTGTGGCTGGCGGCCCAGATGCGGCCGGAGCAGAAGTCGCCATAGAAATAGTGGCCGGTCAGGCTGTGGCCCGGCAGGTTGCGGAACACGAAGCCGCCGGTGATCGAGCATTCGGGATTGTGGGGATATTCGAGCACCGGGTCGACCGCGGTGATCGAGTTGCAGCTGGTGCTCGTGCTGAAGGGGTGGAACCCCTCGCGGCAGTTCCAGCCGTAGTTCCGGCCCGCGGCGTCGGGCGCCCCGGCGGCCTGGTAGTCGACCTCCTCATAGAGGTTCTGCCCCACGTCGCCGATGTAGAGATCGCCGTTCGCGCGGTCGAAGCTGAAGCGCCAGGGATTGCGCAGGCCGTAGGCCCAGATCTCGTGCGCGCCGGCGCCCGGGGCGGCCGAGGCGAAAGGATTGGTGGGCGGGATGGCGTAGGGGGAGCCGTGGTCGACGTCGAGGCGCAGGAGCTTGCCCAGCAGCGCGTTGATGTTCTGCCCGTTGCCGTTGGGATCGCCGCCGCTGCCGCCGTCTCCGGTGCCGGCGTACAGATAGCCGTCCGGCCCGAAGGCGAGCTGGCCGCCGTTGTGATTGGCGAAGCTGGGGTGCGGAATGGTGATCAGGACCATGGCGCTGGCCGCGTCCGCCACGTTGGGATTGGCCGACACGTGATACCGGGCGATCTGGATGGCGCCGTCGCTCTGCCGCGTGTAGTAGACGTAGAAGAACCCGTTCGTCTCGTAGCTCGGATGGAAGGCGATCCCGAGCAGACCCCGCTCGCCGCAGCCATTGGTGGGATCACAGGCCGAGCTGATCCCCGTGGTGTCGAGGAAGGGGGTCGAGAGGAGCTGGGAGCCGGTCCAGATCCGGATCTGGCCGGTCTGCTGCACGATGAACAGCCGGCCCGAGCCGTCGCCGGCGTTGACGACGCCGATCGCGTTGGGCAGCCCGGCCGTGACCTGGACGATGGTGACGAAGGTGCCGGGGGCCGCGGCGGCGGGGGTCCAGGTCCCGAGACCGAGGAGGGTCAGCCCGGCAAGCAAGGCGATCCCTGGGTTTTTCATGTGATGTATGTGTAGCAAAAAGCGCACCCGGTTCACGGGTGGAGGTCTCAAGGCGGCGGCGGCATCATGCCGAACATCACCGAGAGGAAGACCGACATCTGGGCCCGCGTCACCACGGTCCCGGGGCAGTAGTTGCCGCCGCCGCAGCCGGCCGTCACGCCGAGGCTCACCAGCTCCTTGATCCAGGGATAGAAGGGGGTGGTGCAGGGCACGTCCGTGAAGGGGGCCGGAGGACAGGCGCGGTCCGGGTTGGCGCTGGCGCCCTGGGCGGTGAGGACGAGGAAGACCGCCATCTGGTCGCGCGTCACCGGGTTGTTGGGGCAGTAGTTGCCGTTGCCGCAGCCGACCGTCACCCCGCGCCGCACCAGCTCGTTGATCCACGGCGCCAGCGGGTCGGAGCAGGGCACGTCGGCGAAGGCCGCCGTGGTGCAGGGGGGCGGCACGTAGGAGCCCCCCTCCTTGGAGCGCAGCAGGAAGATCGCCATGTCGCCGCGGGTCATCGGCGCGTCCGGGCAGAACAGGAGCGGCGAGGCCCCGCAGGTGGTGGGCACGCCGTGCGTCCAGAGGTTCTCGATGAAATTCCACACCCAGTAGGTGGGCGGCACGTCGGCGAAGGTATAGAGGCGGACCTTCACCGTCACCGGCGCCGTGCTGTCCTTGCCGTCCGTGTTGGTCACGTCCAGATGGGCCGGGTAGTCGCCGGGGACCAGGGGTGCCGTCCAGGACACGGAGGCCGCGGACGGGTCGGTGGCGGTGATCTGGGGGGAGAGGGCGCCAAGGACGGTCCAGGTGTGGGTCAGGGGAGGCCGGCCGGAAGCGCTGTCCTGCAGGGTCACCGTCTGGCCCACGCCTACCAGGGTGGGGAGACTGGAGCTGAGGATCTTGGGCATCGGATCCAGCACCTTCACCATGATCTGCTTCGTGGGATCGCTGCACCCGGTGGCGTTGCAGGCCTGCAGGGTGACCACCTTCATGCCGGGGGTCGAGAAGACGATGGTGGGGTTTTCGACGTTGGAGGTACCGCCCGACTGCTGAGCCCAGGCGCTCGCCAAAGGGAGTACCCCCAGAGAGAAGAGCAGAGCTGCTCTCCAGGAAAGGGACTGCACACGCGGGTACGACCGGAGCATCAGTGCCTCAAGACCTCACCTCGGTGCGCTCTCCCGCCCCGCTTTCGAAGAGCCCGGGCGACGGGTGCCAACCTCACCCGCCGCCCTTCGGAGAGCTAACAGCCAACCTAATTGAAAGACAAACGCTGGCTCCCCACAAAAGCAAGCTCCGTACCCGGGTGGCTTTTGTTGGAAATAAAGAAGTTAGGGGAAATGAGAGATTGCGGATCGCCAATTAGTGACCGCGCATGTGTCAAGGATTGTCAGTTGACGATACCTCGATGACTTGTGTACTAGCATCCAGGTGCCTATGCGCCTCTTCCGCCGCCGGCCCGCCGCCGTCCGTCCCGGCTGGGACGTCGACCTCCTCGTCTGGGCCGGGGGGAATCCGGGGGTGGCGGGGGAGGCGCTCGCCGGCACGCTGGCGCGGCTGCGCGCGGAGCTCCCCGAGGCCTTCGTCACTTTCCTGGTGGACGGGCGGGAGTGGGAGCGCTGGCTGGGGCCGTGGCGCCGCCGGTTCCCGCACCGCCGGGAGATCGTGCTGCCGGAGCGCACGGACCTGCCGCAGATCCTCTACGCGCGGGGCCTGGAGAGCTCGCCGCGCCCCTGGGCGGCGTTCCTCTGGCCGGGGTGCGGGGTGGACGGAGACGGCCTCCGGCGGCTGCGGGCCGCGGCCGGGGGCGATCTGGTCTACGGCGATCCGCCGGCGCCGCCGGAGGGGCTCTTCCACCCGGTGCGGCACGGATGGCTCCAGATGGCCGATCTGATTCCGATGAGCAACTGCCTGCTCGCCCGGGAGGCCGGCGCCCGCTTCGACCCCTCGCCGCTCCTCCAGCGCGACTTCTGGTGGGACCTCACCCTGCGCCTGAGCCGCCGGGGGCGCCTGGTCCACGTGCCGGCCCCGCCCGCTCCGGCGGCCTGGAGCTGGCGGACGTTCCCGTTCCGTGCCGAGACCGGCGATCCCGACCGCGCGGCCCGCTGGGTGGCGCGCGAGGGGACCGGTACGGAAAAGGATTTTGAGCGGGATCTCCAGGGATTGCGGATCACCCTCCTCTCCGGCCTCCACGACGCGCACCAGAACCAGCTTTTCTTCTACAATTTTTTCCAGCGCTCGATCGGCACCGGGGCGCTCACCTGGAAAACCCTCCTCTACGAGCGCTGCGGGCCCGGCGATCTCGCGGGGTGCGATCTCGCCGTCTTCAGCCGTCCGCGCTTCCCGGAGGTCCCGGCCCTGCTCGACGCCTGCCGCGAGCGGGGGATTCCGGCGCTGGTGATGATCGACGACAACTGGATCGCCGCGGGCCGGGAATTCCCCCGCTTCGAGCGGCTCTTCACCCCCGGCAAGCCCAGCTTCGAGGTCTTCCTCGACAGCTTGCGGCGGGCGGACGCGGTGCTGGTCTTCAACCCGGTGCTGGAGGCCGAGGTGAGGCCGTGGGCGCGGCGGGTGGTGCGCCTGCCGCCTGACGTCGAGCTCTCCTTCTTCGCCGCTCCGGAGGCCCCGCGCGAGCCGGGCTTCACGGTGGGGTTCGCGGGCTCGCCGCGCTTCGAGGCGTCGGGCTTCCGCGGGCTCGCCCGCTTCCTCGACCGCCATCCGGACGCCCGGCTGCTGGTGATGGCCCACGAGGTGCCGGAGGAGCTGCGCGGGCTGTGCGGGGTCAATCCGGAGCGGCTGGCCTTCGTCCCCTGGCGGCACGACTACGCGGCCTACGCCCGGGACCTCGCGGCGCGGCGTCCGGACGTGCTGATCGCGCCGCTCGACGCCTCGCGCTTCTCGGCCTCCAAGATCCCCATCAAGCTCCTGGAATCGGCGGCGGTGGGCGCGGCCGGGGTCTACTCGCGGGTCCCGCCGTATACGGATCATGTGACTGACGGCGAGACCGGCCTGCTGGTGGAGAACCGGGAGGAGGACTGGGCGGCGGCCCTGGAGCGGCTCCACGCCGATCCGGAGCTGCGGCGGCGGATCGCGGAGCGCGCCCTGGCCTGTGTGCGCGAGCGCTTCGCCACGGAGCAGGTGATGCCGGCCTTCCTCGCTATGCTGCGGGAGGTGGCGGGCCGGAAGGAGAGCGCGTGACGCGGATCGCCTATCTCTCCCACCAGTCGGGGGTGGGGAGCGAGATGGCCCTGGTGCGCCTCCTCTCGGCGCTCGACCGGGATCAGGTCGAGCCGCTGGTGGTGCTGCCGGAGGAGGGGCCGCTGCGCGCCGAGGTCGAGGCGCTGTCGATCCCCGTGCACGTCCTGCCGCTGGCCTGGTGGATCCCGGCCACGCACTGGAGCGCCGGGCAATTCCTGGCGCAGCTCGAGGGCCTGGAGGAGCGCGCGGCGGCCCTGGAGGCATGGTTGGTCCAGGAGCGCGTCGGCCTGGTCCACACCAACACGATCGTCACCCTGGAGGGGGCGCTCGCCGCGGGCCGCCTGGGGCTGCCGCACGTCTGGCACAGCCGGGGCTTCTTCGGCGGCGGCTTCCCGCCGGCGTATCTCGACGACACTCGCTTCTTCCACTCGGCCGTGGACCGGCTGGCCTCCACGATCGTCTGCGTCTCCGCGGGGGTGAGGCGGCAGGCGGCGGAGGTCTGCCGGCTGGCCCCTCTGCGGGTGGTCTACGACGGCTTCGATCTCGACCGCTTCCTGGCCCGGCCGGTGGCCGATGCCGGGGCGGTCCGCGCGCGGTACGGGCTGGCGGAGACGGCGCGGGTGGTGGCGTGCGTGGGGGGCATCCAGCGGCGCAAGGGGCAGCTCGATCTGGTGGAGGCCG
>DASXJP010000488.1:0-13264 GCA_036497345.1 Thermoanaerobaculia bacterium
GGCAGGAGAAGTACGGCATGCTCTCCTCGAAGCTCGCCGCCTCCCCCCTCGACATGGCGGGGCTCGACAACGCGCCCCTGGTCCAGCAGGCGGCCGACCGGGCCAACGCCGCCGGCGTCTCCATCTACGCGCTCGCCCTGCCGGCGTCAGGAGTGGCGAACGCCGGCGCCGTAGCGCGGATGGGAACGGACCCCGAGGACGCCGGCCGCGCGATGCGCACCCTCGCCGCGAGCACCGGGGGCCGGGTGACCACGGACGTGCAGAATCCCGCTTCCTTCCTGGCGGGGACGGAGCGCGACCTCGCCGGCGCCTACCTGCTGAGCTACGCCCCGCCGGCGGGAGGCCAAGTGGGGAGTCAAGCCGGGAGCCACAAGATCGAGATCCGCGTCCGGGATGGAGCGCTCGCCGCGCGCTACCGCGAGGAACGGTACGACGCCGACGGTAAGACGCGAGATCCCCTGCTCCAGCGGGCGCTCGCGGCCCTCGGCGGAGCCGCCGGCGGCGCGAACCCCCTGCGGGCGGAGCTGAGCGTCGAGGAGGAGATCCCGGAGCAGGATGGCCGGCTGCGGCTGACGGCGATCGTGAGCCTGCCGCTCGCCGCCCTCACCGTGCAGCCGCAGGAGCACTACCACGTGGCGCACCTCACCCTGGCCGTGGCGGCGCGGGACGACCGGGGGAAGGTCTCGGGAATCCCCCACGCCGAGGTGCCGGTCGAGATCCCCCATGAGCGCCTGCTCGCCGCGCCGGGCGAGTCCGCCGGCTACCGCTTCACCCTCCACCTCGCCCCGGGCGAGAGCGTGGTGGCGGTGGCGGCGCGGGACGACTCCAGCGGCACGGTGAGCGTGGTCCGCGCCGTCTACGGTGGGCCGGGGAAGGGCTTCGCCGCCAGCCCGGGCGAGCCCGCACGGCAGGACGAGGGCGCGGCGGCCCGCCCCGCCACGGCGGTGGCCGTGGAGTCCGCGGCGCTCCTGATGAGCGGCCAGGAGGGGGGAGACGTCCCGCTCAACGCTCTCGCCCTCTATCTGCCCGGAGAGGGCGGCAAGCCCCGAGTCCTGGTGCGGATGCGGATGGACGGCCCGGCGCTGCTCGCCGGCCAGACCGGAGACGCGCTGCGGATCGAGACCGCGCTCTACGTGCTCGATCCCGGCGGCGGCATCGCGGCCTCCACTCTGGAGACGGTCGGCATCGATCTCACCTCGGAACGCGCGGCCGTCGAGAAGAGCGGCGTCGACCTGCTGGCGGGCTTCGATCTGAAGCCCGGCGCCTACTCGCTGCGGCTGCTGGCGCGCAACGCCACCACCGGCCGGCTGGGGGTGCGTACGTTCCCGCTCACCGTCCCCGATCCGGGGACGCTGGAGAAGATCCCCCTCTCCCCGCCACCCGCGGTGGACCCCCGTCCCACGGCGCGCCTGGCCGGTCTGGGCCCCCTCGATCCGCCCCCCTTCGCGAGCGACGCCGCCGCGCCGGCCTCGGAGGCCGCGGCGCCTCCGCCCATCCCCGATACGGCCGCGGGACGGCAGCTCCGGAGCACCGTCCGCGCCGCCTACCGTGAGGCCCTGTCAGCTCTGGCCGCCGGCCGCGACGCGGAGGCGCTCGCCGCCGTGGAGGCCCTGGAGGACGCCCTTCTCCTGGCGCCCCACCGGCCGGCCTCGGTGGAGCAGATCGTCGACGTCGAGACCGGCGCCGCCCGCGAGCTGGCGGCCGCGAGCCCCGACGGCCTCCTCCCCCTCCTGCGCTTCCACCAGCGGCTCTATGAGACGGCCACCGCGCGGCGCCGGCATCCGGGGTCGACCGTGGCGCAGAACGTCCTCGTCAACCTGCTCGCTCTCTACCGGGAGGGCAAGGGCGAGCGCTCGCGCGAGATCACGGCCACCTTCGGCATCGAGCTGCTGCGCAACGGCATCTCGCGGCTGGGCGAGCCGGCGGTCCAGAGCGCGCTGGCGGACGATCCCGGGAACGAGATGATCCTCCTGGAGCTCGCCGTGGACGCCGGCAAGCGGGGCCGCCACGCCGACGCCGTGACCCGGCTGGAGGAGCTGCTCCGCCTCCATCCGGACAACCGGGAGGCGCGACTGCGGCGGGCCGTCGAGCTGGCGCGCCTGGGCCGCAAGGACGAGGCCGAGCAGCGGTTGACGGCGGTGATCCGCGAGGAGACCGGCGGCTGGCTCCTCTCCCTGGCCTATCAGGAGCTCGCCAGGCTCCAACTGTCGGACCGCCTGTTCGGCCCCGGGGAGCGGACCCTGCGCGAGGGGCTGCGACGGCTGCCGGGGGACGAGAAGCTGACCCTGCTGCTCACCGCCTTCCTCGGCCGGACGTACAGCGCGACCGCGTCCCGCGAGGTGATCGCCGGCCTGAAGCCGGAGGGGGCCGGCGGCGGAGGCACGGCCCGCCACCGCTACAACAGCCCGCCCCAGGAGCACCTGGAAGCGGCGCTGGCGGCGCTCGACCGCGAGGCGGCGTCCCGCCGTCCCGCCCTCGCCTCGGCCCTGGAGAAGACCGCCCCATGAAGCGCCTGCCCGTCTTCCTCGTCCTCGCTCTCGCGGCGGCGGCCGTCTGGCCCGCCCAGGTCCGCATCGTCCAGCCGCCTCCGGACCAGCCGCTCGCCGGCGAGGTCGAGGTGAGGGTGGAGGTCCTCCCCGCCGGCACGCCGGTCGAGCGGATCGAGATCCTCCTCGACGGCAAACCCGTGGGCACGGCCGCCCGTCCGCCCTATCACCTGCTGATCGACGCCGGGGACGAGGGCCGCGAGCACCGGCTGGAGGCGGTGGCCCACCTCGCGGACGGCTCCGAGGTCCGGACCGCGCTCGCCGCGCCGCGCCTGCAGGCCGAGAGCATGATCCAGGTGGATCTCCAGCAGCTCTTCCTCACGGTCGACCGCGGCGGGCGTCCCCTGCCCGACCTCACCCGCGACGACTTCACCGTCTACGACCAGGAGACGCCGCAGCCGATCGTCACCTTCGGACGGGGGGACGTCCCCTTCACCGCCGTGCTGCTGGTGGACACCAGCGCCAGCATGGCGGGGCCGCCGCTGGAGAAGGCGCTCGAGGGGGCCCGGGCCTTCTTCTCAGGGCTGGCGCCGCTCGACCAGGGCAAGCTCATCCTGTTCTCCGATCACGTCCGCCTGGAGACCCCGTTCACCAGCGTCCGATCGGTGCTCACGCTGGGCCTGGGCGGCGTCTCGGCGGAGGGGGGCACGGCGCTCAACGACGCCCTCTACCTGGCGGTCAAACGGCTGGAGCCGCTGCGGGGGCGGAAGATCGCCGTGCTGCTCTCGGACGGCGTGGACATCGAGAGCGTCCTCTCGATCAGCGAGGCGTCGGCCCTCTCCCGCGGCCAGGTGACGCTCTACTGGTTGCGCCTCGGCAAGGGCCTCGACAGCCGGAGATTCTCCATGAGCTCCGCCTGGCGCGACGCGCCCGAGCACGCCCACGAGCTCGAGCAGCTCAGCGCCACGGTCGCGGAGAGCGGCGGCCGGATCATCGAGCTCTCCAGCGTCGAGGAGATCCCGGCCACCTTCAGCGCTCTCCTGAAGGAGCTGCGGGACCAGTACGTGCTCGGCATCACCCCCCGCCAGACCGGCGGCAAGGGGACGTGGCACGAGGTACGGGTGGAGGCCAAGGGGGGGGTGAGAGCGCGGGCGCAGAGCGGGTATTTCGAGCCGTAAACCCTCATCACCCCGGCCCTCTTCTCCCGTCCCCTCCCGCCCTCCCTCACCGGGAGAAAAGGGAGAAAAACCCGCGGGATGTTCTTGTAGGGGCGGCCCTGTGTGGCCGCCCTGTTCCGAAGGCCGCCACCCGCCCTGGGCGGCTCTGATCACCTACCGGTAAAGAAGCTTGGCGAGCACCTTCAAGAGGTTCGCTCTCGTTCTGCTGTCCAACGAGCCCCTCTTGCGGAGGACCTTGCTTCTGGCGACGCTGTGGGGAGCGGCCTTGATGACCGAGTGCTTTTTGAGGTCCGCCACGTTCAGGTCGAGAACCTCGACCGTGCCGAAGATCTCCCCCTCGATCCAAGTGCTGACGGTGATGGGCAGCAGGATCAGCTCCGTCGTCTTCGTATGGTACAGGTCGGAGCTGACGACGACGGCGGGTCGTTTCTTTTCGCCTGAAAGATCGGTATACGGATACTCCACCTCTACGACATCGCCAAACCTATAGCTCGGAGCCATCAGGGCCGGGATCCCAGGACTCGATGAGGGTGAACGTGGCCGCGGAGCTTGCCTCCACGAGATCGGCGTCCCGAACGGCGACCAAGTCCCGGAGGGCGGCCCGATAAGCGTCAAGGACCCGTCTGTAGGCGTCCTCGCGCCGCTTCATCAGGCCGACCTTCTTGTCGGCGGTATCCGCCATCGCGAACGTGGTCGCGGCGCTCTCCGGATCGACCGAGATGAGATCGCGCGCCGATTTGCGCATTTCGCGAGCAACCTTTCGCGCGTCCCTGGTGTGATCCGGAGCCTGCGAGGCGACGGCGGCGACCCGGCGCGCCGCAGCGTCCAAGCTCTCGATGATCTGGAGAAGATTCCCGGCTCCATGCTCTCTCACAACCGCGACAACAGCATAAAGCCCGGCCGCCGTGTTCCGGGACCATGATTCAAATTTCCTAAGACTGGCGACCGCCCCTTGGTGATCGTCGCCGAGCCATTCGAGCGTAGCAGCCTCGACCCAGGGCGGCAGTTCGGGAGGAATTGCCATGCCCAATTATGGGACGAAATCGCCGTATAGGGATAGATCTCCCGCGGCTCAGCCCAGATCCGGCTCCCCGCACCGCCCCAGAATCGCCGCCCTGACCTCATCCCGGAGCTGCACCCCCGCGTGCCAGCCGCTCCCCTCGGGCCGCACCGCCGGGGCCGCGGCCACTTTGATGCGGCCGTGGCGGAGGAGGCGGTCGTCTCCGCGCAGGAGGGAGCGGGTGCCCTGGATGGCCACCGGCACCACGGGTACGCCGGCGTCGACGGCCACCGCGAAGGTGCCCATGCGGAAGGGGAGGAGACCGGAATAGCGCTGGAAAGTCCCTTCGGGGAAGACGACCAGCGACTGCCCCGCCTGGATCGCCTCCAGGACCTTGCGCGTCTCCCCGGCGCTCTGCGCGACGTCGAAGCGCTCCACGAAGAGCGTGCCCAGCCGGCGCAGGAAGACGCGGGCGATGACGCTCTTCTCCAGCTCGCGCTTCACCACGAAGGCGAAGTCCGGCGGCAGCAGGGCCGTGAGCACGAGGCCGTCCAGATAGCTCTGGTGGTTGGGCGCCACGATCGTGGGGCCTTCGGCGCGCAGGTTTTCGCCCCCTTCCAGGCGGAGAGGTATGCCGATGCAGGCGAAGAGGACGCGGGCGCAGAGGCGGGCGATCCGCCGACGGAGACGGAGCCCCGGCGCCAGCACCACGGCGAGCCAGATGGGGATGGCGAGCAGGGCCACCGAGCCGTAGCCCCAGGCCGAGTAGAGGAGGTCGCCCAGCGAGCGCAGGCGCCGTCCCGCCTGGGAGCGGAGCCCGGAGAGGGCCAGGCGGGAGAGCTGCAGCCCCAGGGCCGCGCCGCCGCGGCCGATCCGTCCGGACTCGAAGACCTCGCGCGCCGACGAGCGGCGGATCTTGCCGCTGGAGGTCTTGGGCACCGCGTGCGGCGGCACCAGGGCCACCACCTCGGCGGGCGTGCCCAGCAGGTCCACCGTGGCGCTCTGCACAGCCTGCCGGATCGTCTCCAGCGCCGCCTCGTCGCGCTCCCGGGTCTCGGCCATCACCACCAGCCGCTCCGTGCCCGTGGCCGGATCGGGGCTGCCGAACACGGCCACGCACCCCTTGCGGATGCCCGGGATCTCCCCCACCACCCCCTCCAGCTCCTGCGGATAGAGGTTGCGGCCGGCGCGGATGATGATGTCCTTGACCCGGCCGGTGATGTAGATCTCGCCCGCCGCCACGTAGGCGCGGTCCCCCGAGTCCCGCCACTCGCCGTGGACCAGCTTCGCCGTGGCCTCCGGATTGCGGAAGTAGCCGCTGGTGGCGGACGGCCCCTTGAATTCCAGCCGCCCCTCCTGGCGCTCGCCCACCTCGCGGCCGGCGTCGTCCACGACGCGGACCTCGTGGTCCGGCAGCGGCGTGCCGCAGGAGACGAAGCGCAGGGCGTGCGGATCGTCCGGCGCGGCGGGCTCGGCCTTCCCCGAGCGCTGGAAGGGCTCGCGCTGGACGGCGTCGATCCGTGGCGGCCGGCCGAGCGGCGGGAAGGCCACGGCGAGCGAATTCTCGGCCAGGCCGTAGACGGGCGACATGGCGCCGGCCTGGAAGCCGTAGGGGGAGAAGCGGTCGATGAATCGCCGCAGCGCCTCCGGGCTCACCGGCTCGGCGCCGTTGAGCGCCATGCGCCAGGTGGAGAGGTCGAGCCCCGCGATCTCCTCGTCCGGGATCTTGCTCACGCACAGCTCATAGGCGAAGTTGGGCGCGGCCGAGAGCGTGGCCCGGTGGCGGTGGATCGCCCACAGCCAGCGCGAGGGGCGGCCCAGGAAGGAGAGCGGCGACATCAGGACGAGCGGGACGCCGAAATAGAGCGCTCCCATCCAGCAGCCGATCAGCCCCATGTCGTGGTAGAGGGGGAGCCAGCTCACCACCACGTCGTCCGGCCGGATGTCCGCGCCCTGACGGATGGCCCGCAGGTTCGCCAGCAGGTTGGCGTGGGTGAGCACCACCCCCTTGGGATTCCCCGTGCTGCCGGAGGTGAACTGGAGGAAGGCCACGTCCTCGCCGCGCACGGGTGGCAGGGCCAGGGGGACCGGCCCGGCGGCGAGCTGCTCCACGGTCACCACCCGCAGCCCGGGGAGCTGGGCGCCCAAGAGGCGGGCCAGCGTCAGGACCTCGGGGAAGGTGATCAGCACCTCGGCCTCGGCGGTGCGCAGGATGCCGGCCTGGCGGCGGAGGTGGTCCTCGATCTGGCTCTTGCGGGCCGGCGGATAGAGAGGGACCGGAACGCCTCCGGCGAGCTGCGAGCCGAAGAAGGCGGCGAAATATTCGAGGCCCGTGGGAAGCATGATCCCCACCGCCTTCCCCGGCGGGACGCCGAGGCGGACCAGCCCGGCCGCCACCGCGCGGGCCCGCCGCGCCAGCTCGCCGTAGGTCAGCTCCTCGGGCTCATTATCGCCAGGGAGATTGCCGGGGTAGTAGAGGATGTGCCGCCGGTCCGGATGGCGCCGGGCGTGCCAGTCGAGCACCTCCAGCAGGGTGCGCGTGCGGTCCGGCGCCGCCTCGCCGCCGCCCAGGGGCTCGATGGTGCCGAAGCCCTCGCCCGGAGCCACGGCGGGGTGCGCGGCGGCGAGCGCCTGGAGGAGGTCCCGCGGCGTCTCGGCCGCGCCCAGCAGCCCCTCGGGGAGCCGCACGCCGAAGGCCTTCTCCAGGCGGGCGAGCAGCTCCACCCGGCCGAGGCTGTCGAATCCGAGGTCGCGCTCCAGGGAGGAGTCCAGGGAGACGGCGTGAGCCCGGCGCTGGGGCTGCAGCTCCTGGGAGAGCCCCTGGACGATCTCCAGGACGGCGGCGGGCGCGGGCGCCTGGGTTGAGGGCTCGGAGATCATGGGAGACCCCGAGGATATCGCAGCGCCTATCCCCGCAGCCGCTTGACCAGGCCGAGCAGCAGGAATCCGCCGGCGAGCGCCGCGCCGATCGCCAGCTTGAAGTCGACGATCGGCCGGTAGCGGGTCTCGCCCCCCTTGATCTCGATGTAGCCCGCGGGCTGAATGACCACTCCTCCTCCGCCACCCATCCCTTGATGGCGCGCGGCGAGCCCCCGCTTGCCGCCACCCCCGCCGAGCCCCAGGCGCGCCGTGGCGACCGGGATCACCGTCACACCGTCGCGCTCGACCGGCTCGCCGAAGATACGGGTTGCCTGAGCCACGGCGCCGAGCTTCTCGGCCAGCTTCTCGAAAAAGCCTCCCGGCTCGGGAAGCTCCACGTCTTCGATCGGCTCTGCTTCTTTCATGGTGGCACCTCCTGAGGGAGACGCTAGCACGGGAGGGGGGTTGGGGGGACCGCGCCGAAGGGTTGGGTATGCATCAGACCGATCGGTCGGATCGGACCGATCGGTCTGATGCAATGCAACCCCTACGGTCCAGGCTCCGCATGCGGAATCGACCGCAGATACTCATAGATCGCCCGCAGGTCGTTGTCCGTCATGTTCTGGTACGTGGGCCAGGGCATCACCTGGAGGAGCTGCCCCGGTGCGTCCGGGTCGTGGCCGGTGCGGATCACGGTCTTGAACTCGGCCAGGGTCAGGCCGGCGGGGAGACCGTGCTCGTCCGGCGTGATGTTGGCCGAGGTGAAGGGGCCGAACTGCTGGCCGCCCGCCAGGTAGTGCGCGGAATTGACCTGCTTGGGCTGGCCCTGGAACGGATCGTGCCCCGGCAGGTAGGACGGATTGGTGTGGCAGTCGTTGCAGCCGCCCACGGCGTTGACGAGGTAGCTGCCCAGACCGACCAGGTTGCGGTCGCGGTTGCGCAGGGTCACGTGGACCGGCGAGATCTGGAAGCCCCGCAGGATGCGATCGGCGTCCCCATCGCCCGACGAGGCCTTCTGCTCCTGCGACATCGCGGCCAGACCGAGGCTCAAACCCACGAGCGCGATTGGAACGATGAGCTTTCTTGTCTTCATCTTTCCCTCCATGGAAGTGCTTTTCAGTCTATCCCGACCCTGATCCCGGGCACCACCTCTCGGGAATCCGCCGGCCACCCGGCCGGGTGGTGCCTCCGCGCGGACCCTCTGCCACGCTGGGCCCGCGGAGGTAAGACCCATGTCCAAGAACCTGAAGACCCTCGTCATCGGCACCACCCTGACCGCCGAGAGCGATTGGATCGTGCGGACCGGCGCCGCCATCGCCCGCGCCACGGGCGCGGTGCCCTGGCTCGTCTACGCCTACAACCCGCAGGCCTTCCCGTCGGAGCTCGGAGCGTTCGACAACGCCTGGATCGAGCAGCAGACGGAGATCCTGCGCGAGCGGCTGGACCACCAGGCGCGCGAGACCGGCCTCGCCGACCTGCCGGGCTTCGAGACGCTGCTCGCCCTCGACACGCCACACCACGCGATCGTGGAGCTGGCCCGGAAGGTCGAGGCCGGCCTGATCGTGGTGGGGGCCTCGGAATCGAACGCCCTCCAGCGCGCCTTCCTCGGCTCCACGGCCGACCGGGTGGTCCGCAAGGCGCCCTGCCCGGTGCTCGTGGTCCGCGCGGGCACGACCTTCCCGCCGTCCCGGGTGCTGGTCCCGGTGGACCTCTCGCCGGTCTCGGCCGGCGCGCTCCGCTTCGCCACCGCGCTCACGCGGGAGGCCTGGGGCGGCAAGCTGTTGGACGTCGAAACGCTGTTCGTGCTCAATCCGCTGGAGGTGGAGGGGTCGCTGCAGTTCACCTCCGAGCAGATCGGGCGCTTCGCGGGCGAGGAGCTCGACCGCTTCACAGAGCTCAACGCGCCGGCGGCCCAGACCTCGCGCCAGGTGCTCATCGGCTATCCACGCGAGGAGATCCTGCGCGAGATCGAGGACCGGCGGGCCGACGTCGTCATCCTCGGCACCCACGGCCGCAGCGGCTTCGAGCGCATGATGATCGGCAGCATCGCCTCCGAGGTGCTCCAGCGGGCCCGCTGCAACGTGGTCGTGGTGCCTCCGGCCCTGACGGCGGAAGGGCTGCCCGCCGAGCGGGAGGAGACGGCGGATTGGAGCTTCGTGTCCGATGAGGCGCCGGTGACGGTGCGGTAAACCGCGCCTAGAAACGGTTTTGTAGGGGCGGCCCTGCGTGGCCGCCCCTACAAAACCCTTCGAACCCACGCCCAACCCTTCCCCACCACCAAAGGCACCAGGCTCCCCACCGCCACCACCCCCCACCCTTTTAAACCGGGCGAGGTGAGGCGGAGCACCGCCGCGAGCGGCGGCAGGTAGACGGCCAGCAGCAGCAGGCCCGAGCAGGCCAGGACGGCCCCCCAGATCCAGGGGTTGCGGACCACCTCGCTCCGCCCCATGTTGAAGACGTGCCAGAGCTGGGCGAAGGAGAGGGTGAGGAAGGCCACCGTCACCGCCCGCGGCTCGCCGAGATGCAGGACCCGGAAGGCCCCTTCGAGCGCTCCGAAGACGGCGGCGGTCATCACGGCCGCGTAGCCCGCGATGCCCAGCCACTGCCGGCGGCCCAGGAGCGGCTCTTTCGGATCGCGCGGCGACCGCTCCATCACGCCCGGCCCACCCTCCCCCATCCCCAGGGCCAGGGCCGGCAGGACGTCCGTCACCAGGTTGAGGAAGAGGAGCTGGAGCGGCAGCACGGGGAGCGGCAGGGAGGTGAGCGGCGCGCTCGCCACCACCAGGATCTCGGACGTGTTGCAGGAGAGCAGGAAGAAGACGAAGCGCCGGATGTTGTCGAAGATCACCCGTCCCTGGCGCACGGCGGCGGCCAGGGTGGCGAGGGAGTCGTCCTTGAGCACCACGTCCGCCGCCTCGCGCGCCACCTGGCTGCCGTGGCGCCCCATGGCGATGCCGATGTCCGCCTTGCGCAGTGCCGGCGCGTCGTTGACGCCGTCGCCGGTCATCGCCACCACGCCGCCCGCGTGCTGGAACAGGCTCACCAGGTCGAGCTTCTGCTCGGGATCGACGCGGGCGAAGACGTCCGCCTCCAGCAGGCGCCGGTGCTCCTCGGGCGAGCAGTCCGCGGCCCGCCGGAGCTCCCGGCCGGTCACCACTTTGGGATCACCCCCGCCGAGCCCCACCGACCGCGCCACCGCCGCCGCCGTGGCCGCCTGGTCGCCGGTGACCATCACCACCCGGATGCCCGCCGTCCGGCAGGCCTCCACCGCGGGATGAGCGTCCGCGCGCGGCGGGTCCTCCAGCACCGCGAGACCGCGCCAGCTCAAGCCAGAGTAGGGGGATTCGTCCGCGGTGGCGGCCGTCCGCTCGGCCAGCCCCAGGATGCGGAACCCTTGGGCCCCCAGCTCGTGATTGCGGCCGAGCCACCGGCGGCGCTCCGCGTCCGCGAGACCGCAGGCGGCCAGCACGGCCTCGGGAGCGCCTTTCACGGCGACGCGAAAGCCGCCCTCCGAAACGCGATGGAAGGTGGCCATCATCTTCGTGGCCGGATCGAAGGCCTCCTCCCTTTCGCGGGGGAAGCGCCGCAGCAGCTCCGCGCGGTCGAGACCGGCGCGCTCCCCGGCCGCCAGCAGCGCCAGCTCCATGGGATCGCCGGCCGCGGCGTCGGCGTTGTTGCAGAGCAGGGCGATCTCCAGCGCCAGCCGGGTCTCCGGAGCCTCCGATTCCGGCGGCAGATCGCCCCCCTCGACGGCGAGCCGGGTGAGGGTCATGCGGTTCTCGGTGAGCGTCCCCGTCTTGTCGGTCGCCACCAGGGTGACGGCCCCCAGGGTCTCCACCGACGACAAGCGGTTCACCAGGGCGTTGCGCCGCGCCATCCGCCACACCCCGCGGGCGAGGGCCAGGGTGGCCACGATGGGGAGCCCCTCGGGCACGGCGGCCACGGCGAGGGCGATCCCGGTCTCGATCATCAGGAAGAGGCCGCGGCCGGCGAGCACGCCCGTGATCGTGGTGAGCGCGGCGATCCCCAGGGTGATCAGGCCGAGCGTGCGTCCCAGGCGCTCCAGACGGCTCTCCAGCGGGGTCCGCTCGCCGCCGGACGCCTCGGCCAGGGCGGCGATGCGGCCGAGCTCGGTCGCCATGGCGGTGGCCACCACCACCCCCTCGCCGGAGCCGCGCACCACCGGCGTACCCCGGTAGAGAATGCCCGTCCGCTCGGCGAGCGGAGTCTCCTCGGGAACCGGATCGGCCCCCTTGTCCACCGGCAGCGATTCGCCCGTGAGCTGGGATTCGTCCACCTGGAGCCGCGAGGCCGCCAGCAGACGCAGGTCCGCGGTCACCAGATCGCCCGCCTCCAGGATGGCGACGTCCCCCGGCGCGAGCTCCTCGGCGGGGACCTCGCGCATCCGGCCCTCGCGGCGGACGCGCGTCGACGATGTCCCCAGCCGGCGCAGGGCCTCCATCGAGCGCACGGCCTTGAGCTCGGTGACGAAGCCGATCCCCGTGTTCAAAAGGATCACGGCGGCGATGGCGATCCCCTCGGCCCATTCGCGGAACACGAATGACGCCGCCGTGGCCGCCACCAGCAGCAATGTGACCAGGCTCTGGACCTGCCGGAGGAGGATCGTCCAGGCGCTCGCCGGCCGCGCCTCGCGCAGGCGGTTCGGCCCCGCGACCGTCAGCCGCCGCGCCGCCTCGGCCTCGCTCAACCCCTCGCCGGGGCGCACGCCGAGAGCGTCGGCGACTTCGGTGGGTGGGAGGGCCCAGGGGTGCGGGGGGAGATCGTTCACGGGGCTTACGATATCCCGGGCCGTTGGGCCCTCATCACCCCGGCCCTCTTCTCCCGTCCCCACCCACCCTCCCTCACCGGGAGAAGAGGGAGAAAAACCTTACAAACCTCACGGGTTCTTTGGCGGGCGGTTCCCCTCTCCCGGTGAGGGAGGGTGGGTGGGGACGGGAGAGGGGCCAGGGGTGAGGGTTCAGGGTTATGATGACCTCGGGCCGCGGGCCAACCGGAGGGGTGTGGATGCTGTTTCTCACGTCGATCGTGGACCGGCCCGTCGAGGGCAAGAGCGGCGAGGTCATCGGGCGGCTCGACGACGTGATCGTGCGTATGGGCGACGACCGCTATCCGCCGCTCTCCGGCCTGATCGTGCGGGACGGCCGGCGCCGCTTCTTCGTGGCGGCCCGGCTCCTGCAAAGCATCAACGGCGCGGCCCGGCTCACCTCCTCCACCGTCGACCTCCAGCCCTTCTCCCGCCGCTCCGGCGAGGTGCTGCTGCGCCGGGACGTGCTCGACCACCAGCTCATCGACATCACCGGCCGGCGGATCGTGCGCGTCAACGACGTGCAGCTCACGCGCGTCGAGGGGGCCTACCGGATCGTGGGCGTGGACATCAGCGCCCGCGCCCTGCTGCGCCGGCTCGGGCCTCGGTCGCTGGCCGGCCGCATCGTGGGCCGCCAGATCATCGACTGGTCGGACGTGCAGTACCTGGCGAGCGCCGCGCCCGTGCAGCTCAAGGTCTCCTACGACCGCTTGGCCGACCTCAACCCGGTCGACCTCGCGCGCATCGTCGACGCTCTCTCCTTCCGCGAGAGCGCCGAGATCGTGGCCGCCCTGGATGAAGAGACCGCCGCCGAGACCCTCGAGGAGGTCAGCGACGAGCGCGTGGCCGACCTGCTGGAGGGGATGGACCAGGAGCGCGCCGCCGACATCCTGGAGGAGATGACCCCCGCCGCCGC
>DASXJP010000489.1:0-13719 GCA_036497345.1 Thermoanaerobaculia bacterium
GTCGGCCGTCCGCCGAACTGGCACGCGCGATAGGAAGCCTCCGGGTTTCCGGAGTCGAGCCGAAGCGCCTGGAAAACCTCTGCGCGACCCTCACCAAGAGCGGCGTTCAACCGATGGATTTCAAAGCCGAAGCCTGGTTGCAGCCTCTGTCCCCGCAGGATCTGAGCCGCATGCTCGACGCAGGGACGTTCTTCAAGGTCGATCGGTCACGGGAGCAGGGGAAGCATTTTCTGGGGTACTGGTCCAACTCATCTCCCGAGGTTCTGCAAGGCTTGGCCGAGCTCCTGTATGCACAAAACGAAGTCGTCGTCACCCTTTTCGGTCCGGGCCTTCCGGAGACTGGAGTCGCCGAGTCCAAGGGGCTTTGCATTCTGACCGACGACCGCCTCAAGGAGGTGCTGCGCGAACGTGATCTTTCCTCGGCCTTCTGGCGGGCCGTCCGCTACCGGACGGGGCTCCGCTTTTTCTCTCCTTTTCAAACGCAGAATGCCCTGGCGGAGGACAGCCCGGTCTTCGTCGGCCGGGAGCAAGAGACCCGGCGCATCGTCGAAGGGATCGCCAACACGAGCTTTCTGATCCTCGGCGGCCGGATGATTGGAAAGACTAGCCTCCTGCGTCACGTCTACGGAAAGATCGCCAGCGAGGGCAAGCACGCGGTTCTTCTTATCGACTGTGCCGGCTGCGAAACGGCGGAAAAGCTGTGGGGCAAGCTGCGGCTGGCCAGCAAGAGCCGGTACCCGGTCGCTATGGACACTGACCCCGAGTTGGCGATCGAGAAGACCCTTCGAGGCTGGCAGAGGCCGGTTCTATTCTTGAACGAGATCGACGGCCTGTCGCTGAAAGCTCAAGGTCTTCTGCAACGCCTGCGCGGGCTGTCGGAGAACGGGATCTGCCAGTTTGTGATGACGGGTTACCACGGCGCGTTCGGCGGTTTGCACGACCCGCAACACCCGTTCTACCATTGGGTGCAGGGAGAACGAGGAGAGAAGGCGTTTTTCCTTGGCCCGCTGTCCGATCTCGCTGCCAGGAGCCTCATCGCCAAACTGGAACAGCCCCCGCTCGAGATCCAATGGGAGAGCGACCAGACTCGTAGCCAGGGTTACACCCATCTGAACGAAAGCACCTATCGCATCCCGATTTTGCTCCAGAAGGCCTGTGAAGGGCTGCTTGAGCGGCTGGACAACGCGCGCCGCATGACACTCCGACGGGAGGACCTCCAGGCCGGGGACACGTCGGTGAGGCCGGTCTGGAAGTACCTTCAGGACACGCGGCCTGCCCTGGGAGACCTTTCAGCGAAACGCTCGAAGACACCTCCCGAAGAGACCTATTGGGGGGATCTGGTTCTTGCGGCCACCGTCGAAGCTCTGTTCTATCGACCCAAGCCGACTCCGATCTGCGATCCAAAGCTGCGCGAGCTTCCTCCGGAGAGACGGTTCAGCTTTAACGACGCTGCGATTCGTATCTACGTCCGTCAAGCTCTCGAGCGGCTGCAGCTTTTGCCTCACGACTTTCAACTAATTGAAGAGCGTTTCGGGTCCGAGACTTACGGTAAGTTTCTAGACGTCATGACGCTCACTGGATTCGTAGCTCCTTACCTGGAAGAGGATCGGGCATATCATTTCTCGGGCCACATCTACCCCTTGGAGCTCGATCGATATCTGCAGATGCGACGCAGGAGCATCGAAGACCACATTCTGGATCAAGTCGGGAATCTTCTGGAGGTGCTTCGCAAGGCCACCGTGTCATCGAACCAGTTACTTGTCTAATCAGGGGGGACTCTGTTGCAACGATCGAACGATGGACTGTTTTATACCCAGCAAGGGAAGCCCTTCACCTTGTCTTGGCGGTTGGGGAATCAACAGGCTTTCCGGTTGGAGCCGGTCACCGATTTACCAGGGACGTTGAAGGTACCTGCGCCTGCCGACCGCCTCTACACACCGATGAGCCTTCCCGCTGTCCTCATCGTCGTCAGCGAGCGCGGAGGGGGCGCGTCGCACTTCTTCAACTGGCTGCTCAATGCTGAGGCTGGTTCGCATCGCTCCACCGCGGGCACTGCCGAGGCGGGTAAGTCTCGCTCGACGAAAAGCGCCGCAGCTGCCGGCTGGCAGCGTCTCTCCCTCGGCGCTGCCTATAAGGAGCTCTCTTCATGGATCAGAAAGCCTTCCCGCCTACGGATCGTCATCGATCGGACAGTCGGCGAGGAACCCGACGATGAGCTCAGGCGAGCGCTGGCTGAGATCGTCTCAATCATCGAGCTGCCGGAGTGGAAAGAGTCCTCCAGTAGGCTAATCTGTGCCACGCGGGAAGTCCGAAAGCTGAAGATCGACCCTCTCTACTCCAACCTGCTGTCGCGCGGGCAAGCTTGCCGCCTTCCCCATTTCTCTTCCCCTGAGCTGGCGCACTGGTGCGCCGAGCTGGCCCAAAAATGGAAGCTCAACGGCACGATGGAACTGGACGACCTCGCCAAGGAGGTCAAGCGCTGGGTCGGTGGCCAGCCCACGTTGACACAATTCTTCTTCCGGTTCGTCGCCGATCAGTTGGAGAATGAGCCAAAAAGTGATGCTCCTGAGCTCTTCCGGCAAGCCGGGAAATATCTTCGCGACCATCGACCCCATATCGTCGACCGTTGGGCACTCGACCTTCGCGACCTTCTAGAGTTGCCCCCTGTTCGCCACCGCCTAGAGATCTACGCGTCCGGCGGCACCAAAGATCCCATGGACCCCGACTTTGACGACGAAGATGCGAGCCTGTTCCTCGCTGGCTGGGTCGGGCTCAACCCGGACAAGCAATGGGGCATTCGATCGCTCTGCCACTTGCAGTGGGCGCGCGAGATCCTGCGGAGCTAAGGCCATGAGCGAACGTTGCCGTCTTCATCCTGAACAGGAACGGATCATCAGCCGGCTGCTGGTCTTCCTAAGGAGTCCTTCGGAACCCGAGCCGAGTTTCGCGCCGTCAACCCCTCCGCCACGGACGGCCGCAGTCGTGGGGTCTCGTGGCATTGGTAAGTCGACGGTCCTTTCCGCCTTGAAGTGGGATCTCGAGCACAAGATCGATGGCCAGAGCCGATGGCTGATCCCGCTGCCCATTCTCGATGCTGCGATCGTCCACGATGACCTCGGCTTGGCAGCCGCCACGATCCGGGAGCTGTACCGTACGATTGAGGGGAGAGCTATTCCCGCGGCCAGCCGGGACCGTGGCCACGAGTTACCGGAGAAGTTGAAGAGAAGCTTCAAGCGCTGCATCGAATCCGCTCTCCTACAAGAGGAGTCTCATCGCCGACTGGCCCAGGAGCTAGCGATGACGCCAGGGCACTACGGCAAAATCGTCTTCGATGCCAATGACCGGAAGGCTCGCATTCGCGCCGAGTTCGAGCAGTTCATCGACGATCTCGTCGAGATGCACTGTGCCCTTGCTCACCCTGTAGAAAGCAAGCGGACGCCGGCTTTCGTGGTTCTGGTGGATGACCTGGACCTCGGTCCATCGCGAGTGGTGCCTCGCTGGGTGCGCTCGCTGCTCACCGACTACTGCGATCAACGGGTCTGCTGGATCCTCGCTTTCCATCGCGAGCCTCTGATCCGGCTCCTGTCGCGACATCCTGAGGGCGACGATCGCATCGAGATTGCGCCCACCAACGGCCAAGCCCTGCTCAGTAAAGCCGTTCCCAACTCCCGGCAATGGGAGCTGCGCCGCTGGAGGGCGCAAGAGCGACAGCAATTCAAGCCCCTCCCGAGCAACTCCGGGGAGACGAAAGAATCTGAAAGATCTGCCTCGCTCCGCGAGCTGCTGGTCGAGGCCGGCAGGGGGGATCTGCTCACTCTGCTTCCCGCACACCCGCGCGCCCTCGAAGGGGAGTACATCCGTTTACAGAGCGGAGATCCGCTCTCCGCCGAAGAGATGCTGCGTCGAATCGCCCTGGTCAGCGGCGAAGCCGAGCTGGTCCGGCGTCTGGATGAGCGCGGAGGCGCCCTGCTGGGGAGCTCATTGTCCTGGCAGCCCGAGGAGATCGGCGAGACCGGCTGGCAAACCCTCGTCGAGGCTGCACGCAGCGACGATCCGCTGTGGGGCCTCCCGTTACCCGAGAGCTTTGTCCGCCTGGTTTCCGGCCCAGATCCGGAAGCCTACCTGGAGACGTTGCTCGACATCGCCTTAGCGGAGGGCAAGCTCACTCCCTATCAGCTCCTGCAGAGACTGCCTTTTGCGAGCGCTCGCTTGAAAGGCGCTCAGTCCCAGCTCCGCATCCCCGAACCCGACGTCCTGCGCTATTTTTCTCCCGAAAGTGCCGGCGCCACTGCGCTCGTGTCCACGGCCCTGGGCTGGCAGCGCTGGTCCGAGGACGCAGACAAAGATCGCTTCTGGACCGTTGCCCTGGGGCCCACCGACTTCTGGGAGCTCTGCCTCGACCAACGCACAGCCTCGCCGGAGTCGCTTTTCAAGGCTCTTTCCCTGGAGCGTATCCCGGTGGCGCCGCGGCCGGCGGGCGTCGCGGCCTTCCTACCCAGCCGGCTCCGTCCCCTGATCCTGCTGGTGGACGGGTTGAGCCGGTCGGCCTGGCGGGCCCTGAGCACAGCCCGTACGTTCTGGCGCCCGCTGACCTTCACCCGCTGCGTCGCCGCGTTCACTCTGGCCGGCTATGTCCGCCACCGCCTCCTGGGCAGAGAAGAGGAGGTCCCCAAGCTCTTGCGCCTCTCCGATCCGAAAGCGGGCCGAGAGCTGCTGGCCCTGTCGGAAGCTGACGTGGAGACAGAGCTCGGTCGTCTCGTCGACTGGCTGGAGACACAGATTTCGGAAGCTGCGACGGCGAACTCCAGCTCTCCGGCCGCCTTGGCCGCTGCGGAGCTGAACACCGCCCTGGCGGCTTTTCTGCTTCTACCTGGCGTGGCGCGGTTGGTCCCGCGGAGCTCGGCGTGAATCCGGTGCGATCCCCGGCGCTGAGCGCAGTGCGGGCCTTCCGGTTGCTCGATCCTCGGCTCTCCGATCTCGCATCGCGTCGCGGCTCTGAAGCTGAAGGTCTTGCCACGGCCCTGATCGATCGCGGGTTCGTCGATGAGTGGCGCACTGCCCACGACCTCGCAGAGCAGCTTCTAGGCTCAGGGGAGCCACCGCTCGATGGCCTGTTCCAACTCGCCCGGGGGCTGGTCGGCCTGCGGGCCGGCATTCCGTTCTGTGCCGACCCCGTGTTGTGGCACCGGCTCTGCCCGGAGGTCGACGCCGACCTTCTGATCGCCGCTCGCTTGGCGTTGATCGGGGAGCCCCCGCCACGGGAAAACGCTGTCCCCGCACTCTCCTGGCCCAGTGTTTTGAGTTCCGACACCTTTCTCATCGAACGGCTGCTCGCCCAGGAGATAGCAGACACCCACGTCCACCTCGGGGGTGCGCTCCCGGGGAACTTCTATTGGATTGCTGGGATGAGCGGGTTCGCCCATCTCTACCGGGTCGCAGAGTGGGCGGAGGAGCCCGAGCTCTGGCCCGGGGCGATCGCCGAAGCCCAGCAGGACCGCCGCTACCTTGCCCGCCAAGTGCCCGATCTCGAGATCCCGGAGAGCCCCATGCCGGAAGACGATGACTTGTGGGCGGAGAACCAGCCGGAGGAAGCGTTCGTCGACCCAATCCTGGCCTGGCTGATACCGGGCCGGGTCCGGCGTTCGGGGCTCAATCCGGCACTGGGAGAGCGCCATCTCCTCTGGGCTTCCTTGAGCCGGGTCCTCCGCTCCTCGGACGGCGCGCAGGGCGAGGTGATCCTGCTGCGCTACCTGCGCCGCCGCAACAGCTTTCTCCGGCACATCGCCTATGCCCCGGGCGCGCGGGGTCTCGCCCGCTTTCAGGCCAGCTTCCGGCGCCAGCACCTGCTGTTCGCCGATGCGGTCGGCGGTGACCGGCGGGACGGATTCCGGCGCCGGCGGGCGCAGCGGGCCGGTCTGCGGCTCGAGCAATTCCGCACCCGCCACGCCCTGCGGTATCAATTTTCCGACCCAACCGATGCGCCTTGGGCCCGGGATCAGGGGATCAGCCTGGGCTCGGAGCCGGTCCCGCCCTCTCCCTGGCGGCCGGCGCGGCAGATCGAGCTGCGGGTGTCCGCGGCGCGTCCCGCGGCCCTCCAGGCCCGCGTTCTCCGCGCCCAGCTCCAGGGCTTCGCCGATTTTGTCCGCCACGACCAGGACGCCCCCCCGCTCCGGCTGGGTTTCATCTATCACCTCCTGCGCGGACCGGTCGATGAGGTGCGAGAGACCTCGCGATTCATGGTCGAAGGGCTGCTCTGCCTGTTGGACGAGGTCCCCTCATTACGAACCTGGGTGGTCGGGATCGACGCGGCCGGAGAGGAGATGCTCCTACCGCCCCGTGACCTTGCCGCGAGCTTCCGGCTGGTCCGCAATCGGGTTCATGACCAGACGAATCGGCCCGGCCTGCCACCGGTCCACCTGGGCCGTACCTGCCATGCCGGGGAGGACTTCCGGGACCTCCTGACCGGCTTGCGGTATGTGGACGAAACCGTCGAGCTGTTCCAGCTCCAACCCGGAGAACGGATCGGCCACGGCTTGGCTCTGGCGCTCGACCCTGCGGGCTGGTACCACGGACGGCGGGAGGTCTACCCCCTTTCCTCCGATCACGGTCTTGATCTTCTTTGGAGTCTCCGTCTGGCCCGCCTCACCGATCCCGACCTTGACCTGCGGCCCGACACGGATCTCGCCCACATGCTCCAACTCCGGCTGGAGGAGCTCGTCGGTCCCGAGAGGGCGCGGCAGGCTGTGGACTGGAGCGAATCTCTGGATAGAATTTTTTCGTCTTCGAGCGGGGCAGGTAACCCTGCTGACGTGCCCGCAGAGCGTGAGGTGCTCGTCAAGCTCGGCCTTGACCGGAGCCGCACTCCTAGTTGCGTGTCGGTGAACTCTGAATATGTGGAGCTTGTCTGCAAGCTACGGCAGCGGGTGTTCCGGCGGGTCGAGCGCGCCGAGGTCATCCTGGAGGTCTGCCCTACCTCGAATCTGCTGATCGGGCGGTTTCCCTCTTACGATCGACTGCCATACACCAACCTCAACCGGCTCCATCTGGACCCGGCGGCGGACAACGAACCGCAGATCCTTTTCTCAATCAATAGCGACGATCCCGGGATGTTCCAGACCACGGTGGCCAACGAGTACCGCGCTCTGGGACAGGCGATGATCGCGACTCGTAAGTACCAGCGCCGCCAAGTGGTACGATGGCTCGACGAGGCGCGGCGGATCGGCCTCGCGAGTACCTTCATCCCGCCTTGGAGCCCTCCCACTCGCCGGGAGATCCTGTTCAATATCAAGAACCTCGGCGAGCTCTAGATCACATCGGGCTCGTTGAGGTATCCTTCCGCTTCCTTGAAGCTAATCTTGGATCCACTAGTCCCCATATAATCTCCCGAAGAATTTATATGGGCGGCTGAGATTTTTATATAGGGCGGAAGCAAAATTATCGGTCTCGCGATCTCCCCAGCAGATCGGGGGAGGCTTTTCATATAGAAGCCACGGAAAATTATGGGTCCGAGCCCTCCCGAGGTCCTGGAGAGCCGTTCTGGTATATAATTCCACCAGACATCTATATGCCAGTCGATCGCGGAAGCTTTCGCGCGACGCCGAAGGAGGAGGGGCCATGTTCACGAGCTTGGACATCGACGAGAAGCTGTTCATGAAGGCGTGGGGTCTTTCGGGCCTCAAGACGAAGAAGGCGTTTTTTGGGAGCTGCTGAGGGTCTACACGCGCCTCCACGAGCAGGCGGGGGTGCAGTCGCTGCGCGGCAAGCTGATGTGGGACGGGGACCTCGCCAAGGTCCGGGAGACGCGCGGTGCAGGTTCTCGTTGACACCTCCGTCTGGCTCGACTACTTCACGGGCCGTCCCACTCCCGAGGCGGACCACCTGCACACCCTCCTCGGCCGCTCGCCCCTGCTGGTGGCGGACGTGGTGCTGATGGAGATCCTCCTCGCGCTCCCGGACGAGCTCCACCGCCGGCAAGCGAAGGAGGCGCTCACCAAGCTCTGGCAGATCGAGGTCTCCGGCTTCGACCTCGCCGAGAAGACCGCGGTGAGCTACCACACCCTGCGCGCCCGGGGCATCGCCGTCAACCCCGCCGAGTGCCGCCTCGCCACTTTCTGCATCGACCAGGGCTTCGCGCTGCTCCACTCCTCGGCCGGGTACGAGCCGTTCGAGAGGCATTTGGGGTTGCGGGTGGTGCGGGGGTAGGGGGAGGGCGCCCTGGGGAGCCGTACCTACGACTGCTCAAACGCGCGAAGAAAATCCTCGCGAGAGATCTGCGCCTGCGTGAGGATGGTGCGAAGCGTTGATGCTTTCAGGGTGGGGTGGTTCGGCATGGTCAGAGGGGTGCGGGTACCATCGGGGTTCTGCCGGACCATGGAGATGTGATTCCCCTCTCGGACGACCGAGAAGCCGAGGATGTTCAGAGCTCGCTTTACCCGTGCAATGGGTGCATCGACGGGGAACCGAGTCATCAGAGGACGATACCGGTCTCCGCCAAGAACGCCTCAAGGACTGGCGTTTCGGGCTCCAGCGCGTCTTGTCCGAACGACTCCAGGTGGAAGCTGATGGCGGAGCGGACATCGGCCAAGGCTTCCTCATAGGTTTGACCCTCCCCGACGACAACCCCCTTGGTTCCTAGAGGATAGGCCACATAGGCATCGGGGTGCTTCTCGACGACGATCTTGAACTGTTTGACCATTGGCTTTTGTCTTTCTCCTCCACTTAGCCTACCACGCCGGCGTGCTCCCCTTTGTCAATGATCACCCAAATTTCCCCCCCTCCGATCATCTAAAAATCCCCCCCTCCCCGGGTTTGTCGTCTCCGTCCCCTCCCGCCGGGCGGGGTCGCAGTAGGGCCAGCCAAGGTGGCGCGGGCTCTGGGGCCGCGCTAGGGGCGGCGAAGGTGTGCGGCGAGCAGGGGCGACAGGGCCAGGAGAGTGAGACCGATCGGCATCAGCCCGCCGTGGGGAAGGTCATAGTCGGAGCCGATGCGCTCCCAGGAGAGACCCATCAGCCGGCCGAGCCCGATCTCGAAGATCGCGGTGAGGACGAGCCAGAGCCCGCCGAGGCCCAGCAGTTGCCGCCTCGTCGTGGCGCCGATCCATCGGATGCAGAGAAATGCGATCGTCAGGATGAGCGCCGAGCCGGTGAAGACGGCGATCTGCCGCGCCCGGAAGTCTCCGAGGGATGGCTCAAGGATCAACCGGCGCGCAGTGCCGTGGAGGCTCTCGATCCCCACGATCAGCAACCAGACGAGCAACCCTCTTCGCCAGATCGTCATGGCAGGTCCCTTCTTCGGCTGCATTCTGGGCTGCGCGCCAGAGAAAATCACCACTCCGTCGGGTGGCTCGACGAATACAGGCTCGCCACTTTTCCGTCCAGGTAGGGCTGCCAGTCCCGTTCGAGCCCGGCGCGGAGGCGGCCAGCAACCGTTCCGCCGCCCTCAAAGATCCGTGGCATCGGCGGCGGTGAGCTTGTCGTTGAGCAGGTAATCGTCGTTCAGGTATTTGAGGATCACGCGGCCGATCTGGGGATCGAAGCGTTCCTGGACCGGCCGCACCACCACCCCTTCGCGGATGTGTTGATCCCGCAGGGTGGTCTTGCCGCGGCTCAGCTCGGCGATCCGTGCGAGCGAGAACGGTCCGCGATCGAGAGTTGGCACGGTCTCGACGCCGTGACGCCGGCAGAGGGCCGTGAAGTCGTCGTAGTCGAGGTAGTGCTCGCCTACCAGGACGTCGAAGGCGGCGAAGCCGAGCCCGTCGCGCCGGCCATAGTGCAGGCTCTGGACGCGGCTGCCGTAGATCTCACCATAGACGATCGCCACCGGATGGCTCTGCCGGAGCTCGTCGAGCAGGCTCCGCACCGGCTCCAGGGTGGCGGGGAACCAGTAGGTGTTGGTGGCCATCTCCTCGGGCGCTGGTCGTTTGCGCTGCAGCCCGTGCGAGCCGGCGAGCAGCTCGCCCTCGACCCAGCCGATGCGGGCGTTGGTGCCATGGATCTTCTCGCTCACCACGACCTCTTCGCCGGGCGCGAGGACGTCGGGGAAGTTGCGCAGGTTTTCGATCTCGGTGTACCGCTGGAAGAGCGGATGATTGGGCTCGGCGTCGCCGGCCGAGAATCGCACCGGCGGCCGGAACTTGCCGATGCCGTAGTGCTCGCGCACGTCGGTCCCCACCGGCCAGCTCGGATCGTCGGGCCGCACCAGCAGCCCGAAGGAGGGCTCGCCGCGCAGGCGCACCTGGCGGACGACGAGATCGCGCTCCCCCTCGACGTTGGTGCGCTCGCTCAGGTAGCTCACCACGCCGAGGCGCTCGGCCATCTCCCGCGGCAGGGTGCTGTCGGGAGGGATGAAGACCACCCGCTCGCCGGGCGCGAACTCAGGGCTGCCGTCCTCGCGCTTGCGGATCACCGCCTGCCACCCCTTGATGCGGGCGAGGAAGAGGCGGTCGGCGTTGGGGTGGGGGTGGACGGATTCGATTTCGACGACGTTGGCGATCACGGAGGACATGGGATTTACCTTTCAAAGGGCAAGGACATAAAGGACCCCAAGGACATCAAGGACAAACACGGATAATAAGCGGTGTTTTTATGTCCTTGCGGTCCTTGATGTCCGTGGGGTCCTTTTTCCTACAGCATCTCCAGGTTCGCGAACTTCGCCACCAGCTTCCGCTTCCCCGACTTCTCAAAGAAAACGGTCAGCCGGGCCTCGTCGCCGTCCCCTTCCATCTCCAGGACCACACCGGGCCCCAGGGTGGGATGGCGCACGCGGCTCCCTCGTTTGATGGCGCGGCGGGGGGCGGCGGGCGCGGGCGCGGGCGTGGCCGGCCGGCTTGGCGTCGCGGGGCGGCCATAGCTCGGCGGCGGCAGCGTGGCGGCCCGGGGGGGCGGCGGTGGAGGAGGAGCGGCGGCGGGGCGGCTGCTTCCTCCGCCGAAGAAGGAATAGACGCCCTGGGCCCGCTGGTCGTAGCGCTCGGGGAGGAAGAGGTCCGGGCTCTGGGAGGCATCGATGAGCTGGTCCGGCAGCTCGGCCAGGAAGGGGGACTCCATCTGATCCTGATAGCGGCCAGCGATGCGGCGGCGGCGGCAGCAGGTGAGGAACAGGCGCTCGCGGGCGCGGGTCATGCCCACGTAGAGCAGCCGGCGCTCCTCTTCGATGTCCTCGCGCGCCCCCTGGGAGTTGAAGTGCGGCAGCAGGCCGTCCTCCAGCCCCGCCACCACCACGGCCCGGAACTCCAATCCCTTGGCGCTGTGCAGGGTCATCAGCGAGATCCCCTTCTCGGTCTGCAGCCCATCGAGGTCGGTCACCAGGGCGACGTGATCGAGGAAGGCCGTGAGCAGGTCCTGATCGCCGGCGTTGTAGCTGTTCGCCTCGGTGAATTCCTGGGCCGCGGAGAGGAATTCCTGGATGTTCTCCAGCCGCGCCTGGTCTTCCGGATCGTCCTGCTTATAGAGGTCCGTGTAGGCGGTCGCCTCCAGGAGGCGGTCGAGCAGGGCGGGGAGGGGGAGGTCGGCGGCCGACTGCTGAAGCCCCACGATCAGGTCGCGGAACTTGCGCAGGGCCGTGGCGCTGCGGGCCGGCAGGTTGCCGAGGTCGTCCAGGTAGAGGACGTCCCAGAGCGGCTGGCCGAGCTGCACGGCGCGGTCGCGCAGCAGCTCCAGGGTGGACTTGCCGATCCCCCGCGGCGGCTGGTTGACGATCCGCATCAGCGAGAAGTTGTCGCGCGGATTGCGCAGCACGCGCAGGTAGGCGACCAGGTCCTTGATCTCGGCGCGGTCGTAGAAGCGCGTGCCGCCGACCAGGGAGTAGGGGATCTCCCGCGAGAGCAGCTCGTCCTCGATGGCGCGGGTCTGGGCGTTGGTGCGCACGAGGATCGCCATGTCCCCCAGCCGGTAGTGGCCCCGCAGGCGCTGGAGAGTGCGGATGATCCACGTCGCCTCGTCCCCCTCGTCGCTCGCCCGGTAGAGCTCGGCCTTGGCGCCGGTCCCCTCCTCGGTCCACAGGCGCTTGCCCCGGCGGTTGATGTTGTTGGCGATCAGCGCGCCGGAGACGTCGAGGATGGTCTGGGTGGAGCGGTAGTTCTGCTCCAGCTTGCGCACCACCGCGTTGGGGAAGCTCTTCTCGAACTCCAGGATGTTGTTGAGGTCGGCGCCGCGCCAGCGGTAGATCCCCTGGTCCTCGTCGCCCACCGCGGTGAGGTTGCCCTCCGGGCCGATGAGCTCCTGGATGAGGCGGAGCTGGGCGTGGTTGGTGTCCTGGTATTCGTCGACGAGCAGGAAGCGGGTCCAGCGGCGGGTGCGGGTCTTGATCTCCTCGTCGGTGGAGAGGAGCTTGACCGGCAGCGCGATCAGGTCGTCGAAGTCGACCCCCGAGGCGGCGAGGAGCAATCCCTGATAACGCCGGTAGAGGACGGAGACCTTCTTCTCGAAGAAGTTCTGCGCCCGCGACTCGTAGGCCGCCGGATCGATGAGCCGGTTCTTGGCGGCGCTGATGTTGGCGAGCACGGAGCGGGGGGAGAAGGCGGTCTCGGAGAGCCCCTCGGCGGTGAGGGCCTCCTTGATGAGCCCGATCTGGTCGCTGGCGTCGAGGATGTGGAAGTCCCGGCGCAGCCCCACCCGCTCGCCGTAGCGGCGCATCATCAGCAGGCCGTAGCGGTGGAAGGTGCCGACGGAGGTGGGGAGGGGGTGCATGTTGAGGAGTTCCTCGACCCGCTCGCGCATCTCGCCGGCCGCCTTGTTGGTGAAGGTCATGGCGGCGATGGTGCCGGGATCGACGCCCATCTCCTCGATGAGCCAGTAGATGCGATGGGTGATGACCCGGGTCTTGCCCGACCCCGCGCCGGCGAGGACGAGCTGCGGCCCCTCGCCGTGGGTGACGGCCGCGATCTGCTCCGGGTTGAGCTTGCGTTCCAGCTCCTGGGATACGGGCTTCTTCACGCCTGGATCTTGTCCGAGAGGGTGGGGGGATGGCAAGGGAGGGAGCCATCCGACATTCCGGAAAGCCGTGCCGAGCCGTTCCAAGTAAAAGAAACGACTTGGCTTTCGCCGTGGTTCGATGACATGCTTCCGCGCAACGCTCGAACGGCGAGTAGGTTGTACAAGGAAAAACTTCCGGAGATCCGAACCTTGCCCCGACACCCCTGGGAGATCACGTTGCGGGAGTTTGTTGAGATCGTTCGTCGGAGCTATGGGATCGAGGTCGATCCCGCGTCGGCAGCCGTCGCCGGAGGATGGCTCCTCAGCAAAGAGCGGCGACCCTATCTGGTGCCTGTGATCGGAATGGACGATCTCATGTCGGTCTACCTGCTGGGCTACTTTTGCCGGCTCTACCGGGTTCCACCGGAAGACTTCGGGCTTCCCGCGGAGGAAGACGACTGAGTGAGGATTCAGGCGGCGAGTCGAGTATCTACTACAGGCGCAGAGCCGAGGCTCTCGGGAAGCTCAATCGGCGAAAGCGATTCCGTCCAGGGCGCCGCTTGCTCGTACATCCTCCAGAACCTCCGTGGCGCGGGAGAGTAGCCATAGAAGGGTTCGACCCCAAGGTGGCGGCACGCGGCAAACAGAACCGACAGCCAGCGCTGGATCTCGCCTGGCACGTCTTCCAGACGCCGCACCACCGTCGCGAAGTCATAGTCCAAGCCCTGGATGATCCACCAGTCGGCATCTTTGAACACGACAACTCGGATTCGCATCGGGTCCATAGGCCTCCTCCTGGGACCATTCTACG
>DASXJP010000490.1:0-23500 GCA_036497345.1 Thermoanaerobaculia bacterium
CGTCAGACGACGAGTCCTCTCGTCGAGAGAGGGAGCGAGAAGTTCGAACCGCCGCCGAATCGTGTCTTCATCGCACATTCTCTCCCAAGGATACAACAAAAATCGTAAAGATGCTACGGTTGTTCCGTGACGCTCCCTAAGGGTATGCCGCGCCCGGGGCGGCGTAAAGGGGGAACACGGACAGGCACGGACAGACAGGGACGATCAAGGACGAGAAGAACCGTCCTTGCCTGTCCGTGCTCGTCCGTGTTCCCCTGTCTACCGCTCGCGCCGCTGCTGGGCCTCGCCGGTCATGGGCACGAAGAAGACCGGCATCACGTTCGCGCGGTCGAAGCCGCCGTCGGGGCGCTTGGTGAGCACGAGGAGGCTCTGGAGGGAGGTCCGGCTCCCCACCGGGATCACCAGCCGGCCGCCGGTCTTGAGCTGGCGGAGAAGGGGGCCGGGGACGCTCGGCGGCGCGGCGGTGACGATGATGGCGTCGAAGGGGGCGGCCTCGGGCCACCCCTGGAAGCCGTCGCCGTTGCGGACCTGGACGTTGCGATAGCCGAGGTCGGCCAGGGTGTTGCGGGCCCGCTCGGCGAGCGGCTTGCGGATCTCCATCGTATAGACCTCGGCGGCCACGCGGGAGAGGATGGCCGCCTGGTACCCGGAGCCGGTGCCGATCTCCAGCACCCGCGCCCCCGGCCGCAGCTCCAGCAGCGAGGTCATCAGCGCCACCATGTAGGGCTGGGAGATCGTCTGGCCGTCGCCGATGGGGAGGGGGCGGTCCTCGTAGGCCTTGGGACGCTCCGGCTGGGGAACGAAGAGGTGGCGCGGCACCGCGCCCAGGGCGGCGAGCACGGCCGCGTCGGTGACGCCGCGGGAGCGGATCCGCTCCACCATCCGGTGGCGCGCCGCGGTGAAGGCGTCGTCCGGCCCCAGAGACCAGGCGGTCCCGGCGGGTAGCAACGCCAGCAGGGTCAGGGCGAGCGCGCGGAGGCGGCGGCTAGCGGTGCTCATCCTGCGCCTTGCCCTTCATCGGCGAGAGGCGGACCGGGATCACCGTCCGCTTCTCCAGGCCGTCCGCGGCCTTGGTGATCACCAGGAGGTCCTGGAAGAAGCCGCCCACCGGCACCACCATCTTGCCGCCGGTCCGGAGCTGCTTGAGCAGCGGCTTGAACGCGGGGATGGTCGGCGGCGCGACCGAGAACAGGATGGCGTCGAACGGCGCCTTGTCGGGCCACCCCTGGTAGCCGTCCCCGTTCAGCACCTCGACGTTGTGATAGCCCAGCACGTAGAGCCGTTTGCTCGCCTGGTTGGCGACCGGCTGGACGATCTCGATCGAGTAGACCTCGCGCGCGATGCGCGAGAGCACGGCCGCGTGATAGCCGGTGCCGGTGCCGATCTCCAGCACCTTGTCGCCCTGCTTGAGGTCGAGCAGGGAGGTCATCAGCGCCACCATGTACGGCTGGTAGACGGTCCTCCCCTGGCCGAGCGACAGCGGGCGGTCGCTGTAGGCCTCCTCGCGCAACGAGTCGGGCACGAACAGGTGGCGGGGCACCTGCTCCATGGCCGCCAGCACCTCCGGCTTGGTGATGCCGCGCTGCTTGATCTGCTGCTCCACCATGGCCCGGCGCTGCGCCTCGAAGGCGTCGCCCGCGGAGGCGGAGCCGCAGAGCAGCCCGACGGCCAGGAAGCCGGCCGCCAGCCTGCGGACGACCTCTCGACGACGGCCCCGGAGGGCCTTCCATGTCACCGGCCGCTCCCCCTCTCAAAGACCACCTGGCCGTCCACCACGGTGTAGTCGATCGCCGCGCCCGGGATCTCCCGCTCCGGGACCGTCATCGGGTCCTGCGCGAAGACCACCAGATCCGCCCGCTTCCCCACCTCCAGCGATCCGACCTCCTTCTCCAGGAAGAGCGACCAGGCGGCGGCGAGGGTGAAGCCGCGCAGGGCCTCCTCGCGCGTCAGCCTCTCGCCCGGCATCCATCCGCCGGGCGGATTGCCCTCGAGGTCCTGGCGGGTGATCGCCGCATAGAGGCCGAGCCGGGGGTCCGCCGATTCCACCGGAAAGTCGCTCCCCAGGGCCAGCCTCCCGTGCGCGTCGAGCACCTTGCGCCAGGCGTAGGCCCCCTGGAGGCGGCGCGGCCCCACCCGGTCGCCGGCCCACGGCATGTCGGAGGTGGCGTGGGTGGGCTGCATGGAGGCGATGATCCCTAAGCGGGCCATGCGCTGGATGTCCTCCAGGCGCAGCACCTGCGCGTGCTCCAGCCGGAAGCGCGCCTGCGGATTGGGACCGCCCAGCGCCCGCTCCAGGGCGTCGAGCGCCACCAGGCCGCCGCGGTCGCCGATGGCGTGGATGCCGACCTGGAAACCCCGGGCCAGCGCCCGGCGGGCCACCTCCTCCAGGTGGTCGCCGGTGGAGACCAGCAGGCCGAGGTTCCCCGGATCGTCGCTGTAGGGCTCGATCAGCGCGGCGCCGCGGCTCCCCAGGGCGCCGTCGATGTACATCTTGACCCCGCGCACGGTCACCCGGGCGTCCGGGTCGATCTCCGGCCCGCGCGCCATCCAGGCGTCGAGCAGCGCCTTGTCGTCGGTGAGGAAGAGGGCGGCGCGCAGCGGCAGCTCGTGGGCGTCCTTGAGGGCCTTGTAGGCCCGGTAGTCGGCGTCGCCGATCCCCATGTCGGTCACCGTGGTCAGCCCGCGCTCCACGCAGTGCAGGGCGGCCTTGCGCAGGGTGCGGCGGCGGTCCTCGGCCGAGGCCGCGGGGAGCCGGGCCTCCGCCCAGCCCTTGGCGTTGTCGATCAGCACGCCGGTGGGGAGGCCGGCCTCGTCGCGCAGGAAGCGGCCGCCGGCGGGGTCCTTGATCGCGGCGTCGATGCCGAGGGCCTTCATGGCGGCGGCGTTGACCAGGGCGGCGTGGCCGTCGACCCGGGTGAGCCAGACGGGGTGGTCCGGCACCGCGCCGGTGAGCTCCTGGTGGGTGGGGAAGCGCTTCTCCGGCCAGCGGTTCTGGTCCCATCCGCGGCCCCGCACCCAGGCTCCGGCGGGGAGGGAGCGGGCGGCCTCGCGCACCCGGCGGATCACCTCGCCGTAGGTGGCGGCGCCGGTGAGATCGACCTGCTCCAGCGACTGCCCCAGCCCGGCGAGGTGGGAGTGGGCGTCGATCAGGCCGGGGGTGACGGCGCGACCCTTGAGGTCGATCACCCGGGTCTTCGGGGTCCGCAGCCGCTCGGCGCCGGCCTCCGGGCCGAGGTAGACGATCCGCCCGCCGCGGACGGCGAGGCTCCCCTCGACCTTCCCCGGCGGCTGGACGGGATAGAAGACGCCGTGACTCAGGATGAGGTCGGCACCGTCCTCTCGAGTGGCCTCTCCATAGCAAAGCTTCGGGGCGGCAACGACCACCGCCCCGAGCAGCAGACAGCCCAGCACAGGCGCGAATCTCAGCAACATTCCATCTTTCTCCCCAGCCCCTCCACCCCTGGGCCGACCCCTGGGGTGCAAAGAGCAAGCCATTGGAAAACCTGGCTGGATGCTACGGTTTTGGAGGGGTCGATGTACACTCCCGCCGATGTTTCCCGAGGGTCCGGTCGCTCTTCCCGAGATCGTCTCACGCCTGGAGCACGCCCTGGCCGGCTCTCCGGCCGAGGTGACGGAGATCTCCTGGCTGGAGGTCCGCCGCGGCCAGGAGAGCACGGGCAAGCGGCGGCGTGACACCTACGAGCTCCACGAGCGGTCGGTGCTGGTGCGGGTGCGCGAATCCGGTCGCACCGGCATGCACCGCACCAGCACGTCGACCCGCTCCGGCCTGGAGAACGCCGTGCGCGAGGCCCTCGCCCAGGCGCGCCTGGCGAGCCCCTCCCCGTCGCCGCTCGAGCCGCCGGACGCCGCCGCGCCCGTGGAGACGGCCGGCCTCTGGGACGCCGAGCTGGCGCGGATGACCCCGGCCGCCGCCCGCGAGATGCTGCAGCGCCTCGTGGGCTCCGGCAGCCGGGGGGAGACCGCCCGGCTCGGCTGGTCCGAGGGGCGGATCGCCGTGGCCAGCAGCCGGGGCTTACGGCGGGCCGCCGAGGTCACCTCCGGCTGGATCGAGGTGATCTGCGGGCGCCAGCCTGGCGCGGGGCGCGCCGCGGCGGCCTCCCGGTCGCTCGCCGGCCTCGATCCCCAGAGGGTGCGCGAGCGGGCGCGGCGGCGCCAGGGGCCGCCCGAGGTGGTGCCGCCCCCCGCGGGGCCCGGCCCCCTCCTGCTCTCCCAGGAGGCGGCGGCCCTGCTGGTCGAGCTGCTCAACCGCCAGGCGTTCGCCTCCGACGCGTTCCTCCACGGCCTCTCCTTCCTCAGCGACCGGCTGGGCCAGCCGGTCTTCCACCCCGCGGTCCACCTGCGCGACGACCCCACGGACCCGCGGGGCCTCCCCTTCCCCTTCGACCTGCTGGGCGCCGCCGCGCGGCCGGTCGACGTGGTGGCCGGCGGCGTCGCGCTCACCCCCGCGATCGACGACCGGCTCGCCCGCGCGCTCGACCGCCCTCCCACCGCGCAGCGGGTGGCGCCGGACGAGGCCGTCCCCGGCCACCTCTTCCTGCTGCCGGGCACCGCCTCCGAGGACGAGCTCCTCCAGGCGGCCGAGGGGGGCGTCTGGATCGCGGCGCTCGACCCCCTGGAGGCGTTCGATCCCGGCGCCCTGCGCTTCCGCGCGGTGGCGCGGGGGGCCCGGCGGATCACCGGCGGCGCGCTCGGTCGCGCGATCCCGGACCTGATCTGGGAGGATTCCCTGCCGGACATCCTCTCCCGCGTGCTGGCGGTCGGCTCCGAGCTGGTGCCGGTCGCCACCGGCGCCGGGCTCTTCCGGGCCACCACCGCGCCGATGCTGGCCCTGGTCAGCGGATCGGGGCTCCGCCCCTCCCCGGATTGACCTACTCCCAGATCCTGACCTCGAAGCGGCCGTTGGAGTCCGCCGCTCCCCGGTACATCCCCTCGGAGCTCAAGACCAGCGCGAGCGAGCCGTCGTGGGCGACGCCGATCACGCCGCCGTCGCCCGGCTTGAGCTTGTGGTGGATCACCTGGTCCATCGCAGCCTGGAGCGAGAGGCCCTTGTACTCCATGAGCGCCGAAATGTCGTGCGTCACGGTGTGCTTGATGAATTCCTCGCCGGTGCCGGTCGCCGAGAGGGCGCAGGTCTGGTTGTTGGCGTAGGTGCCGGCGCCGATCACCGGCACGTCCCCCAGGCGGCCGAACCGCTTGTTGGTGAGCCCGCCCGTGGAGGTCCCCGCCGCCAGGTTGCCGTGGACGTCGAGCGCCACGCACCCCACCGTCCCGTGCTCCTTGGGCTCCTCCTTGAGCGCCTCCTGGAGCTGCTGGTAGCGCTCGGGGGTGTCGAAATAGGAGTTGGGGACCCGCTCCACCTTCATCTCGGAGGCGAACGCCTCGGCCCCCTCCCCCACCAGGAAGATGTGCGGCGACCTCTCCTTGACCAGGCGGGCGAGCGAGATGGGGTTCTTGACCGTCTTCAGCGCCGCCACCGAGCCGCACGAGAGGTCGCGGCCGTCCATGATGGCGGCGTCGAGCTCGTGCGTCCCCTCGTGGGTGTAGACCGCCCCCTTGCCGGCGTTGAACAGCGGATCGTCCTCCAGGAAGCGGATCACCTTCTCGACGGCGTCCAGGCTGGTGCCCCCCTGTTGGAGCACCTCCTTACCCGTCTTCAAGGCCTGGTTGAGCGAGCGCAGATACTCCTGCTTCTTCGCCTCGGGCATGGTCTTGGGGATCGTCCCGGCGCCGCCATGGATGGCGATCGCCCATTTGGGACGCGGCGCCTCGTGGCGCTGGACGACGATCCCGGGCTTGCTCTGGGCGAGGAGGAGGACGGGCAGGAGCGACAGGAGCAGGGCGAGCAGGGCGAGCAGGGCTTTGCGGTTCATGATGCGGATTCTAGCCCCTCGGCTCACGGGTTGCTCCTCCCTGTAAGAGGCGCAGACCGTTCGAGATGACCAGCAGCGAAGCGCCCATGTCGGCCGCGATGGCTGCCCAGAGGGAAGCGTGGCCGGCAAAGGTGAGGACGACGAAGATCGCCTTGACCAGGAGGGAAAACGAGATGTTCTGGCGGATCACGCGCAGGGTCCGGCGCGAGTGGCGGATCAGCCATGGGAGCCGCGACAGGTCGTCGGACATCAGGGCGACGTCCGCCGTTTCGATCGCGGCGTCGCTGCCCGCCGCTCCCATGGCGATGCTCAGGGTGGCCCGGGCCATGGCGGGAGCGTCGTTGACGCCGTCGCCGATCATCGCCACCTGGCCGTAGCGGAAGACGAGCTGGTCGACCGCCGCCACCTTCTCGGCCGGCAGCAGCTCGGCCCGCACCTCGTCGAGGCCGGCCTCCCGGGCCTCCTCCCGCACCACGTCGGCGACGGCGATCAGGCCGCAGACGTGATCGCCGGTCCCCACCACCACCGCCGTGCGGCCGGCCCTGGACATGTCTGCGAGCCGGTCGTGGATCTCCGGGGTCTCCTGCCCGCGCTCCTCCAGATAGCGGTGGGAGCCGAGCCAATACTCCTGGCCGCCGAAGCGGCCGCTCGCTCCCTTGCCCTGCAGGATCTGGAAGTCCGCCGCGGGCCGGACCTCGACGCCGCGGTCCCTGGCGTGGGCCAGGATGGCGCGGGCGAGCGGGTGCTCGCTGCGGGCCTCCAGCGCGCCCACCCGTGCGAGGAGCTCCCGCTCGCCATGGCCGGCGAGGGGGACGACCTCGACCACCACGGGCCGGCCCCAGGTGAGCGTCCCGGTCTTGTCGAGCGCCACCGCCCGGATGCGGGCGGGGACCTCGACGAAGAGGCCGCCCTTGATCAGCACGCCCCGGTGGGCCGCGGCGGCCAGGGCGGCCACGATGCTCACCGGCGTCGAGATCACCAGCGCGCAAGGGCAGGCGATGACGAGCAGCACGAGCGCCCGGTAGAGCCAGTCGCTCCAGGCGCCGCCGAAGAGCAGCGGCGGCAGGAGGAGGACGGCGACGGCGAGGCCCATCACCGCCGGGGTGTAGACGCACGCGAACCGCTCGACCCAGGCCTCGGACGGAGCCCGGCGGGACTGCGCCTCCCCGACCATGCGGATGATGTGGGCGAGCGTGGTGTCGCCGGCCCGCCGGGTGGATTCGAGGACCAGGACGCCGTCGCCGTTGATCGTGCCCGCGAAGACGGAATCGCCCGCCGCCTTGGCGACGGGCAGGCTCTCGCCGGTGATCGGCGCCTGGTTGACCTCGCTGAAGCCGGAGAGGACGCGGCCGTCGAGCGGGATGCGCTCGCCCGGTTTGACGACGAGGCGGGTGCCGGTCTCCACCTGCTCCGCGGGGACCTCCTCTTCCGTGCCGTCGGGCCTCTGGACCCGGGCCACCGCCGGCGCCAGATCGAGCAGGGCGGCGACGGCCCGCCGGGCCCGCCCCACGCTCCAGGATTCGAGCGCGAGGGAGAGGGCGAAGAGGAAGGCCACGCTGGCCCCCTCCAGCCAGTCGCCGATGCCGACCGCCCCCAGCACGGCGACCGTCATCAGGAGGTTCATGTCCGGCCGCAGCCGCCGCAGGGAAAACCAGGCCTTCGGCAGCACGTACCAGGAGCCGGCGAGGATGGCCAGGACGTAGAGCGCCCGGGCCGCGAGCGGGACGGCATGGCCCTCCCCCTCCGCTCCCACCGCCACGGCGAAACCTCCCGCGATCCAGGCGTGGACCACGAATCCCGCCAGCAGCGCGAGGCCGCTCACCGCCGTCAGCACGGTGCGCCCGCGGCGCCGCCAGGCCCCCTCCTGCGCCGTCTCCTCGGAGGCTTCCCGCCACACCTGCGCCCGCATGCCGGTGCGCTCGACCGCCTTCAGGATCTCCCGCTCGGAGACGCGCTCAGGCGGCGCCGACACTGTCATCCGCGCCTTCAGGATGTCGAAGGAGAGGCGGTCTTCGCCGCCCACGAGGGGGCCCACCTCGCGCTTGAGGACGGCGACCTCCTCGGCGCAATCCATGCCGCGGATCTTGTAGTGGCGGGCGGTTTCCGGTTGCAAGAGCATCTCCTTCAGAACGCGGGGGCCGCTCGCCTCCTGGTCGGCGCGGCCGGGAGGGCAGGCTCTCCTTCGAGAGGCGGTTGAACGGATTCTAGCGTGGTATAAAAGGGCCCTCATGAAAATCCGTGCCCTCGGTCTGCTCCTCCTGCTGGCGCTCATCCTGACGGCGCCGGTGTGGTCCCTCGGGCCATCGATGTGCACCGACGACTGCTCGCCGGAAAGGGGTTGCTCCTATGCCTGCGGCTGCTGCCCCTGCTGCCAGCTTCCGGTCGCGACGACGACCCAGCCGGAGATCCGGCTGGCGCCCTCCGCAGTCGCCATTTTTGTCCAGCCCCCTGGAGCCCTCCCCTCCCCAGAGCCTCGCGCCGTGCTCCACGTCCCCAGGCCCTCCTGACCTCCGGCCTTCCTCTGATCCGTTGACCGGCTTTCGGGCCGATGAGCCGCGCCACCCGCGCGGGTGAGGTCATCTATGAAAGCAATGTTCGTGGGGCTCGGCGCGGCCCTGCTGCTGCCGGGCGTCTGCCTCTCCCAGGGAGGCCCGCTGTCGCTGCCCGAGGCTCTGCGCCTGGCCCGCGAGAGGGCCGCGACGGTGATCGCGGCCGGGGGCCGGGTCGAGGAGGCTCGGGCCCGCCTGCTCCCCGCGGCCCGCCGCTTGCGGGAGAACCCGGTCGTCGAGCTGACGGGCGGCAGGCGGCAGGCGGGAGAGACGTTCACCGACTTCGAGGCCACCGTGAGCCAGGGCTTCGAGCCGGCGGCCCGCCGCCAGGCGCGGATCGCCGGCGCGGACGCCGACCTGGAGGCCGCCCAGGCCGGGCTTGAGGACGTGCGCCGGACCTACCTCGGCGAGGTGGACGCCGCCTTCCAGCGCACCCTCGCGGCCCAGGAGAAGGTACGCCTCGCCACGCAGGCCGAGACGCTGGCCGGAGATCTCCTGACGACCCTGGAGCGGCGTTCCCAGATGGGCGAGGCGACCGATCTGGAGCTCAACCGTGTCCGCACCGCGGCGGCGCGGGCACGGGCGGATCGGAGCGCCGCCGAGAGCGAGCGCCTGGAGGCCGGCGGCGGGCTGCGGGCGCTGCTGGGCCGGGAGCCCGGAGAGCCGCTCGCCGTGGCGGGCACGCTACGCGAGCTGCCCGCGCTGGATCTGGCGCCTCTCCTCGCCCGGGCTGCGGAGCGGCCGGACCTCCAGGCGCTCGCCGCCGCCGTCCGGCAGGCCGAGGCCGAGGTCCGGCTCGGGGAGACCCGGGAGAAGCCGGATTTCGCGCTGCGCACGGGATACAAGCGAGAGGAGGGCGCGGACGTGGTCTCGGCCGGCGTCTCCGTCGCCCTCCCCTGGATCGCGCGCGGCCAGGAGGAGCAGGCGGTCGGACGGGCGCGCGCGGCGAGCCTGCGCGCCCAGTTGGAGGCCGCCCGGCGCGCGGCCGAGACCGAGGTGCGGACCGCGTTCGCGGCCTACCGGAGCCGCGTTCAGGCGGTCGCGGAGCTGGAGAGGACGGCGATCCCCGCCGTCGAGGACAACGAGACGCTCGCGCAGCGGAGCTTCGAAGCGGGCGAGATCAATCTGGGCGAGCTCCTCCTGATCCGCCAGGAGATCCTGGAAGCCCGCCGTTCCTATCTGGATCTCCTGCTCGCCGCCCGCCTCGCGGCGGCCGAGCTCGAGACCCGCGCGGGAGCCCACCGATGAAGACGAAATCGCTGTTTTTCCTCGCCCTGCTCCTCGCCGAGACGTTCGCCGGCTGCCGCCGGAACGAGACAGCCCGCGCGGCTGGAGAGGGACAGCCTGCGGAGAGGGAAGCGCACGCGGCGAAGGTAGGACAGGAAGGTCTCGTGCGGATTGCCCCCGAGATGCTCCGCGACCTCAAGCTGACCACGGCGCAGGCGGAGGCCCGCCCAGCCGGCCAGAGGGTCTCCGTGCTGGGCGAGGTCAAGGTCGACGAGGGCTCCTACGCCGCGGTGTCGACGCCGATCGCGGCCCGCGTGGTGGCGCTGCGGGCCGAGCCGGGCCAGCGGGTCGGCGCCGGCCAGACGCTGGCGGAGCTGCAGAGCGTCGAGCTCGGGCGGGCGCGCGCCGCCTTCGAGTCGGCGGCGGCCCGCGCCGAGCTGGCGGAGCAGACCCTGGAGCGCAAGCGCGGCCTGGCGGCGGAACGGATCGTCTCGCGGGGCGAGCTCCAGCAGGTCGAGGCCGCCGCCGCCGAGGCCCGGGCGGAGCTGCGGGCCTCCCGGGCCTCCCTGGCGGCGCTCGGCGTCTCCCCGAACCAGAAGGGCGGCGAGCCCTCCCGGTTCGCCCTCTTCTCTCCCCTGGCCGGCACGGTGCTGGAGCGGAAAGCCCTGCGCGGCGAGACCGTCGATCCCTCCCAGCCCCTCTTCCGCGTCGCCGACCTCTCCCGCCTCTGGGTGGTGGCGCAGGCCTTCGAGCGGGACGCGGTCCGGGTGCGGGAAGGAATGCCCGTCGAGATCGAGCTGGCGGCCCTCCCCGGCCGCGTCTTCCGGGGCACCGTCGCCCGCGTGGGCCGCGAGGTCTCTTCCGAGTCCCGGACCGTGCCGGTACGGATCGACCTGCCGAATCCGGAGGGGCTGCTGCGGCCCGGGATGTCGGCCACCGTCCAGCTCCCCCTCGTGGATTCGACCGGAACCGTGGTCACGGTGCCCACCAACGCCCTCCAGCGGCTGGACGACGGATGGAGCGTGTTCATTCCGCGCGGCCCGGGGGACTTCGAGGCGCGACCGGTCGGCCGGGGACGGGACCTCGGCGGCGAGATCGAGATCCTCTCCGGGCTTCAGGCCGGGACCACGGTCGTCGTGGACGGCGCGTTCCTGCTCAAGGCCGAGGCGGACAAGGCCCATGGCGGCGGCGAGCACGACCACGAATGACATCCCGAGGAGACGGCCATGATCGAACGCATCGTCCGGAGCTCTTTCGCCCGCCCAGGACTGGCGCTGATCCTAGCGCTCGTGGGCACGATCCTCGGGGCGGTCTGGCTCCAGGACCTGCCGCGGGACGTCTTCCCCGACCTCTCGACGCCGGTCTTCAACGTCATCGTGCAGAACCCGGCCATGGGCGCCGAGGAGCTGGAAACGGAGGTCGCGATCCCCCTGGAGGCGGCCCTGACTGGACTGCCCGCGGTGCGCCGGGTGCGCTCGTCCTCCGAGCTCGGCGTGGCGCAGGTGCGGGTGGAATTCGAGCCGGACGCCGACTACTACCGCTGTCGGCAGCTCCTGGGGGAGAGGGTCAATCAGGTGTCCCGCGACCTGCCTCCGGGGACCGAGCCGCCGCTGGTCTCCAGCCTCACGGGCCGGCTCAACGAGATCCTGGAATTCACCCTGGAGGCCGCCCAGGGCGCCGCCGATCCCATGACGCTGCGGGACCTCGCGGAATTCGAGGTGCGCAACCGGCTGGCCGCGGTGCCCGGCGTCGCCGCCGTCGAGGTGCTTGGAGGATACCTGCGGCAGTTCCAGGTCCAGCTCGACCCGGAGCGCATGGTGGCGCGCTCGGTCGGCCTCGGCGAGGTCTTGCACGCCGTGCGGGAAGCCAACCTCTCGGCGTCCGGCGGCGTCGTGGTCCAGGGGCCCATCGAATGGACGGTCCGCGCCGTCGGCCGCGTCGAGACGGTCGCCGACCTGCGCTCGACCCTGGTGGCGGTGCGCGGCGGCACCCCCGTGCTGCTGGGCGACGTGGCCGAAGTCCGCGAGGCGCCGGCGGTGCGACGGGGGCTCGCCCACCGCCTCGCCGGTGAGGTGGTAAGTTGCCGGGTGGTCAAGCAGTTCGGCGCCGACACCGTGGACGTGGCCAGCCGCGTGCGGCAGGTCCTGCGCGGCCTCCAGCCCACGCTCCCGCCCGGCGTGCGGCTGCGCCTGGTCTACGACCAGTCCAGCCTGGTGGGGCTCGCCCTGGGCGGCGTCGGCCGGGCGGTCCTGCTGGGGGCCCTGCTGGTGGTGAGCGTGCTCTTCCTGCTGCTGGGCAACCTGCGGGCGGCCCTCCTGGTCACCCTCACGCTGCCGCTCTCGCTCGGCCTCGCGGGCCTGATCCTGAAACCCCTGGGCGTGGGCATCAACACCATGACCCTGGGCGGGCTCGCGATCGCCGTGGGCCTCCTGGTGGACGCCGCCATCATCATGACCGAGAACATCTTCCACCGCCTGCGCTCCCTGGAGAGGGAGGGACGGCGGCGGCAGGCGCTCGCCGCGGCCCTGGAGGTCGGCCGGCCCATTGCCTTCGCGACGCTGATCGTCCTGGCCGTGTTCACGCCGCTCTTCGCCATGTCCGGCATCGAGGGCCGCATGTACCGGCCCCTGGCTGCCGCCGTGGTCGCCGCCGTGGCGGCCGCCCTGGCGCTGGCGCTGACGGTCGTGCCCGTCCTCTCCGCCCTGTTCCTGCGGCCGGCGCAAGAGGGGGCACCCGAGGACGTCTGGATCGTTCGCCGCCTCAAGGACCTCTACGGCCCTGTGCTCGACGCCTGCATGCGCCGGGCGGGGCTGGTGCGGGTGCTCTCGCTCGCCGTCACCGTCCCGGCGCTGGCCCTCGCCTTCTTCGCCGGCTCGGACTTCATGCCCCGGCTGGACGAGGGGGCTTTCCTGGTGCAGACGGTGCTCCCCGCCGAAGCCTCGCTGGACGAGGTGGACCGGCTCAACCACCGGGCCGAGGACATCCTCCGCCACGTGCCGGAGGTCGAGGACGTGGTCCGGCGCACCGGCCGGGCCGAGCGGACGGAGGACCCCATGCCCCATACCCTCTCGGACGTGCTGGTGGTCCTCAAGCCGCGCCGCGCGCGTTCGCTCGACGAGATCGAGATGGACCTGCGCGAGAGGCTGGAGCCCGTGCCGGGGGTCGTCTTCCTCTTCACCACCCCCCTCGGCATGCGGATCGACGAGGGGCTCGGCGGCACGCCGGCCGATCTCCAGGTGCGCATCTTCGGCCCCGACCTCGGCACGCTGGCCCGGCTGGCCGGCCGGGCCCGGGAGATCCTGGAGAGGGTCCCCGGCCTCACCGACCTGCGGGCCGAGCAGCTCACCGGGCTGCCGCAGATCCGCGTCACCGTCGACCGCGAGCGCGCGGCCCGGGCCGGCCTCCAGCCTGGAGAGATCGTCGAGGCCCTGCGCGTCGGCCTGGCCGGTGAGGAGGTCTCCCAGGTCTGGGCCGGCCAGCGGCGGTTCGACCTCGTGGTCCGCTTGCAGGACACCGAACGGCGGGACGTGAGCTCGCTGGCGGCCCTGCTCGTGGACACCCCGTCCGGCCAGCGCGTGCCGCTCGGCCAGCTCGCCCGCATCGAGGAGACGCTGGGGCCCGCCACCATCCAGCGAGAGTCCGGGAGCCGGCGGATCGCCGTCGAGGCCGGCGTCGCCGGGCGGGACCTCGGCGGCGCCGCGGCGGAGGCACGCGCGCGCCTGGCCCGCGACCTGAAGCTCCCCACCGGCTACTTCCTCGACCTCGGCGGCCGAGTGGAGAGCCAGGCGCGCGCGGCCCGCTCGCTCACCCTGGCGATCGCCGTGGCGTTGCTGGCCGTCTTCCTCCTCCTCTATCTGGCGCTGGGGTCGCTCGCGGAGACCCTGGTCATCCTCGCCACCCTGCCGGACGCCTTCGTGGGCGGCATCCTGGCCCTGGTCCTGGCTGGCGAGACCTGGAACGTCTCCTCGCTCGTGGGCCTGATCGGCCTGTTCGGCATCGCGGTCCAGAACGGCCTCGTGCTGGTGGCCCAGACCCGGGCGCTGGTGGCCGAGGGGCGCCCCTTCCAGGAGGCACTGCGCGAGGCGAGCCTCGGCCGGGTCCGCCCGAAGCTGATGACGGCCGGCTGCGCCATCCTCGGCCTGCTGCCGCTGCTCGTGCTCAACCTCCACGGCACGGAGATCGAGCGCCCTCTGGCGGTGGTGATGACCGGCGGCCTGCTGACCTCGACGCTGTTCACCCTCCTGGCGCTGCCCACCTTCTACCAATGGGTCCACCAGGTGCGGGCGCGCGCGGCGGAGCGGTGAAGGCTTACTTCCGCCGCAGCAGCACCAGCGTCTGATCATCCCCCTGGGGGAGCCCCTGGGAGAATTCGCCGACGGTGTGGGGGATGGCCGCCATCACTTCCACCAGGGGGCGGTCCCGCTCGGCGCGGAGGAGGTCGATCAGGCGTTCCATCCCGAATTCCTCGTCGTCCGGCGAGGCGGCCTCGGTGATGCCGTCGCTGTAGATGCAGACGAGATCGCCCCGCTCCAGCGTCACCAGGCCTCCCCGGAATCGCGCGCCCGGCAGGAGACCCAGGGGGACGCCGCCGGGCGCCAGCTCCTCAACGGAGCCGTCCCGGCGCAGCAGGATCCCTGGATTATGCCCGGCGTTCAGATAGTGGAGCTCCCCGGTCTCAGGGGTGAGCTCGGTGAGCAGCAGAGTGATGAACTTGTTGGCGGCGCTCGACTCGACGATGTGCCGGTTCAGCCGCTCGAGCATGCCGGGACCGAACCCCCTCTGATCGAGCAGCAGGCGGAGCCCCGAGTGGAGCGTCGACACCATCAGGGCGGCCGGCATCCCCTTGCCGGAGACGTCCCCCACCACCAGCCCCACCCGGCCGTCCTCGTGGAGGAAGAGGTCGTAGTAGTCGCCGCCCACCTGGCGCGCCGGCCGGTACCAGCCGAGGAGCTCGTAGCCAGGCACCGTGGGGGAGCCCTTGGGGAGGATCTGGAGCTGGATCTGGGCCGCCAGGTGCATCTCGCGCTCCAGCCGCTCCTTCTCCAGCGCCTGGAGGTGGAGCCGGGCGTTCTCCAGGGCCAGCGCCGCCTGGTTGGCGAACAGTGAGAGCGTGCGGCGGTCCGAGACCAGGAAGGGGCCCACGCCCCGGCGGCTCTCCTTGTCCCCCACCGCGATCAGCCCGCGGGGGCCGCTCTCCACCTCGATCGGCACCCCCTGCAGGTAGCGGGCGCCCGGCAGCAGGTGGGCCGGGGCCTCGCCGCCATCGGTGAGGAAGCGGCGCAGCTCGGGATCGTCTCCGGCGAACCAGGGAGCCGCCTCGCCGCCGAACGTGCGGTCCAGGCGATAGCGGCCGTCCTCCAGGATGTAGAGGGCGCCCCGCCGGGCGTCGAGCAGGGAGACCGCGCGCAGCAGGATCTCCTCCGACAGGCGGTCGAGGTCGAGGGTCGAGGCCACCGCCAGCCCCACGTCGTAGAGGGCCTCCAGCTCGACCACCCGGTAGTTGACCTGGAACTGCTGCTCCTTGAGCTCGGCCTTGAGACGGCAGCTCTTGAGCGCCGCGGCGAGGAGCAGGGTCAGCGGATCGCTGGCCACAGCCTCGGCGGCGGCCTTGGCAGGGGAGTACAGGAGGCACCCGCCCGGGAAGGCGAGGCTGCCGAGGCCGTCGGCCGGGGTCCCCTCGATCAGGTCGGGCAGGGAGTCTCCGGCCGCGCTCTCCTGATGCAGCAGCCCGCCGCGCTCCAGATAGAGGCCGGCGGCCTCGGCTCCGTGCTCCCGGCGCCAGAGGTCGAGCAGGCGCTCCAGCATCTGGCGCTCGCTCGCCTCGTCGCGGGAGAGGGTCAGCAGCTCGTCCCAGGCCTGCGCCACCGAGCCGGCGCGCGGCGTACCCTCCATGGCTGTCTCCTACTGAAAGTCAGGACCGCATCTGTGCCACCGCGGTCGCCTCATCCGGGTAGATGGGAGCGTACTGCGCGAGGCCCATGATATGGAAGGTCTTTTCGATGGTCGGAGTCAAGCAGCAGAAGCCCAGCTTGCCCTCGATCTCGATCATCTTCTCGATGATCTCGATGAGGATGGAGATGCCGATCGAGTTGACGATCTTCGTCCCCGCCAGATTGAGGAGGAGGGTTTTGTAGCCCTCGTCGAGGAGCTTGTAGGCGGCCTTGGCGATCTCCTCGCCCCCCTGGTTGTTGATATACCCCTCCGTGTAGATCACCGCCAACCCTTCGCGGCGATCCACGGTGATGTTGAGGCTTTCGGTCATCGGCTCGCCCCCGCTTTCATCGCATCTTACTCATCACGACAGTCGTGCCGTCAGGGCCGGAGACGATCTCCACCTCGTCCATGAGCCCCCGGATGATCTTGAGCCCCCAACCGCGCTTGCGCACCGCCTTGAGCTTACCTTCCATCGTGGGCTCCTCCAGCCCGTCCGGAGAGAAGCCGATGCCGGTATCGCGCACCATGATGCGCAGCTTATCCGGATCTCCCTCTTCCCCCAATACCTGGAACGTCACATAGACTTCGCGGTCGGAGGCGTGGCTGTGCTCCAGGGCGTTGATGCAGGCCTCTACCACCGCCATCCGGACCTCGTCGATTCTATCCGGGCTCATCCGGATCGACTCGGCAATGGCGGTCGCCGTCCTGCTCGCCTCGATCTCCATCTCGGGGACCATCGGCAGCGCTAGCATGACCTCTCTCAAAACGCCCTCAGGCATATCCGTGCCGACCCTGGCGTATCAAAGAGAGAGGTAGAGCTGCAGAGCGTAGATCACGATGGGATGGATCAGGTCGTGAGACAGCAGCCAGCCGAAACTGGCCAAGGAGCCCACCGAGAGCAAGGCCTTGACCGGAATCTCAGGGACGGCTACGTGCTTCCGAACAGAGTCTAGCATGACGTTCCTCCTCATCGCCTCTCTCCCCATCGCAAGGGCGCTGCCAGGCTCCGCCCGCCGGCTCCGTTTACATCCCAAGCCCATTGTTTACAGGGATTTAACAGCACAGCCCCAAAATCGTCGCCCAGAATGTCGCAAGCCCCTCCGCGACATTTTGCCCCGCGCCGGGACGCTTCGCCCGAGAGGGATGGGGCGGAATGCCCAGCTTGTCGCGGGTTACGGGAGATTTGGGGCAAATTGTCGCGCGAGGGGCGAATTGTCCCTAGACGATCGGAGGGGCGGGTTGGCGCGTCTGCCAATCTCTGATCATCTCAATGTATTCAACGACTTCCAGCGAATCAACATCGCGCTCGAAGTATCGCCTATGCTCAAGCATGAGATCCAGGTCCCACTGGAACAGATTGTATCGATCCAAGATGCTGCTTCCACTCTGCAGACGCCCCCCGGTGACGACCTTCAGCCAGTTGCGGACCTCGACCGTCAACTGGTTCGGATCTCCGCCATGAGCCCGGATGTCGTTTCCGGAAAGGTCAGACAAGACTCGCTGATAGCGAAAACGCTCCCGTTCCAGAATCAGGCACTGCTTGCTCTCGAGGCGCTCGCCGCCGTAGTACCTGCATCCCATGTCGAGACCGAGCTCGAACGGCATGTTGAAGCGAGGAAGGTCCCCCTCCCGGAGCGGCTCGATTCGCGAGATGTCATGGATACTGAAACGGCACGACCTGATCAGGTCCCGGACCTTGTATATGCGGACCTGTCCCGAATCGGCATTGTCCACGGCCAGCCTCGGCTCGAGACCGCACTCCAGAACGGTGAAGATCAGTGTGTGGAGAAGAGGCCGGTATTCAGGATCAAAAGGACAATTGATGAACAAGCTCCGATCGAATCGGTCGGCGTCGAGGACCATGGAGCAAGGATGAGGATTAGAGCGGCGGGTTATTTTTCTGCTTCTCTGAAACTGAGATGCTCCTGAACGCGACCGTCCATGCCATGAACGACCATCTCGCCCTTGAATTTCATGGCGAGCTCGCGGGCTCGCTGGACCGCTACGTCCCTGGTCCGAGCCGTCAGCTTCGCCCGGGTGTCACCGCCGCTCTCGATGACCACCCAGTTGCTGCGTTCGGCGCGGGGAGGAAGCACGTGGTAACGGTGCTTCTCCGCAGCCACCCTGCGTAGCTCCTCACGCATCTCTGCCATTTCGGCGGCGCTGAAGGCCATGACCTTTTTTCCTCCGCCGGGCAGTATACCCCTGCCACGTCTCCGATGGAAGGGCCCTCAGTACCCCTTCCGCTGCAGCGTCTTGCGGTCCAGCCCGAGGATCTTCGCCGCCTCGCTCTTGTTGCCGTTGGTCAGCTTGAGGACGCGGGCGATGTGACGGCGCTCCAGGGTGACGAGGTCGAGCGCCTCGGGGGCGGTCTGCTGGGCGGGGGGCGCGGCGAGGAGGGAGCGGACCAGCTCGGCGTCGATCTCGCCGTCGGCCAGGGAGACGGCCCCCTCGATCACGTTCTGGAGCTCGCGGACGTTGCCCGGGAAGTCATAGGAGAGCAGCAGGGCCAGCGCGTCCGAGCGCAGGGTGGGGACCGGGATCCCCTCCCGGCGGCAGAACTCCTCCATGAAGGCGCGCACCAGGTGGGGGACGTCCTGCTTGCGCTCGCGCAGCGGGGGGAGCTCGATCTCCACGCCTTTCAGCCGGTAGTAGAGGTCCTCGCGGAAGCGCCCGTCGCCGATCAGCGTCTCCAGGTCCTGGTGCGTGGCGGCCACCAGCCGCACGTCCACCGGGATCGGCCGCCGGCCGCCGACGCGGGTGACCTCGCGCTCTTGGAGGGCCCGCAGGAGCCGCACCTGGAGGGAGGTCTGCATGTCGCCGATCTCATCCAGGAAGAGGGTGCCGCGGTCGGCCAGCTCGAACTTGCCGGGGCGGGCCTGGACGCCCGTCGCCACACCCCCCTCGATGCCGAAGAGCTCGCTTTCGAGCAGCGACTCGGGGAGCGCCGCGCAGTTGACGGCGATCAGCGCCCCCTCGCGGCCGGAGAGATGGTGGAGGAGCTTGGCCACCAGCTCCTTGCCCGTGCCGCTCTCCCCCCGCACCAGGACGCTGACGCCGCGCGGCGCCACCCGCTCGACCACGTCCAGCACCCGGCGCATGGGCGGCGCCAGGGCCACGATGCGGCGCCCCGCCACCTCCTGGGTGAGCCGCCCCTTGAGGGCCTTGTTCTCCTCTTCCAGCCGCTCGCGCTGGGTCTCCAGGCGCTCCACCTGGCGGGCGGCGTCGAGGGCGGCGCCGGCGAGGGCGGTCACCGAATCGAGGAACCGCCGGTCGTCGGGGGTGAAGGAAGGGTCCGGGTCCTCCCCCCGCACCTCCTTGTCGAGCACGGCCACGTAGCCCAGGAAGACGCCGCGGTAGGCGAGGGGCGCGGCCAGGAGCTGCTCGTAGGGGCGGCCGGCCAGCTCGCCGCCCGCGCGGACGAGCGTCCGCCCCTCGGTCAGCAGCTCGCGCCAGATCGGGGCCGCCAGCAGGGCGTCCCCCGTGGGCAGGTCGTCCAGCCAGCCGACCGAGGCGACCCCGCGCGCCCCGCCGTAGGCGTCGCGGGTGACCGCCACGGCCGCCCCTGGATCGAGCACGGCGCAGACCCTCTGCAGCAGCTCGTCCACCAGCTCCTGCTCCGGGCGTTGCGCATGGAGCGCGATCGCCAGATCGTAGAGCGTCTCGAGCTGGAGGATCCGCCGCTTCTCGGCGATGAGGGCGTCGTTGCGCGCCATGGCTCTCATTGTACGACCCTGCCCTACGAAGAGTTGCGCCTAGGCGGGACCCTCGCAGTAATGCCCGTAGAAGTACCCACAGGTGACGACGGTATTGCCCGACGGCGAGACGATGGTGCAGGTCGCGGTGCCGCCGTGAAGCGTGCAGTACCCGGCACAATCGCACTGCGGGGGGGAGGCCAGGGCCGGCAGGGCCAGGGCGAGGGCGGCGAGCAGCAATAGGAGCAGGGCGAGCTTGTTCGTCTTTTTCATCATGTTCTCCTTGCAAAAAGGGGTGCGTTGCACCCCTACCCTCTGCGGTGCGCGGGTGCGGGGAAACGAGCCTACGGCCCCGCCACCGCCGCCTGCGCCGGCGCGCGCGGGTCCTCCCCCTTGTGCTCGGGCGGATGCGTCAGGCTGTAGCGGAAAGACCGCCAGGCCTCGGCCGGCCGCAGGCTCGCGTAGGCGAGGCCCAGGGCCAGCGGCCGGCCGGCGCGGCCGGTGAAGGGGGCGGCGCTCAGGAAGGCCGCGATCAGCGACCGCAGCAGCCCCGCCCGGACCCGCGAGACCCCCAGGGCCTTCAGAGAGCCCGCCGGCAGCCCGACGCCGAGCGCTCCCCGCGCCGCCAGCAGGGCCGCGTAGACGATCCCCTCGCAATGCCCCTCGCGCGCCAGGGCCCCCAGCCGGGGCCAGTGGACCGCCTCGCCGCGCCGCAGGGTCTCGGCCACGTCGAACAGCCCCTTGAGGCGGAAGCGCTTGCGGCAGCAGTTGACGGCGAGGGAGATCAGCAGGTCCTCGGGGGACATCGTCCAGGCGGGCACGCCGCGGAAGCGGACCGGCCGCGCCTCGCGCCAGATGCGCGGGAAGTCGACCGGCAGCACGCCGTTCATGGTGACGTCGTGGTGGGTCTCCAGGTCGCACTCGACGCCGTGCGAATAGAGGGCCCAGCGGACCTTCTTCTCCTCCCCCTTCCCCTTCTCCCACCCCGGCCCGGGGCGGAGCACGAGGTCGATGTCCTGCGAGGTCACCACCCAGGGCTCGGCGTAGACGGAGAGCGTGAGCGCCGTCCCCTTGAGCAGCATGGCCTCCAGCTCGACCTCCAGCAGGCGGGCGAGACCGGCCGCCAGGCGGTCGGCGTCGCGCTCGCGGACGGCCGCGTTCTCGAGCACGGCGAGCTCGCAGCGGACCGCCAGGGTCGCGGGAAGGCCGGCTTCGCATTTCCGGAGGTTGGCCCCCACGATGGGGAGCACCCCCTGCCGCTCCGCGGCCGCGGACAGGCGGTCCCAGCGCACGGCCCCGCCGCGGCAGAGGTCCTCCACCGCCTGGCGGTGCCCGGGGAGGAATTCCTGCCGGGCGCAGAGGCAGAGGAGGCGGTCCTCGCGGGTCACGGCAGCAGCTCCCCCACCACCCGCACCGCCTCCTCCAGGTCGGTCCCGGTGGCCAGACGATAACAGTCGCTCGCCGCCACCAGCTCCGCCAGGGCGTCCAGGTGGGCCTGGGAGGAGCGGGGCTCGGTCAGCAGCACGTTGGGGGCCAGCTCCAGCAGGGCCTCGCCCGGGCTCATGGGCTCAAGCTCGCTGTGCCGCACGCCCGCCACCCGGGGGAAGACCAGCACCGCCGGCGCGCACTCCCAGACCACCGGCGTCCCATAGGCCCGCTCGACCCGGAGCTGCCGCTTGCGCCACCCCGCCGGCCGCGGGCCGCCGAGCTCGGAAGCGAGATCGGGGAAGAGCGACACGGTTTGCTCGGTGAGATCGAATTCGTCCGGAAAGGCGAGGACGCGTAACCCCTCTCCGGGCCGGCGGGCGAGGAAGAGGGTGTCGTCCCCCAGGAAGCCGCAGCCCGCCCGCGCCAGCGCCAGGGTGAGGGTCGACTTGCCGGCGCCGCTGGTGCCGGGCAGGAGCAGCGCCTTCCCCCCCTGGCAGACGCCCCCGGCGTGGAGGCCGTAGAGGCCGCGGCGCTTCAGCAGCTCCACCAGGGGGAGGGTGAAGAGCGGATGGGAGAGGGACCACAGGTCCTCCTCCGCCAGCCCCGCCGCCGAGGCGCGCGCCCGGCCGCTCCCGGGCTCGCAGAGCACCCGCAGGCGGGGGCCGTAGCCGATGAACAGCCGGTCGGCCGCGTCGTCGTAGACCACCTCGCCGACCGGCGGCTCGTAGACCGGCCGCGCCGATCCTGGACGCTCAAACCCATGGCTTCCAGAGACCGCCATCTCGAACGTCAGGTCGAACGGCGGGCCGCCGTCGAGCGGCAGGCCGGCCAGGCGGGCGTGGATTCCCGCGGCGGCCCGCTCCCCCTCGCCCGTGGCCAGCACCCCCAGCCGCACGCCGTGCAGGAGGTAGGCGCAGTCGCTCACGGCAGGCTTTCTTCTCCCCCTCTCCCGGTGAGGGAGGGTGGGAGGGGACGGGAGAGGGGGCCGGGGGGTGAGGGTGCGGGCTCGATCCGCCAGGTCTCGGTGAACAGCGGCCGGGGATCGTGGGTCTCGGCCAGGGGCTCGCCGCGGTAGACGATCCAGCAGTGGGCGGCGAAATCGCCGCGGATGGTGCCGACGCCGAAGCGGAGGGAGACGTCCGCGCCCGCCTGGCGGAGGAAGCGGTAGAGGGTGAGGCCGCGGACCATGCAGCCGGTGCGGACCGCCGGCCGGCCGGCGATGAGCAGCTCGTCGATGCGCTCGGTCAGCGCCGCGATCTCTGAGGGGTGGGGTGGCGGCAGGGACCGCCTCCGGGGCTCGACCCAGGAGGGCAGATCGGGGAGCTTGCGGAGCCGCAGCAGCAGGGGCACCAGCGCCGCGAAGAGGACGACGCGGACGGGCAGGAGGGTCTCCGCGACGGGCTCACGCGCCCTCGACCACCAGGAGCTTCTCATCCACCATCTCCTCCAGGAACGCCAGGACGTCCTCGTAGATCGTCTCCACCGGCGCGTCGTACTCGGCGCTGATCGCCTCCACGATCCCGCCGACGCCATGCTCGCCGTCGCACAGCTCCCAGACGTGGGCGCTGACCTCGTCGAGGGAGTAGTACTGTCCGCCGTCGAGGTCCAGCAGGACCAGCGTGCCGGCCGCGGTCTGGGTGAGCACCCGCTCCCGCCGCCGGGGACGGCTCTGCGCATCGATCATCAGTCCCTCCCAAAGAGAAGCCGGCGAGGCCCGGGGAGGCCTCACCGGCGACAACAGGTCCGGGTGTGTGCAGCAGCTAGAAGCTGAACCGGGTGACCCGCCGCAACAGACCTAGACGCCGCAGGGACGGCTTTCTGTACGCCTTCTTCATGGATCGCTCCTCCTTGTTGTGAAAGGCGCCCCGGCATACACCTCCGGGAGTATGCCGGTTTCAAATTCAAGATCCGTGCCGCTCTCCGCCTACTGCACGGAGCCGTCGGAGACCACCACCATGGCCGAGCTGCTCACCGGCCCGTGCCCCTTGACGGTGATCGAGTTCTTGCTCCCCGGGACCATCGCCCGGGAGATGTCGAGCGTCCGGTTCTCGCCGTCCTTGAGGCCGGTCACCTTGAATTTCGCGCCGTTGACCGCGACCTCCAGGTTCTTCAGACCCGGGGTGCTGTTCATGATCAGGATCTTGTTCTCCGCCTGGTCCACCAGCGACTTGGTCGCCTGCGGATCGATGGTGGTGCTGCGCTGCACCAGGGTGATGACCGGATCGCAGGTCACGGTGTTGCCGGCCAGGTCGGTCACCACGATGGTGACGTGGGCGGACTGGCTCTGGTTGATCTTGGTGGCCGTGATGGTCACCGGATCGGTGGTGCCGACGGTGAACGGCGGCACCGGCGTGTCGGCGTTGTCCGACTGGGTCACCTCGATGCTCTGGATACCGGTCTGGGGATCCGAGACCGTCACCTGGAGCTGGGTCGGCGGTCCGGCGATCACCCGCGCCGGGCAGGTCGCGCCTTCGACGTCGAGCTGCTGGAGGCGCAGGCCGGCCACCTGCCAGAGCAGCGAGTCGGGGTTCTGGCCGACCGGCGCCGAGTTCATCTGCACCGTGGTGGTGCCGACGCCGGAGGGGATGGTGATCGGCGTCAGGATGGTGTTGTACTCCGGCCCCTGGGTCGAATTCAGGATGTTGAACAGGGTCGGGTTGTTGCTGATCGTGGTGTTGTCCGGCCGGTCGGCGTCGCCGTCACCCGCGAAGAGGAGGAGGTCCGCCGACCGGTTCGAGAAGTTGGTGCCGTGATTGAACACCACCGGATTGGTGGT